>JACQDW010000175.1 GCA_016200845.1 Burkholderiales bacterium | reverse complement strand
GCGTCGTCGTCACGCCTTGCCAGAAACGCGGAAAAATGCACACTTGAACCCGTCCAACTACCGTTTCTAGGATCATCGAATTTTATCGCCCCGCTCACGACTATGAAGCCTGTCCGTCTGCCCGCCTCTGCCACTATCGCCCTGCCCCGCTGGAGCATTTTTTTGCTCTGCTTGTTATACATCTTACCGGGACTGATCGGTCGCGATCCCTGGAAAGGCGTGGATGCTGCCAGCTTTGGCGTGATGTGGACCATGGCGCATGGCTCGCTCAATGATTGGCTGTGGCCGCATATAGTAGGGCTTGCTATGCCCGATGAAGGTCCACTAGCGTTTTGGCTGGGCGCACTGTGCATCAAATTATTTGGTGGCTTAATTGGCGATCCTATGGCGGCGCGTATCTCCAGCGGTCTCGCATTTATGCTGAGCGCCACCGCTGTCTGGTACAGCACTTATTTGCTGGGTCGCCGTAACGAAGCGCAACCTCTCAAACTCGCCTTTGGTGGTCAACCTGAGCCGCGCGATTTTGGCCGCACGCTGGCCGATGGTGCGCTCCTGATTTATCTCGCCTGCTTGGGCTTACTCATCCCCAGTCACACCACCAGCACCGGCCCCTTACAATTAGCACTCATTTCCAGCGCACTCTATCTTTGTGTGCGCTTTTTTGATGCACCCCAAAAACGCAGCGCCCTCTTACTCGGCGTGGCACTCGGACTCTTAGTCTTAAATCGTGGCTGGGTGATCCCTCTCGGCATCCTGTGTGCGCTCATCGTCTTGTGCTTGTGTCGCCGTCAACAGCTGATAGGCTACTTCATCGCACTTAGTTTGCCAGTTGCGCTGGCCATCGTCGCGCTGTGGCTCATCACACTCAATGCCGTTCAGCCATATGCCAGTTCGCCTTTGCGCGGCTGGATGGAATGGAATTATCGTCAGCTCGGCTTCCCATTAATTGAAAATCTCATCCACTTTTTCCGCTATGGCATCTGGTTCGCCTGGCCGGCATGGCCGTTTGCCGCATGGGCAATCTACGCCTGGCGCAAACAAGAACGCACTTTACACATCGCGCTGCCGCTGGCGTTTTTTCTGACCTTCACTCTGTTAGCGCTGCTCAATCGCACGCATGAAGAAGGCTATTTGCTGCCGCTTCTGCCGCCACTCGCCATCCTCGCCGCCTTTGGACTACCGACCATGAAGCGCAGCGCCATCAATGCCGTGGACTGGTTTGCTGTGATGGTGATGACCGGTGTCGCGGGGCTATTCTGGTTTGGCTGGTTCGCCATGCAAACTGGCTGGCCGCAACGCAGCAGCCAAAAATTACTTAGTTTGGCACCGGGCTATATTCCCGAACTCAATGTATTTAGCCTGCTAGTCGCACTCATCATCAACATCATCTGGTTCCGCATCGTCTACTGGCGTATCTCGCGCCAGCCATCCGTGCTATGGCGCGCGGTGGTGCTTTCCAGCGGTGGCGTTATTCTGTGCTGGCTATTGCTGATGTCCTTGTGGATGCCTTTCATCAACCAACGCGTCAGCTACTCTGTCGTCGCCAAAGAATTAGCCAACAGCATCAGCACCCCGTACAACTGTATCGCCAGCAATCTGGGCGCATCACAACGCGCCTCGTTCGCATATTTTGGCAAAATTCATTTCGCAGGATTTTCTGAACAAGGATGCCAACTCTTACTGACGCAAGGCAACCGCCGCTTCCAGGGAAAAGATAAAAGCAATATGGAAAAAGAATTTCCTGGCGACTGGGAGCTGGTATGGGAAGGCCGACGCGCTGCGGACAAAGACGAATATTTCACGCTTTATCGCAAAAAGAAAAACTAGCAAACGAAGAAAAATGCAGGAAATTGGGGTGGCGGGCCATACTCGAAGAGCGCGATTTCGAGAGCAGAACCATAAAATATAACAGCAATTTCCCTCACCCGCTTGCAAAATGTGCGGCAGCCTGTCATAATTCTGTTCATGCGTTGCCGAGATGGCGGAACTGGTAGACGCACTGGACTCAAAATCCAGCGCCGCAAGGCGTGCCGGTTCGATTCCGGCTCTCGGCACCAACAGTATTTAAAGCCTCTTGAGAAATCAAGAGGCTTTTTGCTATGCGCGCCACAAATTTATTTGTCATTCCACACACAATCGTAGATACTATTGCTTGAAGGGAAGTTCTTTTTGCATATTTGCGATTCTGCTGCTTTTGCAATTTCGTGTCATGATCCACAAGAGGACTAAAATGTAGCAACGCCCTCTTCTTTGACTGATTGCGCTTTGAATTGTTAGTTTGCGGTTGATTTTTACAGGATCTGTGAATCACTATGGCTAATTCTTTTTCCAGCACGCACGCAGCACCAATCTCATTTACGGATCGAAAAATTTTGGTCTTGGATGATATGCCTGATATGCGCACGACTATGCGTAATCAGATGCAGGCTTTGGGTATCACTAATGTCAATCTAGCTGGCACTGTCAAGGAAGCGTTGAATTTCATTTCTCAGCGCACTTATGATGTCATTTTGTGTGACTACTACCTTGGCGGCAATACCGATGGCCAGCAGTTCCTTGAATATCTGCGCAACACCAATACCATCAGCCGCGCTACCCTTTTCATCATGATCACTGCCGAGACTGGCTTTAATAGCGTGATCACAGCTGCCGAGTGTTTGCCTGACGATTATTTGCTCAAGCCATTTACCGGTGAAACACTCAAGATCAGACTAGAGAAGCTCTTAGAAAGAAAATCGCGCCTGGCCGCAATCGATCGTCTGCAAGACGCGGGCGACTGGCAAGGGATTATCCACGCTTGCGATGACATCATTTTTTGCAAAGACAAATACATGATCGATGCCATGCGTATCAAGGGCAACGCGCTGTTGATGATGAATCACATCAATGAAGCAATCATGTTCTATCAAGACGCCTTAAAAATGCGCGACATGCCTTGGGCAAAATTAGGTTTAGCAAAAGCCTTAAAGAGTAAAGGTCAGCCAGAGCAATCAGAACACCTGCTCGAAGACATCATTAAAGAAAATCCTAAGCTTCTCGCCGCCTATGATTTGCTGGGCAAAATCCACATCGAAACTGGCAATAGTGAGAAAGCTTTAGTCGTGTTAGAAAACGCCTGCAAGATCGCTCCGCACTCGTTGGCGCGGCAACGCTCTATCGCGAATCTGGCGGAAGAGACGGGCGATTTCTCTCGCGTCGATAAGGCTTTGAGTGTGGTCGTTAAACAAACCAAAAATTCACCGCTGCGCGATACGCGTGACTTTGCGAAATTGACCAATGCACTCAATGAGCTTGGCGAATTGGAACGATCCGTCGGCGTATTAAAAGAAGCTCGTGAAAATTTTAAGGAGCCGTCCGACTTGCTCTTAGTTGCAGCACTTGAAGCCACGACGCATAAGAAAGCTGGCCATCACGATCTGGCAAAAAAAGCCTTGCAACAAGCACTCGAATATTCTCCAGAAAAACTACCCGAAGCAACTAGTATGGCGATCGCTCAGGCTTGCCTTACCAATGGCAAAGAATTTGAGGCGATGGAAATTTTGCGCTCTGTGGTTCAAAACAATCCTGATTCGCATCGCTTGCATACCCAGATCGCGATCATGTTTAAGGGTCATGGTGGCAACGAAGCGGCTAAAGAATTGATCGAGCGTTCAGTCAAAGAGGTTGTTAACCTCAATAATGACGCGGTTAAGAAGGCAAAATCCGGTGACTATACCGAAGCTGCGCACATGCTCACTGAAGCGGCGCTACGCCTCCCTAATAATCTACAAATCGTTTCTAACGCCGCGCTTTCAATATTGATGGATATGTTCGTACATGGCTTTGATCCGGCCAAAGCGAATCAGGCAAGGATTTTTCAAGACGCCGTCACCAAACAAAACAAGCACTATCCCAAATTGACTGAGATCGCATCACTGCAAAGTAAAGTGCACCACAAATACAACATGGACTCGACAGGATGAGTACACCTCCAGCCAGCAACGAATTATTCGCCAGCATCGCCGCATTGACGATACACGACGTCAAAAACCATTTGACCCGACTCGCCAATGATGCCGAGGAGCGCGGAGATCATGCGAGTATGCACGTCGCGCTCAAAGCCTCACATGCCTTAAGCGCACTTCTGTGTTTCTATAAATCTGAAAATCATATGCTCGA
Source organism: Burkholderiales bacterium (assembly GCA_016200845.1). Taxonomy (GTDB): domain Bacteria; phylum Pseudomonadota; class Gammaproteobacteria; order Burkholderiales; family Burkholderiaceae_D; genus Undibacterium. The sequence goes on along the minus strand of JACQDW010000175.1, from coordinate 2,343 downwards.
TCCACAAATCGACGCACAAGATCCGCACGAGCTGATCACCAATTTACTCAGCGCCCATCCTCGCAGTGCAGAATCACAGGCAAAAATCCAGATTCAACTGGTACTCGATCAAGCACCGCAGCTATGGTTTTACGATAACAATCTGATTCAAATGGTGTTGGCGAACGCCTTACAAAATGCGCTGCGTTTTGCGCACGCTCAGATTATCATCAGCGTCATGGCCCATGATCAGGAATTGGAAATTTGTGTGCAAGATGATGGTGACGGCTATCCTCAGAGCGTGCTTGATGACACTGACAGCGCCAGCTCGATCAGCCGCGAAGGGACAGGATTGGGCTTGCGACTCGCGCAAAGAGTGCTCAGTTTGCACGAAAATGCCGGGCGTCAGGGCAAAATTGTTTTATCCAATCAGAACGGCGCGCGTTTTCAACTATTCTTACCCTGAGCCGTTCGCAAAGCCACTAGATTCCACGCCGGACATCCGCAATGTCCGGCTTTTTTTCGCGATTTAATTTTATTCCAGATTTTGATAGTTCAAGGGAATCCAGACATAGCCCTTGCCCTCACCGCGCAAATACCCAAGTCCAGGGAAAGACAAATGAGTAGCACCGACCATGAAGTCGTTTTTAACTGCTTCCGCATACGCTTTTTTACGCTCTGCCATCGCTGCCTTACTATCAGAATCAAACGAGACGGTGACCGAAGGATTTTCAAACTGAACAGCGGCGACATGCATCAAGTCGCCCCACAACATCAGTTTTTTGCCCTGACTCTCGATCAGATAAATACTGTGTCCCGGCGTATGTCCATGCGCTGCGATGGCTTTCACTCCAGCGACTAAATCGGTATCGCCTTCAAACGGCTTGAACTTGCCTGAGGCGATGTAAGGTGCAAACGCTTTCATCGCATTTTTATAGCCACCGCGATTGTCTGGAGCGGCTTTATTCATTGCCGTTTCGCTCAACCAATGATCAGCGTCATGTTGATCGGCGCGCACTACCGCATTGGGAAACGCGGCCAGATCACCACTTAACAATCCACCGGCATGATCACCATGCATGTGTGTGATGTAGATTTCGTCGATTTGTTCGGGCGCATACCCTGCCGCTTTCAAATTAATCAGCAAGCGTCCCAAAGTGGGGCCAAACATACGCCCGGCACCCGCATCGATCATCACCAATTTGCTGCCGGTGTTGATCAGATAGGCATTCACCGAGGTAGTGACCGGTGCACTCAAATGATGTTTAGCAAGTGCAGTTTGCGTTTTAGCTGGCTCGGTGTTGGTCAATATTTTATCGACGGGCAAAGGCACGGTGCCATCGGACAAAGCGGTGATTTCAAAATCGCCGAGCATGACGCGATAAAATCCGGGCGCTGATTTTTTGACCAAGGGAGCATCTGCCAATGCGGCGTTGCTGGCGAACACAAATGAGAGAGAAACGAGACCGAGCAGAGATAAGACTTTTTTCATGACGACTCCTTCAAGGTTGGGATAGGCGGGTCATTATAGTTTGATTCCAAAAGCTTTGCCGCCGAGGCGCAGAGAGCACAGAGAAAAGAGCACTATTCAGTTTCTCTGCGCTCTCTGCGCCTCGGCGTCGAAAAAAAGCGCTTTTTTATTGACCTGGAACAAAGACGGACGGGGAGCGGGTGATTACCATGCTTGCCCATGAAATCAATAGACTTAGTCGCGCCTGCTGGCAGCTTGCTTGCTCTTAAGACCGCCATCGATCAGGGCGCGGATGCGGTGTATCTTGGTTTGCGCAATGCGACCAATGCCCGCAATTTTGGCGGTCTCAATTTTAGCGAATCCGATATACAGCGCGGCGTGGAATACGTTCATCATCGCGGCAAACAGGCGCTGTTTGCAATCAACACTTATCCGCAGGCACGCCAATCTCAAGAGTGGCGCGCTGCGATTGATACTGCGGTGAAGTTTGGCGCCGACGCAGTGATACTCGCTGACCCTGGCCTGATGGCCTATGCCGCCAACCGTCATCCTGATTTACGTTTGCATCTATCGGTGCAAGCCTCGGCCACCACGGTCGATGCGATCGAGCTGATGCGCGAACAATTTGGCATACGCCGTGTCGTCTTGCCGCGTGTCTTAAGTCTGCAAGAGATCGCCCGCATCATTCCTCAAACCAGTGTAGAAATCGAAGTCTTTGGCTTTGGCAGTTTATGCGTGATGGTGGAGGGTCGCTGTTTGCTATCGAGCTATGTCACCGGAGATTCACCGAACAACAAAGGCGTTTGCTCGCCCGCCCATGCAGTGAGCTGGGAAGAAAAAGATCAGGTGCTCTCGGCCCGACTCAGCGGCAATCTGATCGACCGCTATGCCGC
>JACQDW010000169.1 GCA_016200845.1 Burkholderiales bacterium | reverse complement strand
GTTTGCGTACACATGAATTAGAAAACGCCAACCATCACCTGGAAGCGGCTTTAGCCAGCGTCAATAGCGCGCAAAACGAATTGGCACGCATAGAACGCATGGCTGCTTTAGGTTCTATGGTGGCTGGCGTGGCGCACGAGCTCAATACCCCGCTCGGCAATTGTTTATTGGTCGCCAGCACGCTAAGTGACGAAACTCGCCAAATCGAAAAAGTCATGTTTGATGGCAGCATGCGACGCTCCGACCTCGCGCATTTTCTCACTGCAGCCAACGAATCAAGCAAATTACTCATGCGTGGCTTACAACAAGCCGCGCAACTAGTAGGTGACTTTAAGCAGGTTGCGGTCGACCAATCAAGTGCGCAACGACGTAAATTTACACTGGCAGTCGTATTCCAAGAACTCGCTGCTCTCTTGCATTCCAGCCTGCGCAAAACCCCTTACACTCTGGAGCTTGATATCCCAGCCGATATTGAGCTTGACAGCTATCCCGGCCCCTTAGGCCAAGTGTTCAGCAACCTGGTTAATAATGCCGTAGTTCATGGCCTCGACGGCATGAGTCAGGGCTATATGCGATGCCTGGCGCGGCAACAGGGTGACCACGTACTGATCATGTTTGAAGACTCGGGCAAAGGCATTCCACCGAATATCATCAAACGCATCTTTGAACCCTTTTTCACCACCAAGTTCGGTAAGGGTGGCAGCGGCTTAGGATTAAGTATCACCTTTAACATTATTACTAATGTACTTGGCGGAGAAATTCGTGTCACCAGTGAGCCGAATCAAGGAGCCAAATTCGAAATGACCATTCCTTTGGTAGCGCCGGGCAATCTGGAAAGCGCTGAAGAACTGATCAACCACTGATATACTCACGCGCATCTCAATCCACAAGCCTTGTCCAGGGTCTGTTGACAAGGCTTTTTTACGAATAAAACTAAAACTGTATGCAACAATATCTCGACTTTATGCGCCACGTGCAAGCACACGGACAAGTCAAAACCGATCGCACTGGCACTGGCACGGTCTCCGTCTTCGGTCATCAAATGCGTTTTGATTTAAGCCAGGGATTTCCGCTGCTGACCACTAAAAAGCTGCATATCAAATCCATCGTCCACGAACTTATCTGGTTTTTAGCTGGCTCCACGAATATCGCCTATCTTAAAGACAACGGCGTCTCGATCTGGGATGACTGGGCCGATGAAAACGGCGACCTCGGCCCTGTGTATGGCTCACAATGGCGCAGCTGGCCTTTGCCTGATGGCGGGCATGTCGATCAAATCGCGCAACTCATCGATCAAATCAAATCCAATCCTGACTCGCGCCGCCTGATCGTCTCAGCATGGAATGTCGCCGATATTCCGCACATGAAGCTGCCACCTTGCCACGCGTTTTTCCAATTCTATGTGGCAGACGGTCGCCTCTCTTGCCAACTCTATCAACGCAGCGCCGATATCTTTTTGGGCGTGCCTTTCAATATTGCTTCCTAGGCCCTGCTGACCCACATGGTGGCGCAACAAACTGGTCTCGAAGTCGGTGAATTCATCTGGACGGGCGGTGACTGCCACTTATACAGTAATCACATGGAACAAGTCGCCCTGCAACTGACGCGTCAGCCGCTGCACTTGCCACAATTAAAAATCAATCGCAAACCCGATTCCATCTTTGAGTATCGTTTTGACGACTTTGAAATCTGCGATTACGAATTCCATCCCCATATCAAAGCACCAGTTGCGGTCTGATTTAACCATGGCACAACTTACTATCATCGTCGCCACGGATGCCAAACAAGGCATAGGTATTGGCAATCAACTTCCCTGGCATTTGCCTGAAGATCTGGCACATTTTAAGAAAACGACTTCTGGACACCCCATCATCATGGGACGCAAAACCTTTGAGTCAATAGGCAGGCCACTTCCCAATCGCCAAAACATTGTGGTATCGCGCCAACAAAATTGGCAACACACTGGCGTCAATTCCGTCAGCTCGATTCAAGATGCCATCGCGTTATTAAGCGAAAAAGAAGGATTTATCATAGGAGGAGCGAAGATTTATCAACAGGCAATGGGTTTCGCCGACAAATTAATCGTCACCGAGATTCAAGCAGAATTTGCCTGTGACGCGTTCTTTCCAAAGATTGATGAAAATATTTGGCAAGAAAAGCAACGAGAGTGTTTTGTATCTGCAAACAATACGCTACACTATGCCATTGTTACATACATAAGAAAATAGGAAGACCCCATGTCAGGACACGGATTTCATGTACATGGTCCACACGACCACGAGTTAGAACATGCAGCGCATAGCAATGACGACTTCGCGAGTCGAATTGCGGTCATGACAGCCATCATGGCAACCGTCGGTGCTTTGATCGGCTATGAAGGCGGCGCAACACAAAATGCAGCCGCGATGTATAAAAACAGCGCAGCGATTAAGAAGACTGAAGCCGCGAACCAATGGAGTTATTATCAGTCCAAGTCCAGCAAACAGAATCTGGCTGAACTGGCAATTAATTTACCTGGCGTGGACGTAGAAAAGTACAAGAGCGAAGTCGAACGCTACAAGAAAGAGAAAGAAGAGATTAAAAAAGGGGCAGAAGTAATGGAGCACGAAGTGCTCAAGTTGGAAGAATCTTCCGAAGCCTCTTTGCATCAACATCATCGTTGGGCGCAGTCAATGACAGCAGTACAAATCGCCATTTCATTAGCGGCGATCGCTTTATTAACGAAGAAAAAATGGCTGCAATACGGTTCGTACGCCGTTGCAACAGCCGGACTGGGGATCGCCGCATTGGCGTGGCTGCACATTTAAAGAGGTCACAGCATGAGAAAAATACTTTGTTTCGGTATTCTGTGTACGACATTAACTGCTCAGGCTGCAGAGCAGCGTTTCTCGACCTCCTATGTGCCCAATAATGTCGTGGCGCAGTATTTGCCACAAGTCAGTTATAACGGGACGGTGGAATTTAATCCTGCATTTGAGATTGCACCGATCTCCAAACTGAATAAATCTGGCAGCGGATTTACTTCTGTTCGGCAAACCCGGTTTAATTTTTCCAAAAACGACAAACTGCAATACGGTTTGGAATTAGGTGTGGATCAAGCTTGGCAGGTCGGTAAAGATAAAAACGAATTTAAAGCAGCGCTGTCGAATTCTCAATTCTCTACCTCGGGCTTTTTAAACTATCAAATTGATCCCAACTACGCGCTAAGCGCTCGCCTGACTCAGTTTGATGGTCGTGAAGTCGGAAATCAATTTAGCCTGACGGCAAAGGTCGGCAAAAAATTCAACCGCAAGCATCACCTCAGTGCCCACTTCAGCGTGAACTGGATCAAGCCAGGAAATCCAAACTGGGCCAGCTTAAACTCTCGCTCCTTAGCGGACTACCCAGCATTTAGCCTGAGTACAAAGACGCGCTCGGAAATACGTCTGGGTGCAAGCTGGAACTGGAACATCAACCACAACTGGTCACTCTCGACTGGCGTCAATGCCCGCCATTCTTACAATGACGCAGATCGAAGCTGGCTGAACAACCAGCGTTCTCCTGTGACCGTTTTCTCTGTGCTGTCTTATCACTTCTAATCGATTCAATAAAAAACGCTGCTTAGACGTGCAGCGTTTTTACTCCACCAGCAAGCGCCCCGCATGTATCCTTAAGATGCGCTGACAACGCTCCGCAATTGACATGTCGTGCGTCACCATGACCAGAGTCGATCCACGCTCACGATTTAATTCAAACATCAGTTGTATGATCGCTTCACCCGTCGCTGCGTCTAAACTTCCGGTAGGCTCATCCGCAAATAACAAAGGAGGCTCGGTCACAAAAGCGCGTGCCAATGCGACTCTTTGCTGCTCGCCACCAGACAGAAATTTGGGATAGTGCTTTAAGCGACTTCCTAAACCCACCTTCGCTAGCATCACCTCCGCTTTGGCCCGAGCATCTTGATCGCCACGCAACTCAAGCGGCAACATGACGTTTTCTAATGCGTTTAAATGCATCAGTAATTGAAACGACTGGAAAACAAAACCCAGCTGTTTTTTTCTTAGCAAAGCACGCCCATCTTCGGTCAAGGCAAAAATATCTTGCCCCATTAATTCGACAGTTCCCTCGGTTGGCGTATCTAAACCCGCTAAAATACCAAGCAGTGTCGATTTTCCCGAACCAGAAGCACCAACGATGGCTAAAGTCTCTCCCGCAAATGCAGAAAATTCGATATCATGCAAAATTGTTAGCTCGCCGCTTGCGTCTGCCACACGTTTCGATAAATGCCTGACTTTAATTGCTGGAGTGAGGTTTTCTGTAGAAAGGTTCATAAATGAAGATGCTCTCAAAATTTCAAAGTTGGTTGACACAAGCGTGTGTCGTCGCGCTACTCATGTTGACAGGAATAAGCTCAGCTCAAACCAATTCCTCTCCCAAAAACATCCTCGTGCTGGGAGATAGTTTATCTGCCGAATACGGAATTGATCGCGGCACTGGCTGGGTCGCTCTGCTTGAGAAACGATTAGACGAGAAAAAGTTCAATTATAAGGTGATCAATGCGAGCATTAGTGGTGAAACGACCGTTGGCGGCAAGTCTCGTTTGCAAGCACTGCTTAGCATTCATCAACCGAGTATTGTGATCATCGAATTAGGCGCCAACGATGCAATACGCGGCTTAGAGCTAGATGCTACCGCAACCAATCTCAAAGAGATGATCGCGATGGTGCAGACAGAAAAAGCACAAGTGCTGTTAGTTGCCATGCGAATTCCACCCAATTATGGAAAAGCGTATACCGACAAATTCTTCTCACTGTATGCCAGCGTCGCAAAGGATAGCAAAGCCAATCTGGTGCCCTTCTTCCTGCAGGGTGTGGCCGACAAACCAGAAATGTTTCAACCCGATCGCATCCACTTAAAAGCAGAAGCGCATCCCACCATGCTCAACAATGTATGGGCGCAATTACAAAGATTACTAAAGAAATGAAATTCCCAACACTGATTAGCTTTACCGACTACCTGAACACCGCACAAGAATACGATTGCATTATCGATGTCCGAAGCCCCGGCGAGTTCGCTGAAGACCACATTCCCGGGTCGATCAACTGCCCAGTTTTAAACGACGAAGAGCGTATCAAAGTCGGCACACTCTACAAGCAAGTCAGCGCATTTGAAGCAAAAAAAATTGGTGCTGCACTGGTCGCAAAAAATATAGGCAAGCACATCGAACAACTCTTCCTCGACAAAGACAAAAGCTGGCGTCCCTTGATCACCTGCTGGCGCGGTGGCAATCGCAGTGGATCGATGACGCATATTCTTAACAAGATAGGCTGGCACGCCGCGCAATTAGATGGCGGTTATAAAAGTTATCGTCAGTTCGTCAATGCATCGCTACCAGAAATTGTCGCCCCCCACCACTTTGTCATCATATGTGGTGAGACTGGCAGCGGAAAAAGTCGGCTGTTACAAACCATGCGCAATCAGGGTGCGCAAGTCTTGGATCTGGAAGAGCTAGCCTGCCATCGTGGCTCAGTCTTGGGCGGATTACCGACCCAAGCGCAACCGGCGCAAAAATATTTTGAAAGTCAGGTATGGCAACAACTACGCCAGTTTGATCCACAACGTCCCATATTTTTAGAAGCAGAAAGCAAAAAAATCGGCAATGTGCATGTCCCTCCCGCGCTCATGGAAAGCATGCGCGCATCACCTTGTCTGCGCGTTGAAAGTAGCTTACCGCAGAGAGTGGAATTTCTATTGGACGACTACGCCCACTTCACAGAATCACCAACCAAACTGAAAGAGCAACTGCACTGTCTGACCACGTTATATGGCAAAGAAAAGATCAATAGCTGGTGTGATTTAATTGACCAAGATCGATTACCAGAATTAGTCGAGATTTTATTAGCCACGCACTATGACCCTGGCTATCGCCGCGGCACCAATCACAATTACAAACAAGCAGAACAGGCAAAGTGCTTTTCTCTTGAAGGAAACACCAGCGCCAATTTTGAAGCACTGGCACAACAGATCATCTCAGACTTTAATCCTTAGGGCTTACGCAAAACCGTCCCAGCTAGGCGTCGCCGACGACGACAGTGCTGTAGCACGGCTAGGAGACGCAACAACGCTGGGGCGATTTTGCGTAAGTCCTG
>JACQDW010000167.1 GCA_016200845.1 Burkholderiales bacterium | reverse complement strand
CTCGCGCCTCGGGTCGTTTTAAGTGGTGGCTTGAGCGTACAAAACGCGACTGATGCAGTGTCGCGTGTACGTCCTTTTGCAGTCGATATCAGTAGTGGTGTCGAGCTGGCAAAAGGAGTGAAGGATGCAGCCAAAGTACGGGCATTTATACATGCCGTGCGTTTGGCAGATAATCAAAACTAACACCAAGGAAGTTTATGAAAGAATTGTCTCCTATTGACGCTACATTCGAGCGTCAGTCTTTGGCCGCGCAGGCGCCAACCGCCATTTATCAATCAGCCTCTTATCATTTTCCTGATACCAAAGGTCACTTTGGCATGTACGGCGGCAGCTTCGTCTCGGAAACGCTGACCCATGCTTTAAATGAATTGAAAGCGGCCTATGCCCAATTTCAAAATGACGCTGAATTTCTGGAAGAATTTCGCTATGAATTGAAACATTTTGTCGGGCGACCCTCGCCGATTTATCACGCTAAGCGCTGGTCGGAACTGATGGGCGGGGCACAGATTTATTTTAAGCGTGAAGATTTAAATCATACCGGTGCTCACAAAATCAATAACGTGATCGGTCAAGCATTGTTGGCGAAACGTATGGGCAAACCACGCGTGATCGCCGAAACCGGAGCAGGACAACACGGCGTGGCGACGGCGACGATTTGCGCGCGTTTTGGTCTGGAATGTGTAGTGTATATGGGGGCTGACGACGTCAAGCGACAAGCGCAAAACGTCTATCGTATGAAGCTCTTAGGCGCGACCGTGGTGCCAGTGGAATCGGGTTCTCGCACTCTGAAAGATGCCTTGAACGAAGCGATGCGCGATTGGGTGGCAAACGTTGATAACACGTTTTATATTATCGGTACCGTCGCGGGGCCGCATCCATATCCTATGATGGTGCGCGATTTTCAGGCTGTCATCGGTGAAGAATGTTTGTGGCAAATGCCCGAGGTCTCTGGTCGTCAACCCGATGCCGTGGTTGCTTGCGTTGGTGGCGGATCGAATGCGATGGGAATTTTTTATCCGTATATCGATTTGAAAGACGTCGCTTTAATTGGCGTGGAAGCGGCTGGCGAAGGCTTGGAAACCGGCAAACACTCGGCTTCATTGACGGCAGGTTCTCCAGGGGTGTTGCATGGCAACCGTACTTATCTTTTGCAAGATGCAAACGGTCAGGTGATAGAGACGCATTCAGTGTCGGCCGGGCTTGATTATCCGGGAGTAGGGCCTGAGCATGCGTGGTTGAAGGACTCCGGTCGGGCGCAGTATGTGACGATTACGGATGAAGAAGCGCTCAAGGCTTTTCATGATTGTTGCCGGATCGAGGGCATTATTCCAGCGCTGGAATCTAGCCATGCGTTGGCGTATGCCGCGAAACTGGCGACGACTTTGGCACAAGACAAAATCGTGTTGGCAAATCTTTCGGGTCGCGGAGATAAAGATATGCATACCGTTGCTGAACGCGCAGGTTTGCAGTTCTAAAGCTTAAGTCTCAGGGCTGACGATCTGGTGACGTCAGTCCTCTTCCGAAAATATTCTTAGAGTTGAGTAAAAAATGTCTAGAATCCAAGCCTGTCTGGCCGCCGTCGCGGCGCAAAATAAAAAAGCCCTGATCCCTTTCATTACCGCAGGCGATCCTGATCCCGAATTAACTTTGCCGCTGATGCACGCTCTGGTCGCGGGCGGTGCCGATATTATTGAACTTGGCGTACCATTTTCCGACCCTATGGCGGATGGCCCTGTGATTCAGCGTGCTTCTGAGCGTGCTTTGTTAAAAGGCGTTGGTTTGCGTGATGTGCTGGCGATGGTGCAGCAGTTTCGTACGCAAAACCAGACCACGCCCGTGGTCTTGATGGGCTATGCCAATCCTATCGAGCGTATGGGGCAAGAACATTTCATCCATGCGGCGGCCGAAGCAGGTGTCGATGGTGTCTTGGTGGTTGATTATCCGCCAGAGGAATGCGCCTATTTTGCTGAGAACATGCACAAGCAGGGCATGGACACGATATTCTTGTTGGCACCGACATCCACCGATGAGCGTATTGCTCAGGTGGCGCAATTGGCAACAGGTTATGTATATTACGTGTCGCTCAAAGGTGTGACAGGTTCTGGCGCTTTGGATGTGGCGGCGGTGGCTGCCATGATTCCGCGCATTAAACAGCATGTCAAAGTGCCAGTCGGTGTCGGCTTTGGTATTCGTGATGGTGCGACGGCACGGGCGATTGCCGAGGTGTCTGATGCGGTGGTCATTGGTTCTCGCATCATTCAAGAGTTGGAAAATACGCCACGGGAAAATGCGGTTTCAGCAGTGCAGAATTTTATTGCTAGTGTACGGGTAGCGATGGATGCATGATTGTTTTTAAGTTATCTTGACGGGTCGGCAGTTCGCAATTGGCGCGGAAATAGAATAGAATACGCGCCAATTACACTGTTCACACAGATGAACCCTTGTTTGACGGCCGTCTTTGATACTTTATTGAAAGCCACGTTCAAACTTCATGAGGAGAGTTTATGAGTTGGTTAGAGAAATTACTTCCCCCACGTATTCAACGTTCTGAAACAGCAAATCGCCGCTCTATGCCAGAAGGTTTGTGGTTGAAATGCCCGTCTTGCGAAGCTGTTTTATATCGCTCTGATCTGGAAGCTAACGTGCATGTGTGCACTAAGTGTGATCATCATTTGCGTATCAGTGCGCGTGAACGCCTCGATGCTTTGCTCGATACTGGTGGACGTTATGAAATCGGGCAAGAAGTTGTGCCGGTTGATACGCTCAAATTTAAAGACAGCAAAAAGTATCCTGAACGTTTAAAAGACGCGATGGAAAGCACCAATGAGACCGATGCACTGGTGGTCATGGGCGGCTCGATTATGTCGGTGCAAGCCGTGGTTGCGTGTTTTGAATTCGGTTTTATGGGCGGCTCTATGGGCTCGGTGGTGGGTGAGCGTTTTGTCCGTGGTGTGCAAACTGCGTTGGAACAAAAAGTGCCTTTCATCTGCTTCACAGCGACTGGCGGTGCGCGTATGCAAGAAGGTTTGTTGTCTCTGATGCAGATGGCAAAAACCACCGCAATGCTGACTAAGCTCACCGAAAAGAAATTACCCTTTATTTCTGTCTTGACCGATCCGACTATGGGCGGCGTTTCTGCTTCTTTTGCGTTTATGGGTGACGTTGTCATCGCTGAACCTAAGGCATTGATCGGCTTTGCTGGTCCGCGTGTGATTGAAAATACAGTACGTGAAAAATTACCAGAAGGTTTTCAGCGCGCTGAATTCCTGGTGCAAAAAGGCGCGGTCGATATGGTGGTTGATCGTCGTAAGCTGCGCGAAGAATTGGCGCGTTTAATGGCGCTATTGCAAAATCAGCCAGCGGAAGCCGTTTCCTGATTTGGATGTGATTTGAGGAGCCTGAAGATATTTGCTGAATCGGCAAAATCTTCAGGCTCTTTTTATTAGGGCTTAGGCAAAACAGACGCTGGCGTGAAGTTGCAAATCCGGTGTTCGCCTCGCCGTACAACCGTACTGTCTTCGGCTCCTCGCCTAGCCAGCGCAATTTTGCCTAAGCCCTATTAGTTTGAATGTGAGTGAGTATATGTCTGGCGATCAAGTTCAGAATCCCCTACAACTAGCAGAGTGGTTGTCTGTTTTGGAGACGCGTCACTCCAAAGAAATCGATATGGGCTTAGACCGGGTTTCTCGGGTGAAGAAACAGTTAGGCTTGCAGTTCTCTTGTCCTGTCATTATGGTGGCAGGCACGAATGGCAAGGGCTCTACCTGTGCCATGCTGGAATCGATTTTGATGCAGGCGGGCTATCGCGTTGGTCTGTATAGCAAACCCCATTTCCTTGATTTCAATGAACGTGCCCGTATTAACGGTGTGCCGCTGGATGATGCTGCCTTTGTTGCAGTGTTCAATCAAGTGGAAGCGGCACGTGGCGATATCTCCCTGACTTATTTTGAATTTACGACACTGGCGATTTGTCTGTTGTTAGCGCAAGCGCCTTTGGATGTGGTGATATTGGAAGTTGGTCTGGGTGGTCGCTTAGACGCCGTCAACGTGATTGACGCCGATGTCGCGATTGTGACTAGCGTTGATATTGATCACGTTGATTATCTAGGCGATACCCGTGAAAAAATAGGCTGGGAAAAAGCCGGGATTTTTCGCACTGGGAAAGTGGCGATTTGCAGTGATCCGCATGCACCACAAAGCCTGATTGATTACGCGGTCGAAATCGGTGCCGATTTGCGTTTATTCGGACGAGATTTTAACTACAACGGTGATAAGCAGCAGTGGAATTTTGCCGGACGTGAACAGCGTCGCAATGCTTTGGCTTATCCTAGCTTGCGCGGCGCGAATCAATTATTGAATGCGTCTGCGGTATTGGCTGCTTTGGAATCCTTGCGCTTGCAATTGCCTGTTGGTGCGCAGGAAGTGCGAACTGGTCTGGTGATGGTGGAGTTGCCGGGACGTTTTCAAGTGATGCCGGGGCGTCCGACTGTGGTGTTAGATGTGGCGCATAATCCGCACGCGGCGGCTGCATTGGCGCAAAATCTCGATAATATGGGTTTCCATGCCTATACCTACGCTGTTTTCGGTTCTATGCTGGATAAAGATATCGCGGGTGTGATTGCCCATCTGCGCGATAAAGTCGATCACTGGTGTGTCTGTGATCTGCCATTGCCACGTGCCGCCAGCGCAGCGCATTTGGCGCAAGAGGTAGTAAAGGCTGGTGTAGTGCTTGATCAGGATCATAGCCTGCAAAATTTCTCATCGCCTGAAGATGCTTACGCTTATGCGCTCAGTAAGGCAGGGGAAAATGATAGAATAGTGGTCTTTGGATCGTTTTTAAGTGTGGCTGGGGTGATGCGGGCACGACGCGCAGCGACTTAGTCCATTTAGTACACTGCAAAACAGTATCGGTACTGTGGTTTTTGATTAATTTTCGTTGAAATAGACAAACTTGTTATGAGCCTGGACTCGCTATTTAAGCAAGACAAGAAGAAGACGCAACAAGATTTCTCTGAGGATGAAGTCAGTGGTGAGTTTCACTCGCGTGCTGAACTGGAGTCTTCAGGCGATGACGAAAAACGCGGCGCTAAAACGGCAAAACGTCAACAAAGCGCACGAAAGAATCTGAACGATAGTGCGGCACTGCCGGAGAAAAAGCGCGCGCGTCGTCGCTTGATCGGTGCAGTGGCTCTGGTTTTGGCAGCGGTGATTGGCTTACCCATGATTTTTGATTCCGAGCCTAAGCCTGCGTCACAAAAAATCACGATTGATATTCCCTCTAAAGAAACGCCTTTTTCAGCCAGTGCGCCAGCTCCGGTACGGCCAGCTTTGATTGATCAAAGTGGTTTGCAGCAGGGGATGGACCCTTCCGAAGAAATAGTCAAAACCACGCCCAGTGATGCGGCTGTCTCATCGAATAAAAATGTCCCGACAACAAATACTGTGAAGACGGTGGCCGCGCCAACGCCAGTTGAGCCGGAAAAAAATGCATCTAAGACTTCTGCGTTGAAGAGTGAACTTGCGGGCGCAAATAAGCCAGCCGCTCCAGTCACCGCAACGGTGGCGAACAAAGCGCCAGCAGAAACGGTGAAAAAAATTGAAGCCCCTACACCTATCGTGCCAGCAACGGCACCGACAACTGCAGATAACAAGCAAGTTAAAAAAGATAAACGTGATGATGAAGCGCGCGCTTTAGCCTTATTAGAAGGGCGTGAACCACCTGTCGTCGAGAAAAAGAATGAAGTGAATTCCGCTAAAGCCGGTAGCTTTGCGGTACAAGTGGCGGCGCTCAATTCCATCGCTAAGGTGAAAGAATTGCAAAATACTTTAAAGGCAGCACATATTCAGTCGTATACGCAGAAGGTCGTCACTAAAACGGGTGAAGTAAGCCGTGTGCGTGTCGGGCCATTTGCAAATAAAGCTGAAGCTGAGAAGATGCGCGTTAAATTGGAAAAGCTGGGCTTGAATGGTAGTTTGATCCCGCTCTGATGTTGATAGAGCAAATTCGGGTATGAGGAAATTGCGGTGACATTATTTGATTACATCGTGTTGTTTGTCATCGTTTGCTCGGTCATTATTAGCACTATGCGCGGCTTGATTAAAGAAATCCTGTCCTTGATTAGCTGGATCGTGGCGCTGGTATTGGCGAATGCGTACGGCGACACCGTAGCAGGCTGGTTGCCTGCCATGATACCTGGGCAGTTGAGCCGCCTGATCGTTGCATTCTTATTGCTGTTCATTGGCGTCAGAATTTTGATGGCGCTGCTGATGCATGCGGTCGACGCTTTGATCAAAGCGAGTGGTTTAAGTTTGGCTGATCGTGGCTTGGGCGGTTTATTTGGCTTGGCGCGTGGTTGTGTGATTGTGATGGCGATGGTCTTGGTGTGTGGCATGACCTCGATACCGCAACAGAGTTTTTGGAAAGAGGCTTTGTTCAGTCCAGTCGCGGTTGCTGCGGTGAAGACGGTGATGCCGTTTTTGCCAGGGTCAATCACCGATCATTTACAGTTTTAGGACTTACGCAAAACAGACGCTGGCGTTGTTGCGTTCGACTCGCCGTACAATTGTACTGTCTTCGGCTCCGCGCCTAGCCAGCGCAATTTTGCGTAAGTCTTAAGTTTAGGTTTCGTTTTTATTTTTGTTTTTTTAGGAGTCCACCATGTGTGGCATCGTTGGCGTCGTTTCAAAAAATCCCGTTAATCAATTAATCTATGATGCGCTGTTGCTGTTGCAGCACCGTGGTCAGGATGCGGCTGGTATCGCGACTAGTCATGGCTATAAGTTCGCCATGCACAAGGCGAATGGCTTAGTGCGCGATGTGTTCCGCACGCGCAATATGCGCTCATTGCCGGGCAATATTGGCATCGGTCAGGTACGTTACCCGACTGCTGGTTCGACCAGTGAAGAAGAAGCGCAACCGTTTTATGTGAATGCTCCGTTTGGTATCGTGCTGGCGCATAACGGTAACCTGACCAATGCGGCAGAGTTGAAAGTCGAATTGTTCAAAAATGATTTTCGTCATTTGAATACTGAGTCTGATTCGGAAGTCTTGTTGAATATTCTGGCGCACCAGATTCAAGATGTGGTCAGTGGCTATTCGCTTGATCCGGCAGCGATGTTCCGCGCCGTGGCGATGTTGCATCGTCGTGTGCGTGGTTCGTATGCGGTGGTGGCGCAGATTTCTGGCTACGGTGTGTTGGCATTCCGTGATCCTCACGGCATTCGTCCTTTGTGCTTGGGTAGCGCACAGAGTGATCAGGGAATTGAATACATGCTGGCGAGTGAGTCGGTTGCCTTAGAGGGAACAGGCTTCAAATTTGAGCGCGACGTGGCGCCGGGCGAAGCGATTTTTATCGACCTCGATGGTAATTTGTACAGCGAACAATGTGCAGAAAATCCAAGTTTGAACCCATGCGCATTTGAATATGTGTATTTAGCACGTCCTGATTCCACAATAGATGGTGCGTCCGTGTATCAGACGCGATTGAAAATGGGTCAATATCTGGCTGAAAAAATTCGCAATCAGTTTGCCCATGGCGAGATTGATGTGGTGATGCCGATTCCAGATTCATCCCGTCCAGCTGCGATGGAATTGGCCGACGCATTGAGCCTAGATTATCGTGAAGGCCTGATTAAGAATCGTTATATCGGTCGTACTTTTATGATGCCAGGTCAGTCGATTCGTAAAAAATCGGTGCGTCAAAAATTAAATGCGATTGTCTCTGAATTTAAAGGCAAAAACGTATTACTGGTCGATGATTCTATCGTGCGTGGCACGACTAGCCGTGAAATCGTTCAGATGGCACGTGAGTCGGGCGCGCGTAAAGTGATCTTTGCGTCGGCTGCGCCTCCAGTGCAGTTCCCTAATGCGTATGGTATCGATATGCCGACCCGTAGTGAGTTGATCGCCTATGGTCGTAGCCAGGAAGAGATCTGCCGCGAAATTACGGCCGATGCCTTGGTCTATCAAGATGTGGCGGATATGAAGCGCGCAATCTCGGATGTTAATCCGGCATTGCGCAGCATAGAAGCATCTTGCTTTGACGGTTTTTATGTGACGGGCGATGTGACTGCTGAGTATCTCGATAAGTTAGAAGCAGTTCGCAATGGTTCACGTGCTGACAAAGAAGATATGGTGCGCTCACAATTGAACTTAAACTTGTCGCATAGTGCGGAATAGACACTAGTTCTAAAATCGGCTTGTATGAAAAAACCACTGCAAAGCAGTGGTTTTTTTTTGCCTTTTTTGCTGTTGATGACAAATGTCACGAAGAAGTGATGGCATTTTATTCTGTGATGGTGTCAGACTTGTCGCCATAATGAGCACTTCTATAGGAGGTGTTTATGTCTGATTTTTTGTTGGACGTGCAGCAGCTGAGTAAGCGCTTTGGTGATCGTTTGGTGGTCGATCATATTTCATTTTCTGTGCGTGAAGGACAAACTCTTGGTTTGCTGGGGCCGAATGGCGCGGGTAAATCTAGCACTGTGAATATGATTTGTGGCTTGTTGCGGGCTGATTCTGGGCAGGTGTTGTTGTCGGGGCAGCTCATGGGGGCTGGCGCTAATCCGGTGAAGAAGAAATTGGGTTTGGTCCCTCAGGATCTGGCCCTGTATGAAGAATTAAGTGCACTGAATAATTTGAAATTATTTGGTGCGCTCTATGGACTGTCTGGGAAATTGTTGCAACAACGTTGTGACACGGTGTTGGACTTGGTGAGCTTGCGAGATCGGGCGAAAGATAGGGTGCAAGATTTTTCTGGCGGGATGAAGCGTCGCTTAAATATCGCTGCGGCGATGTTGCATGAGCCTGCATTGTTAATTTTGGACGAGCCCACCGTGGGTGTTGATCCGCAGAGCCGAAATGCCATTTTTGAAGCGCTGGAAGCGTTAAGGAATGAAGGGCATGCACTGATTTATACCAGTCATTATATGGAAGAGGTAGAGCGTTTAGCTGACCATATTGTGATGATCGATCATGGTAAGTTAATCGCCAATGAAAGCCCTGCTGCGCTGTATGCGCGTCTTCCGGCACAGGCTGCTCTGGAGCTGGTCTTTGACCGTGCATTAAGCGATGTGCAGCAGCAGGCTTTGCACGCAATATCAGGCGTCATCCAAGTGGAAGTGAGTGAATCGGGGTGTCAGGTGAAGCTCGCTTTGAAACAGCAGAATGAGGCTCTGTTTGTATTAAATGCCCTAACTCAGATTGCGCCATTGCCCCTGCATTTTTCGACGGCGAAAACAAAATTGGAAGAAGTGTTTTTGACCCTGACGGGACGTAGTTTGCGCGACTGAGGTGTTGCATTTCCCAATAAAGAATTGAAAGGATTTCCCATGATTGCCATGATCGCTTTGATTAGAAATGACGTGATTTTATTCTTGCAAGATAAGCGTGCATTAATGTTGACCTTGCTGATGCCGATTTTCTTGGCTGGGTTTTTTGGCTATATTTTTGGTGGAAGCGGCACCAAAGAAATGAGCAAAATTGAGATTGCTTTGACCAATGATGATACGCACGTGATTAGTCAAAAAATCGCAGCGGGGTTAAAACAAGATGCGCAAATACACGTCGTTGAATTAGCTTTGGTCGAAGCCAAAGCTGCCGTGCTGAAAGGTAAAATCAGTATGGCTCTGCACATCCCTCAAGGGTTTGGTGAGGCTGCAGGAGCTGCCATGTTTGGTCGTGCAGATAAGCCTGAATTGCCGCTCTATTTTGACCCCTCACAACAAAGTCATGTGGCCATCATTAAAGGTCTGTTAACGCAACAGGTGATGCAACATGTGAGCGCGCAAATGATGCATGGTCAGTCCGGTATACAGAGCGTAGAAAAAGCCTTGAATGAACTTGCCGGAAAAACTTCTTTGACGCCACAGGAGCTTCAATTGCAGCGTTTTTTAAAGAGCCTGAAGGAATATCAAGGCAGTGCGCCTGCTAGCGCTGATGAGAATACAGGGGCGGGGGCTGGATTTGCGATGCCTTTCTCGACGCGAGAAGAAGCAGTGGCCGCCAAGTCTTCTTTTGAGAGTCAATACAATGGCTATGCGCACTCGTTTGCCGGGATGATCGTGCAATTTATTTTGTTTATGGGAATAGACGTTGGTGTTGGCGTTTTGTTGGCGCGTCGTTTGGGTTTGTGGAATCGTTTGCTAGCTGCGCCGCTCAGTACGCATACCCTGATTATTGCGCGGACACTGTCGTGTAGTCTGATCAGTTTTTTTGTGGTGTGCTTTATTTTTGCGGTGGCAATCGCTTTTTTTCAAGTGCGAATTTTGGGAAGTTGGCCAGGATTTATTGGTATTGCGATGAGCTTTTCCCTGATGACTGCAAGTTTTGGCTTATTGGTCGCTGCTTTTGGAAAGACTGCGGAAGCGGCGCGTCGTATCGCGAGTTTTGCGACTTTGATTTTGGTGATGTTGGGCGGTGCCTGGATGCCTTCTTTTTTGTTTCCGCAATGGTTGCAAGCGTTCACGCTTTGGATTCCAACCCGGTGGGCAGTTGATGGCTTTGATGCGATGACTTGGCGTGGTTTAGGTTTTAGCCAGGCTTTACCCGCAATTGCCGTGTTGACCGCGTTTGCTTTGCTATTTGGTGCGCTAGCCTTATGGGGCTTCCGGCGCGAACAGGGGGCTAGGTAATCGATGTTCGGTGGTGTTTCGGGCCGTCTCTTTGCCCACGATGCGAAAACTTTGTTTCAATTCTATACAAATCTCTTACT
>JACQDW010000166.1 GCA_016200845.1 Burkholderiales bacterium | reverse complement strand
TTTGATTATAAGGGAGCATTGCGCTTGCCTCATGGCTTTCTGAACTTTTTTGTTGAGTGTTGAGGCAGTGAAAAGCAGAGAAATCTATGCTTCCGGTGGATATCACGCTCTAAATGTGTCGCAATTTCGTAGCAGGGGTCAAAAAAGTTCATTAATGCATTTAGGAAAATGCTAGCATACGAACTCGCCGCATTTGCAGCTTAATAGGACTTACGCAAAACAGACGCTGGCGTTGTTGCGTTCCCTTGCAGGGCGCGATAACACAAGTATGAGTTATCTGCTACGTGGGCAAGCAGCATGCTGCTTGAATTCCCCACTACGCCCTCGCCGTACAATTGTACTGTCTTCGGCTCCGCGCCTAGCCAGCGCAATTTTGCGTAAGTCCTATTAATTCACAAAACGGCAGATGCCCGCGCGATCAAGTTCAGGAAAGGTAGTTAGCACAGCTCATGTGTGCAAATGATAAAAATAAGAGAGGCGATTTGCCAATGAAATTCCGGGTTCAGCTTGTTATTCAACAAAGCGCTCTACCTAAACGGGTTTCTAATGGTGTAAAACATTATTTTTTATTGCAAATCCGCAGCCTTGTTTTTATTTTCTTTACTCTGTTTGCCGCCCAGGCTTTTGCCGATGATAAAGCGATTCTGGCGCAACTTGATGTCATTCAGTCTCTCTCTGATCGTGATAACGACGAAGGTTTGCGTCAGTTAATCGCCTTCAATAAAAACCTCCCTGCCGATGCTAGCCCTAGTATCCGTCTCAGTATTTTGAATATTCTGAGTGGTCTCTATTTTGACGCTGGGAAGAGCAAGCAGGGCTTGGAAACGGTTCAGGAATTTGAACGTCTGGCGCGCCAATTAAAAGACAAAGAAGCCTTGCTTGCGATCGAGGTATTTGAAGCCTATGACATTTTTGAGAAATCGGGTAATGACGCGGCACTGACCCATTTGAAAAAATTACGGGCGAAAGTATTGAGTTCGGCAAGTGTCAGCGTGCAGTTCCGTTATCGTGCGACCCTGGCGGCGTTTTATAGTAATGCAGTTGATTCGGGTAAAGCGATTCAAGAATACTTTGAGATGTTGAAGTTGGCTGAACAGCTGCCGCGCCGCCAATTGCAAGCGCGTATGGGTGTTTGGGAAGCGATTTCTGGACTGTATATGCAGCTAAAAGATCCGGTGAAGGCGTTGGCGGCAACGACCGAAGCCTTGTCCATCGCATCGGATTCGATTACACCCAAAGCGTTTATTGAATTGACCTTGCAGCGCGGTGCTGTGTTGAGCTCTTTGAAACGCAATGAAGAAGCCTTAAAAGAATATGAGAACGCCTTGCGCGTCGCGAAAGAGCAAAAATTGCCGTATTTTGTGGCACAAAGTTTATTTTCGATTGCAGATCAATATCTGATCAAAAAAGATTTTAAACGTGCTGAAGAAATGGCGAGGGCATCAATAGAGCAATCGCAAGCTTTGGAAGATGATTGGGGCGTCACTCAAGCGAAGATCAATCTCGGTTTTGCGATGGGCGGCCAGGGCAAGATCAAGCAAGGTGCCGAACTTGTCAATGAAAGTTTAGCGAAGTATAAAAAAGCGAACGCCAAATCTGATATCGAGCTGATCCTCGATGAATTGTCCCGTATGTATGAAAATGCTGGCTGGTATAAGGAAGCATTGGCGACCGTACGTGAGCAGCAAAAACTAAGTGACGAAATTTTTCAATCTGATCGCG
This sequence comes from Burkholderiales bacterium, assembly GCA_016200845.1. Classification (GTDB taxonomy): domain Bacteria; phylum Pseudomonadota; class Gammaproteobacteria; order Burkholderiales; family Burkholderiaceae_D; genus Undibacterium. The sequence goes on along the minus strand of JACQDW010000166.1, from coordinate 5,046 downwards.
CTAAAACGGTCGCGACGCTACAAGAACAGTTCGACGCCGAGAACCGGAAAAAACAAATCGAATTGCTGGCGAAAGACAATGCCCTCAAAGACGCTGATATTAGAAATCATCAATTGCGTCAACAGGTTACCTTGCTAGCCTCATTAGTGGCGGGCTTGGCAGGCTGTTTTATTTATATGCTGTATCGTCGTAGCAAGCGCTTGAATCAAGAATTACAAGAGGTTAATTCGCAATTGGAATTTCATGCGGTGCGCGATCCATTGACGGGCTTATACAATCGCCGTTCATTTATCGCCTTGATGTCCACGCGCGGACGGATTGAAGTAGAGCGACGCGAAGGCGCCTATGCCAATCCTGATTGCATGATACTGCTCGACATTGATCACTTCAAACACATTAATGATACGTGGGGGCACGCGGTCGGCGATATCGTTCTGAAAGAAATTGCAACACGCTTACGCAATGTGGTGCGCGACGATGATATGTTGATGCGTTGGGGGGGCGAGGAGTTTCTGATTTTTTCTCCAAAGTCTAACCCGGAACAAATTACCAGTTTGGTTGACCGCGTTTTGCGCACGGTAGGGGAGAACGCATTTGTTCATGGTGACTTGTCAATTCCTGTCACGGTGACCGCAGGTTTCATTTCCGTACCGTTCTCGGACGTGCCAGAAGATGTATGCGATTGGGAACGTGCATTGCAAATTGCAGATATGGCGCTGTATCTGGGCAAAACGCATGGCCGCAACCGCGCCTATGGCCTGGCGAAATTGTTGGTGCCACATGAAGATGCGATTCCTACACTGACGCATGATCTGGCTGCTGGTATTAAACAAAATATGGTCGAGGTCATTGAGGTGCTCGGCCCACCGCAGGCGCATACTCATACCTTCAATTTGACGCATCCATCATAAATCTTTTTTGTTTTCGAGCCGATCACGGCTATAATCTGCCTGTTTTTTATATGCTAGGGGTCCTGACAAAACTTGTTGTCGGGTGAGAAATACCCTTGACCTGATCTGGATAATGCCAGCGAAGGGAAGCTGCTCTTGCGACTAGATGAACCTCAGGTTCCTTGTGGTCGATCTGAACTTCCTTTGCTGGTTTTGTGCTCAATAGCTGCAAACCGCAATACGCCAATATGCAAAGGAAACACATGAACGCCAATCCCCAATTCCTCTCCGCCACCGCCAAGGTGGACGAAGCCGCAGTCCAGGCACTGCCTAATTCCCGCAAAATTTATGTGACAGGCAGCCGCCCTGATATCCGCGTTCCTATGCGTGAGATTTCGCAATCTGACACACCAGCCATGTTCGGCGCAGAAAAAAATCCACCGATTTATGTGTATGACACCTCCGGTCCTTACACCGATCCTGATGTCAAAATCGATATCCGCTCCGGTCTGGCATCAGTGCGCGGTGCCTGGATTGCTGAGCGCAACGACACCGAAGAACTGGCTGGTCCTAGCTCAGAATATGGTGTGGAGCGTTTGAATGATCCTAAGTTGCATGAGCTGCGCTTTAATTTGCAACGCAAGCCACGCCGTGCGCTGGCGGGTAAAAACGTCTCGCAAATGCACTATGCACGTCAGGGCATGATCACACCAGAAATGGAATACATCGCGATCCGCGAAAATATGCGTCGCAAAGAATATCTGGACAGCATGAAGGCAACTGGTCCTATGGGCGAAAAGATGGCAGCGATGATGGGGCGTCAGCATCCTGGACAATCTTTTGGCGCATCGATTCCTGCCGAAATCACCCCTGAATTTGTACGCGACGAAATCGCCCGTGGCCGCGCGATTATTCCGGCCAATATCAATCACCCTGAAGTGGAACCGATGATCATCGGTCGTAATTTTTTGGTGAAAATCAACGCCAATATCGGTAACTCCGCAGTGACTTCTTCCATCGGTGAAGAAGTCGAAAAAATGACTTGGGCAATCCGCTGGGGTGGCGACAATGTGATGGACCTCTCCACCGGCAAACACATACACGAAACGCGCGAATGGATCATCCGCAATTCACCCGTGCCGATTGGTACTGTACCGATTTATCAGGCGCTGGAGAAAGTCAATGGCAAGGCCGAAGACCTGACCTGGGAAATTTTCCGCGACACGCTGATCGAGCAAGCTGAACAAGGCGTCGACTATTTCACCATCCATGCTGGTGTGCGTTTGCAGTATGTGCCGCTGACGGCCAAGCGCATGACGGGCATCGTTTCGCGCGGTGGTTCGATTATGGCGAAGTGGTGCCTGGCGCATCACAAAGAGAGCTTCTTGTACGAGCATTTTGAAGACATCTGCGAGATCATGAAAGCTTACGACGTCTCCTTCTCTCTCGGTGATGGTCTGCGTCCTGGTTCGATTTATGACGCCAACGATGAAGCACAACTCGGCGAATTGAAGACGCTGGGTGAGCTCACGCAAATCGCCTGGAAACACGATGTGCAGGTGATGATAGAAGGCCCGGGTCACGTGCCTATGCATCTCATCAAAGAAAACATGGATCTGCAATTAGAGCAGTGCCACGAAGCGCCGTTCTATACGCTAGGACCTTTGACCACGGATATCGCACCCGGTTACGACCACATCACTTCGGGCATCGGTGCTGCGCAAATCGGCTGGTATGGCACTGCGATGTTGTGCTACGTGACGCCGAAAGAGCATCTGGGTTTGCCGAACAAAGTGGACGTCAAAGACGGCATCATCACTTACAAAATCGCAGCGCATGCCGCCGATTTGGCCAAGGGTCATCCGGGCGCGCAAATCCGTGATAACGCCTTATCCAAAGCGCGTTTTGAATTCCGTTGGGAAGACCAGTTCAACATCGGTCTCGACCCAGATAAAGCACGCGAATTCCACGACGAAACTCTGCCAAAAGATTCCGCCAAAGTCGCCCATTTCTGCTCCATGTGCGGTCCACACTTCTGCTCCATGAAGATCACACAAGAAGTGCGTGATTACGCCGCCACCCAAGGCATCAGCGAAATCGATGCACTGAAAAAAGGCATGGAAGTGAAAGCAGTCGAGTTCGTTAAAAATGGCGCGGAAATTTATAAGAAATCCTGATCATGGAAATTCGATTAAATGGTGCAAGCCACCAACTAGGCGAGGCACGCGACTTACAAAGTTTAGTGCAAAGCCTAGAGCTGGGTCAGCAAGCGATTGCCATTGCTGTTAATCGCCAAGTAATTACCCGTTCGCAATGGCAGCAACATGTCTTGCAGGCGGGGGATCAGGTTGATGTGGTGAGGGCGATTGGTGGCGGATGAACTTTACTAGCGTTTAGTTAAGGCTGAAAAAAGTAGGGCGGGTGAAACCCGCGCCGCCAGACTGCCGAGCACCTTAGCAGCGCGGGTTGCACCCGCCCTACAAATTTAATCGGCGGCCGCAGAGGTGCCGAGTTCGCAGAGTTTTTTTGATGGAATTTTCTGCGTACTTTGCGGTTCAAGATGTTGATTTTCAATTCAAAGAATACGAAGGTAAACCATGACACAAACCAACAGCCTAACAATCGCAGGCAAAACCTATGCGTCGCGCCTCTTAGTCGGTAGCGGCAAATACAAAGATTTAGATCAAACCAAACTCGCCACCGAAGCTTCTGGCGCAGAAATCATTACGGTAGCAATCCGCCGCGTTAACATCGGGCAAGACCCGAATGCACCGAGTTTGCTGGATGTGGTGCCGCCTTCCAAATACACCATATTGCCCAATACCGCCGGTTGCTACACCGCCAAAGATGCGATCTACACTTTGCAATTGGGGCGTGAATTATTGGGTGGACATAAGCTGTGTAAGCTGGAAGTTTTGGGCGACGAAAAAACCTTGTTCCCGAATATGCCTGAGACTTTGGAAGCCGCCAAAGTCTTGGTGAAAGAGGGTTTTGATGTGATGGTGTATTGCAGTGACGATCCGATTCAAGCCAAGATGTTGGAAGACATAGGCTGCGTCGCGGTGATGCCGTTGGCGTCTTTGATCGGATCTGGCATGGGGATTTTGAATCCGTGGAATTTGTCCTTGATTATTGAGCAGGCGAGTGTGCCTATCATTGTCGATGCCGGTGTTGGCACCGCATCGGATGCGGCGATTGCGATGGAACTCGGTTGCGATGGCGTGTTGATGAACACCGCGATTGCTGGTGCGCGTGATCCGATTCGGATGGCGCGTGCCATGGGCTTGGCGGTGGAGGCTGGGCGTGAAGCGTTTTTGGCGGGGCGTATCGCACGCAAATTTGCAGCTTCGCCTTCTTCGCCTATGGCGGGACGCGTCGTTTAATGTCACAGCGGCCTTGTGTTTTAGTTTTCGCCGGACATGATCCTAGCGGCGGTGCGGGTCTCGCTGCGGATATTCAAGCGATCGCAGCGCAGGGCGCGCATGCTTTGCCAGTGGTGACTGCGCTGACTGTGCAGGATAATAATAGTGTGCAGGCTGTGCATCCTGTGGCTCCTGAGGTGGTGTTGGCGCAAGCGCAGACTCTGCTCGCATCGTGCACGGTGCAGGTGATTAAGTTTGGTATTGTGGGTAGTGCGGACAATGCACTTGCAATCGCTGGCTTGATTGAACAAATGCTGGTGATTAATCCAAATGTGCAGGTGGTGCTTGATCCTGTGTTGGGCAGTGGACGAGGGCAGGCTTTGTCGCGCGATGATGCACGTTTAGCCTTGGCGCCTTTGCTCAAACTTGCCACCTTGATTACTCCGAATTTGCCGGAAGTGGCGCGGCTTGCGCCTGATTTGTCCAACGCCGATCAACAGGCGCGTTCACTTTTGCGTGGGCGTTGCCGTGATGTGCTGTTAAAGGGCGGGCATAGTGACGACGCGCAAGTGATCAATCGCTGGTTTCAAGCGGAACGTGATGCGGTGGTAGAGCATTGTTGGCCGCGCTATCCGGGTGAGTTTCATGGCAGTGGTTGCACTTTGGCGTCAGCGATAGCCGGGCAACTGGCGATGGGGATGGCGATGGACACCGCATTGCAGTCTGCCCAAAGCTATACCCAGGCTTGTTTGCGTGAGGCGTTTGCGATTGCAACGGGGCAGTTGATCCCGCAG
>JACQDW010000159.1 GCA_016200845.1 Burkholderiales bacterium | reverse complement strand
CAGGAGATTCAATGTTACGCGGAACCAAAATTGTAGCGACGATAGGCCCAGCTTCAAGTGATTTGACGACTTTAGTCAGTATGCTCAAAGCGGGTGTGAATGTAGTGCGTTTAAATTTTTCGCACGGTAAGGCTCAGGACCATATTGATCGCGCGATGCTGGTCAGAAAAGCGGCGGAAATGTGTGGCACAGAAATCGCGATTATGGCGGATTTGCAAGGGCCCAAAATTCGCATCGGCAAATTTGAAAATAGCCGCATACAAATTGAGAATGGCGACAAATTTATTTTGGATGCCGATTGCGATCTCGGTAATCAAGAGCGCGTCGGTCTCGACTACAAAGCTTTGCCGCGCGATGTAAAGCCAAATGATGTCTTGCTGCTCAACGACGGTTTGATCGTGTTGATCGTTGATAAAGTGGTGGGCAATGAGATTCACACCACAGTTAAAATTGGTGGCGAGCTGTCGAACAACAAAGGCATTAATCGTCAGGGCGGCGGCTTGACCGCGCCAGCATTGACCGGTAAAGACATGGAAGACATCAAAACAGCGATGGCTTTTCAAGCGGACTATGTGGCGGTGTCTTTTCCAAAAAATGCGACGGATATGGAAATGGCGCGTCAGTTGGCGAATATTGCTGGCGAGCCTTACAACCACAAGCCCATGTTGATTGCAAAAATAGAGCGTGCGGAAGCGATCCCGCTCTTGCAAGAAATTTTAAATGCCTCCGATGGCATCATGGTGGCGCGCGGTGACTTGGCAGTGGAAGTCGGTAATGCTGCTGTGCCAGCGCTGCAAAAACGTATGATCAAGATGGCGCGTGAATCGAATAAATTAGCGATCACAGCGACGCAGATGATGGAATCGATGATCGTCAATGCGGTGCCGACGCGTGCTGAGGTGTCTGACGTAGCAAACGCGGTGTTGGACGGTACAGATGCAGTGATGTTGTCGGCGGAAACGGCATCGGGTAAATATCCGATTGAGACCGTGGAAGCGATGGCGGCGATTTGCGTGGAAGCGGAAAAATTCCAAGAATGCAAACTCGATGCTGACTTTTTGAATTTGCAGTTTACGCGGATTGATCAGTCAATCGCCTACGGTGCTTTGTTTACCGCGCATCATTTGCGAGTACAGGCAATTGCTGCATTGACGGAGTCTGGCTCGACTGCTTTGTGGATGAGCCGCCAAAGCATCGATGTGCCTTTGATCGCATTGACACCGAGCGTGGCGACGCAGAGAAAAGCTGCCTTGTATCGCAATGTGCAAACCTTTAAGTTGCCGTATTCCGCTGATCGCGATTACATCTTGCAAGAAGCTGAAAAGTTGATGCTCGAAAAAGGCGTGGTCAAGTCTGGCGATATGATCGTCGTGACCTGGGGCGAGCAAATGGGCAAAGTGGGTGGCACCAATGCGATGCGCATTGTGAAGGTGGGCGCTTAGCTTGCCTGCAGGCCTGCTAATCCACAGAGCGGTAATCGCCGCGTTAGCTAGCAGAGCCTGAACATCACGAGTGTTCGGGCTAGAAACAGATTTTTTTAATTGGAGTGAATTATGTCTCTCGTATCTATGCGTCAATTGTTGGATCATGCTGCTGAAAATGCCTATGGTATTCCAGCGTTCAATGTGAATAACCTCGAACAAGTTACTGCGATTATGGAAGCTGCCAATGAAGTTGGCGCGCCTGTGATTATGCAAGCCTCTGCTGGTGCGCGTAAGTACGCGGGTGAGGCGTTCTTGCGTCATTTGATTTCCGCTGCGGTTGAGGCGTATCCACATATTCCAGTGGTGATGCATCAGGATCATGGTCAATCTCCTGCTGTTTGTATGGCGGCGATCAAGTCTGGTTTTACGTCGGTAATGATGGACGGCTCCCTGATGGAAGATGGCAAGTCTGTCGCTAGCTACGATTACAACGTGGCTGTATCGCGTGAAGTGGTGAAGTTTTCTCACTCTATCGGTGTGACAGTGGAAGCTGAATTGGGTGTGCTCGGCTCTTTGGAAACCATGATGGGCGACAAAGAAGATGGTCATGGCGCTGATGGCAAAATGACGCGTGAACAACTCTTGACTGACGTGAATCAAGCAGCCGACTTCGTCAAGCAAACACAATGTGACGCCTTGGCAATCGCGATTGGTACTTCACACGGCGCTTACAAATTTTCACGTAAGCCAACTGGCGACATCTTGGCAATCGACCGTATCAAAGAAATCCACACACGTATTCCAAACACGCACTTGGTGATGCATGGTTCTTCTTCTGTACCACAAGAATTGCTCGAAGAAATTCGTCAATTTGGTGGCGACATGAAAGAGACCTATGGCGTGCCAGTTGAAGAAATCGTCATCGGTATTCAAAACGGCGTACGTAAAATCAACATTGACACTGACATCCGTTTGGCAATGACTGCCGCGATTCGTCGTTACATGTTCGAAAATCCAAGCAAGTTTGACCCACGCGATTATTTGAAGCCCGCACGCGAAGCTGCGAAATTGGTGTGCAAGGCGCGTTTCTTAGCGTTTGGTTGCGAAGGTCAAGCCGCTAAGATCAAGCCGATGACTTTGGAAAAAGTCGCTGAACAATATAAGTCTGGCGCCTTGGCGCAGTTGGTTAATTAATTTTTTTGATGCATATAGCGCCAGTATCGTAGGGCGGGTGCAACCCGCGCCGCCAGATCGTCGAGCATCTTAGCAGCGCGGGTTGCACCCGCCCTACAGCAGAAATTTGAATGAGTTGTAAATTTTTTGAGTGAAAAAATCATGTCTGAAAAAACCTTAGTTGGTATCGTAATGGGTTCCACCTCCGATTGGGAAGTGATGAAAGAAGCGGCGCAAGTATGTAAAGACTTTGGTGTGAGCTACGAAGCGCGTGCCTTGTCAGCGCATCGCACACCAGATGAAGTTGAAGCATGGGTCGCTGATATGGAAAAGCGCGGTTGCCAGGCCTTTATCGCAGGTGCTGGTGCTGCCGCGCATTTGGCAGGTGTGGTTGCTTCCAAAACGATTTTGCCTATCTTTGGTGTGCCAATTCCTTCTAAATATTTAAAAGGACTCGATTCTTTGTTGTCGACCGTGCAGATGCCAAAAGGTATTCCAGTTGCGACTCTGGCCATCGGCGAAGCGGGCGCGGGAAATGCGGGTCTGGCTGTGGTAGCGATGCTGGCCTTGAACGACGCTGGCTTGCGCGACAAATTGATCGCTTTCCGCAAATCGCAAGCAGAAAAAGTACGTAACTCGGTTTTGCCTGAGTTGAATTAATTGTATAGGGATGTTGAGCGAAAAAGCTTGAATCGCTGAGACGCAGAGTGCGCAGAGACTCGATAAGAAATTCTCTGCGTCCTCTGTACCTCTGCTGCGAAAAGATTTATTTCGACATCCTATTTTAGGGAAAAATCATGGCTGGAATTCTTGAAACTAATTTAAAATCACTTCCTTTCCTGCATCGCGGAAAAGTGCGTGATATTTATGCTGTTGGCGACGATATGTTGTTGGTGATACAGACTGATCGTTTGTCTGCCTTTGACGTTATTTTGGATGATCCCATTCCCAATAAAGGCAAAATTTTGACATCGATGTCGAATTTCTGGTTTAAGAAATTTGGTCACCTGATGCCGAATCACATGACCGATATTGATCCGGTTTCTTTGGTTGCACCAGAAGAACGCGAGCAAGTGGAAGGTCGTGCGATCGTCGTGAAAAAATTTGTGCCGCTCGGTATTGAAGCGATTGTGCGCGGCTATATCATAGGCTCTGGCTGGAAAGATTATCAAAAAACCGGTGCGATCTGTGGTATTACTTTGCCAGCCGGTTTGCAGGAAGCGCAAAAGCTGCCAGAAGTGATTTTCACGCCATCGACCAAGGCACCGATGGGCGCGCATGACGAGAATATTTCGTTTGCAGAAGCAGAGAAAATCGTTGGTGCTGATATCGCCCGTCAAGTGCGTGATGCAGCGATTAATTTGTATTCGCAAGCGGCAGAATATGCGGCGACCAAGGGCATCATCATCGCTGACACCAAGTTTGAATTTGGTTTGGATGCAGCAGGCACTGTGCATTTGATCGATGAAATTTTGACACCAGATTCTTCCCGCTTTTGGCCAGCGTCCAGCTACCAGATCGGCATGTCGCCACCGTCTTTCGACAAGCAATTTGTGCGCGACTGGCTGGAAACTCAGGACTGGAATAAGAAAGCACCCGCACCAAAAGTTCCAGCAGAAGTGGCGCAAGTGACGTCGGATAAATATGCTGAAGCTTTGCGTTTGTTGACGGAGTAATTTGTCATATAAAGGCTTTTTCTCGTAGGGCGGGTGCAACCCGCGCCGCTCACTGTTTGATGGACTGGCGGCGCGGGTTGCACCCGCCCTACATCATTCTTTCGATTTATTCTTAATTTTCGCCATGCCCGCGTCTTCCAACGATATCCAACACGCTGCTGCCCTTCTTGCTGACGGTAAGTTAGTCGCCTTTCCGACTGAGACTGTATATGGGCTGGGTGCGGATGCGGAAAATACCGCTGCTGTCGCTGCGATTTATGATGCGAAAGGGCGGCCATCGAATCATCCTGTGATTGTGCACATCGCACCTGAAGCCGATGTCCGGTATTGGGTGCAAGACGTTCCTGCAGCAGCGCAAGCCTTGATCGACGCTTTTTGGCCGGGGCCACTGACGTTGATTTTGAAACGTGCGTCGCATATTCCTGATGCGGTTTCCGGTGGTCAGGAGTCGATAGGTATACGTTGTCCATCGCATCCCGTTGCACAAGCTTTGCTGCGTGCTTTCAAAGGTGGGCAAGGCGGTGTCGCTGCACCATCGGCCAATAAGTTTGGCCATGTCAGTCCGACCACTTCTGCTCATGTGATCGAAGAATTTCCTGATGAAATTCAAAATGGCATGATCGCCGCGGTGTTGGATGGTGGGCAAAGCGATGTCGGCATAGAGTCGACCATTGTTGATATGAGTCGCTTGGCAACGCATGGTCCGGTTTTGCTGCGTCCGGGACACATCACTGCCGCGCAACTGGAACAAGTGTTAGGTGTGACTATCGCCGCGCCGGACCAAGCCGCGCCGCGTGCTTCGGGCACTTTGGAGGCACATTATGCGCCAAATACGCCCGTGGTTTTGGTGGATGAAGACAAGTTAGATGCCACCATCGTGCAATTGTTAGCGGCAAACAAGCGTGTCGCTGTGATGGCCTATCATGCGCATAGCGCAACAGCGGGCTTACAAGCGTGGCGGCAATTGAATGATAATCCTGTCGCTTATGCCCATGATCTCTACGCGGATTTGCGCGAACTTGATCATGTTGAGGCCGACATCATTTTGGTTGAAGCCTTGCCAGCAAGCCGCGAATGGCAGGGTGTACGCGACCGGTTACGCCGCGCGGCGTTTGATTCCCAAGGCGTGTTGCAGCGCTTATTGGCGCTGTAATATTTAAGCGATGGTGGCTTGTTCCCTGAGCACATCGATCAATTCCACATAATCATCCACCACCGCCAGCGCACCTTCAAATGGATAGTGCCTGCTGAGCGAATTGCGGATCACAATGCAGGGGATGCCGGCGGCGATGGCTGACTTGAGACCGCGTGGAGAATCTTCGATAACGATGCACTGTTGTGCTGGCAACGCTAGTTTCTTGAGGCCTAAGAGATAGGGATCGGGTGCGGGTTTGCTTTGTGGGTAGTCTTCTTCGGTGATGATGAATTCGAAGTGCGGTAGTAAGTCCAGATTTTGATGGATCATGTTAAAGTGATCGCGCCTGGAACTCGTTACTATGCCCATGCGTGCCCGGTTTTGTAGCGCTGTGAGGACTTGTTTGACGCCGGGCATAACGAGCTGCTGGCCGCTTTGTAGTCGTTTGCTATAACGGTGATTACGATCTATACGCAATTGATGAATGTGTTCATCGCTGTAGCCGCGCTGCTCTAATAGATGCCAGGCGCCGATGTTGTCGCACAAAAACCAGTCAAAGAAATGTTGTGGGCTAAGGTCGATACCGTGTTCGGCAAATAGCTCTTGGTTGGCTTCATAGAATAAGCCTTCGGTGTCCACCAGAACGCCATCGTTATCCCAAAGTATTCCTCTCATTTGTAGATGAGTTTCATGATGAGGATGAAGAAAGTGAGGGCTAAACTGATGATGTTGGCGATGATAATGGGCATGCTGCCCAGCAAAACACCGTAGCCCAGCCAACTAGCGGTGCCACTGACCATGATGAGATACATGCCTAGCGAGACGCCCTCAGCGCGTTTGCGTTTCCAGGTGAGCCAGGCTTGCGGGATGAAGGCACTGGTGGTGAGAAAGGCGGCGAGATAGCCGATGAGATCGAGTTGTGACATTGCTGCTTTCGTGGTGAAGCCTGTGGTGGTAGGTTAAAAATCAGGCCAAGAATTGACCATCATGAAAAATCAAAGGTGCTTGCGGAGTGACTGCGCATCGTTCGACTTCGCCTACGAAAATGACATGGTCGCCTTCGGGATAGCGGCTGCGATTGTGGCATTCAAACCATGCGGAAACGCCGACGAGGATAGGCAGTCCAGTTGCCGATAAACTAAATTGCACGCCACCAAAACGATCGTCGCTGCGGCTGGCAAATTGTTCTGCGAGCGCGCGTTGTTCTGCGCTCAGGACGTTGATGATGTAGTGGCTGTTTTTGGTGAATACAGGCATGCTCTGGGCACGATTGCTGAGGCTCCACAGCACGAGCGGTGGATCGAGAGAGACTGAATTAAATGAATTCGCTGTCAATCCCAAGAAGCTGCCATCGGGCAGGCAAGTGGTGATGATGGTAACACCTGTGGCAAATTGCGATAGCGCCTGTCGATACAGACGCTGGTCGAAATTGGGTGCGAGTGCGATGGTGGATGACATGGTTGGTCGCGATTCCAAGGATGTGAATGGGTTGCGGTGACTGTTTTTCACGCGAACGTGGGGGGACGCAAATTCTTTTGTCATTATCCCAGATTTTACTGATATGCATCAGGTGTCGTCGTGTAAAAGAGGGCGATTGGTCTAGTCAGCCCTGACGTTAGGAATGGGTCTTGCTGTGTTAAACTTCGGGATTCCTCCAAACGACACTTGGACCTGTGCTTATTCGCCAGTCTGGATTTCTTCTTTTCTAATTGCTTGATTTTTAATGAATTTTCACGAGGGTGGCATTATGCTGATAAGAAAATCGATGCGCACTTTTTTGTTCATGGCGTGTGTGTTGAGCGCATTATTGATGAGCAGTCTTCATGCTATGCAGGTTGAGAGAAGCTTTCCAGAAGGGATTAAGCGAGGCAAGTTGAGCACGACGGCGTTGGCCGATCTTGTGATTGATGGCAAATTGCTGCATTCATCGGTTGCGTTGCGCATCTTCGATGAAGAAAATCGCATTGTTATGCCCGCCAGTCTTTATGTGAAAAATGCACCCGTCAATTATTTGCTCAATGAGATGGGCGAAGTGCACAGGGTTTGGATGTTGACTGAGGAAGAGGCGCGCCGCCCGCTGCCAAAGTCGTGAGTGTAGGGTGATTGTTCCCTTAGTTTTAGTGATGTTTATTAATTAGGTTTAAGTAATGCCCACAGAATTAACTATCAGTGCTGAGCAGTCTGAAGCGGTGACGCCGAGCAGCGCTGTGTCGCAAAAAAAAGTTTATATTAAGACCTTCGGTTGCCAGATGAACGAGTATGACTCGGACAAAATGCAAGACGTGCTGGCTGCCACCGATGGCATGATCAAAACCGATAAGCCCGAAGACGCCGATGTGATTTTGCTCAACACCTGCAGTGTGCGCGAAAAAGCTTCGGAAAAAGTGTTCTCAGATTTGGGTCGCATTCGCGAATTAAAACGCCATAAACCTGATCTGCTGATCGGCGTTGGTGGCTGCGTTGCATCACAAGAAGGCGAGGCGATCATACGTCGTGCGCCGTATGTGGATGTGGTGTTCGGCCCTCAGACTTTGCACCGTTTGCCGCAGTTGATTAAAGACCGGCAAAATTCGGGGCGCTCACAAGTCGATATCAGTTTTCCAGAAATCGAAAAATTCGATCATTTACCGCCCGCCAAGGTGGACGGTGCGACTGCCTTTGTCTCCATCATGGAAGGCTGCTCCAAGTATTGCAGCTATTGCGTGGTGCCGTATACCCGTGGTGAAGAAGTGTCGCGACCGTTTAATGATGTGCTGGCCGAAGTGGCTGGTCTGGCCGAGCAAGGCATTAAGGAAATCAGCTTACTCGGTCAAAACGTGAATGCCTATCGCGGCACCATGGACGATGGCGAGATCGCTGATTTTGCTTTGCTGCTGGAATACATCGCTGAGTTCCCGCAAATCGAGCGCATCCGTTTTGTGACTAGCCACCCTAAAGAATTTAATCAGCGTCTGATTGATGCCTACGCTAAGATTCCTAAGTTGGTCGATCACGTGTATTTGCCAGCCCAGCACGGCTCGGATCGTGTATTGGCGGCGATGAAGCGTGGTTATACTTCTTTGGAATATAAATCGGTGGTGCGCAAGTTGCGTGCGGTGCGGCCGAATATGCATATTTCATCTGACTTTATCGTTGGATTTCCGGGGGAAACGGATGAAGATTTTGATGCGCTGATGAAGCTGATCAACGACGTCGAATTTGATAATAGTTTTAGTTTCATCTTTAGCGCCCGTCCGGGTACACCTGCGGCGAGTTTGGAAGATTCCACGCCAGCGCCGCTCAAACTCAAGCGCCTGCAATTTTTGCAAGCGGCGATCGACGCGAATACAAAAAAATACAGCAATGCCATGATAGGGACGGTGCAGCGTATTTTGGTCGAAGGCCCTTCAGTCAAAGATGAGAATGAATTGCAAGGTCGTACCGAGAATAATCGCGTCGTTAATTTCCCCGGCGGCAAAGAGTTGATCGGCACTCTGGTCACGACCCGCATTACCGAGTCCTACAATTATTCCCTGCGCGGTGAATTGATCGTTAGCTGATAAAGAGCCCTCCTATTTTGAAAACCAAAACTCTTGTTCCTGTTATGCACTTCGTGCCCCAGCCCATGGATAATCTGCGGCTGGCGCATTTGTGTGGTCCCTTGGATGAAAATTTGCGCCAGATTTCGTCGGCGCTGGATCTCAGTATTTTTCGGCGTGGCGATCAGTTCGTTGTGAGTGGGCATAACGCAGAAAAAGGTTTGGAATTACTGGAAAAATTTTACGCGCAAGCGAAGAAGATTATCAGCATCGATGAAGTGCAATTAGCCTTGGTCGAACAGCGCGCTGCCAGTAGTCGACAGCGTAGCGCGGAGTTGGGTGATGCTGACAACGAAGATGTGCCCGTCGCGGAAAAAAAATCAAAAAGCAGTCGCAGCAAGAGCAACTCAAAAAAAGCAGCTGCGCCAGAACTAGAGTTGGAAATCAATGAAGAATTGATAGAAAGCCCGATACTGAAAACGCGCCGCAGTGATTTGCGTGGGCGTACGCCGCATCAAAATCTTTATATCAAATCGATACTCGAACACGACATCAGTTTTGGGATAGGCCCCGCTGGAACAGGGAAGACTTATCTGGCGGTGGCATGCGCAGTCGATGCTTTAGAGCGTGATGCAGTCAAGCGCATCGTGTTGACGCGTCCGGCAGTGGAAGCGGGCGAGCGGCTGGGCTTTTTGCCCGGCGATCTGGCACAAAAAGTCGATCCGTATTTGCGCCCGCTGTATGACGCGCTATACGACTTGTTAGGTTTTGACCGCACTCAAAAAATGTTCGAAAAACAGATCATAGAAATCGCACCACTAGCGTATATGCGTGGGCGCACTTTGAATCATTCTTTCATTATTTTGGACGAGGCGCAAAACACTACGCCAGAGCAAATGAAGATGTTTTTAACCCGTATCGGTTTTGGCAGCAAAGCTGTGGTGACTGGTGACGTGACTCAGATTGATTTGCAACGCCATCAAAAGAGTGGCCTGGTCGATGCCTGTCAGGTGTTGCGCCATGTACGTGGCATCGCTTTCAATCAATTTACCAGCGTCGATGTGGTGCGTCATCCTATCGTCGGGCGTATCGTCGATGCGTATGAAGAGGCGAATCAATATCAAGATCAACAAGATGCCGAGATTGTGAATTTAAAGCACACGACGGCGATGAGTAAGCATAGAAGAAGATAAGCATGGCGACTAGTCCTAAGCATAAATTGAACCTGTCTGTTCAATACGCCGATCCGCGTTTGAAAGAAATTTTGACACGCCCGCTCTTGCGCAAAACCATACAAGCCGCTTTGTTCTTTCCTGCTGATTTAACTTTGCGCATTGTCGATGCAAATGAAGGGCGTAGCTTAAATCACGATTATCGTGGTAAAGACTATGCGACCAATGTTCTGACTTTCGCTTACACCGAAGACAGCGATGCGGAAGTGACGCAGGCCGATATTATTTTGTGTACCGATGTGCTGGAAAAAGAAGCGCAGGAGCAAAAAAAATCAGTGTTGGAACATGCGCAGCACTTGGTGGTGCATGGCGTGTTGCATGCGCAGGGTTATGACCATGAAATTGATGAAGAAGCGGAAGAAATGGAAGCTTTGGAAATCGAAATTTTGGCCGAGCTGGGTTTGGCGAATCCTTATAATTAAATGGGCTGGCGATGAACAAGTTAGTGCGGATGGTGATGATGGCGATGAGCCTGTTGACTGCAGTATGGGCTCTGCCAGCGAGCGCTGCGTCAACTATTTTTATTGTCCGTCATGCGGAGAAAGTCGACGAAAGTCGCGATCCCTTGTTAAGCGAACGTGGGATGCAGCGCGCACAAAGTTTGGCGCAACATTTGCGTGATGCAGGGATACGCAAAATCTATGTGACTGAATTTCAACGCACCAGGTTGACTGCGACACCCTTGGCAGAATTGAGTCAAGTGGCCTTAACGCCGTATGCAGCGAAAGAGTCGGGAACATTGTCCGAGTTATTGCAAAACGAAACCGGCAATGTCTTAGTCGTCGGCCACTCAAACACCGTAGCGACAATAGCGACCGCGTTGGGTGTGCGCGATGTCAAGCCGGTCGCTGATGATGAATACGACAGACTGATCGTGATTCATCTGCAGGATGGTAAAGCGCCAGCGATGACGATATTACGTTATTGAGATGACGCTGGCATGCACGATCAAGCTTAACATTGCAACGAAAATGAGGCTGGGTTTGCGTATTTTGTGACGAAACAGCAATTGCCCCGCGAGCGCACCTAGGCCTCCGCCAAGGATGGCCGAGAGATGCAAGTTGCGTTCGGAAATTCTGCGCCATTTGAAAATAGCGCACGATTTGTCCCAAGCATAGAGCGAGAGCGATAGGGTATTGACGACGAGGTAATACCAAATGATTGTTGGTGGATTTATTAGGAAGTCCATCGAGCTTTGAATGCTTTACAGTTTTTGATTTTAATAGGGGAAATGTTGGGTAATCGGGTCATATGGTAGCGCGATGGTTTTGGTCACGACCCATATCCCAATCTGCTAAACTCGTCGGACTCTTGTGCCAGAATTGTCCCCCCAGTTCCGGTCACAGCACATATCCCAATCTGCTAAACTTATAAATCGTCTTACAGATCATGCACTTGGGTTCCGGTCACAGCACATATCCCAATCTGCTAAACTTCACCATGAAATTAGTCAATGTAGAAATTCGTTTCGGTCACAGCACATATCCCAATCTGCTAAACTAAATGCCCGCGAGTTGTTCAATACTTCGTAACCGTCCAACGCCCCCACCTAGCATCGACGTCGTAAATAGACTAGCCGCGCAGTGGCAGTAATTCGTCGATGCGGCTATTGGGTTGCGTGGGTAATTTTTCGAGTGTGGCTTTGAGCCATGCCAGT
>JACQDW010000168.1 GCA_016200845.1 Burkholderiales bacterium | reverse complement strand
GTGTGGCTTTGGGCATCGATCTCGATAGCGAAGAAGTCGAATCTATCGGTGGTTTGATCATGCACACCTTGGGTGAATTGCCGGAAGAAGGACAGAAGATTTCTTTCCCGCAGTTTGATGCCGTGGTCAAAAAGATGAATGGTCCGCGTATCGTGCTGGTGCGCATCTATCCTAAGCTTGCGCAGCTGGAGGAGGACGACTTTTAATCGCCCAGACAAATTCCAATATCACGTGCCGTTTGCAAGGTGTCGCCGTCTAGGGGAACACCTTTCATGCGTCCCGCGACTTCTTCTAAGCTGACGTAATTCACGTTGGGAAACGCCAAGGCAACCATGATGCCTGAGTGGCCTTCATTCAATGCACGCACTGCCGCCGCACCAAAACGCATGGCGGCGAGGCGGTCAAACGCGGTTGGACTGCCGCCGCGTAGTAAGTGACCTAACACCACGGCACGTGCTTCTTTGCCTGTCTTGGCCTGAAGCTGGTGCGCGAGTTGTTCGGCGATGCCACCCAGACGTTCTACGGTGCCGATTCCGGCGCATGCTTCCACCACCACTTGTCCATCCTTGGGACGTGCACCTTCGGCCGCAACGATGATGCTGTAGTGGCGTCCGGCGGCTTCTCTATTGCGGATCTTGTCGGCGATTTTGTCGATGTCGTAAGGGATTTCGGGCAGAACAATCGCGTGTGCGGTACTTGCCATTCCTGCGTGCAACGCAATCCATCCGGCATAGCGCCCCATCACTTCGACCACCATGATGCGTTGATGACTTTCGGCAGTGCTGTGCAAACGGTCTATGCAATCGGTGGCGAAGGCAACCGCGGTATCAAAGCCAAATGTGGTATAGGTTTTGTCGAGATCGTTGTCTATGGTTTTGGGAACGCCAATGACGCGCAAACCTTGCGATAAGCCTTGTTGATGAATGGCATTGGCAATGGTCAAACTACCGTCACCGCCGATGGCAACCAGTGCATCGATATCCATGGCGCGCAGGTGGGCAATGATGTCGCCAGTGCGGTCGATTTCTTGTTGTGTGCCATCAGGATTTTGCACCACAAAGCGCATAGGGTTGCCATGATTGGTGGTGCCAAGTATGGTGCCGCCGAGATGGCTGATGCCACGCACATGATCTCTGGTGAGCTTAAAAACACCATCGACCGGATAGCGATCTGGGCGCAAGATACCGTTGAAACCTTCGCGTATGCCATAGCATTCCCACCCCAGACGCAGCGCTGATAACACGACCGAGCGGATCACAGCATTTAGTCCGGGGGCGTCACCACCGCCCGTGGAAATGGCGATACGTTTGATGGGGTGTTGCTTGCCAGTTTTAGGTTTCATAGCGCACCTGAAGTATGGGGTGAATTTATTCGACTGAGCTATAGCAAATTGAGTGGGATTTTCAAATAGCTGACGCCGTTTTCTTCTGGTGGTGGCGGCAGCCCAGCACGTATATTCATTTGTACCGCTGGTAACATCAAGACGGGCATGGCGAGATCGGCGTCGCGTTGGGTGCGCATCGCGACAAATTGTTCTTCGCTGATGCCATCCTGAATATGAATATTGCTTTTCTTTTGCGCGGTGATGCTGCAGTGGCTACTCATGTCGCGCTCGTCTGGTGGATAGTCGTGACAGAGGTAGAGTCGGGTGTGGCCGGGATAGCTTAAGATAAGTTGTATTGAATGATAAAGTTGGTGGGCGTCGCCTCCCGGAAAGTCGCACCGTGCCGTGCCAACGTCAGGCATGAAGAGGGTGTCGCCGACAAAGATGGCATCGCCTACTTTGTAGGCCATGTCAGCAGGCGTGTGGCCGGGAACCGCAATCGCGGTGGCGGTGAATTGACCGATTTGAAACTCTTCTTTGTCTTGAAACAGGTGATCAAATTGCGTGCCATCCACCGCGAAATCGGCTTCAAGATGAAAGAGATTTTTGAAGACGCTTTGTACTTGACCGATGTGCGCACCTATGGCGATTTTGCCGCCCAGATGTTGACGCAAATATTGGGCGCTGGAGATGTGGTCGGCATGGGTATGGGTTTCGATAATCCAGTCCACTTGTAAGTGCAACTCTTTGACGGCGGTGATAAGGTGGTCTGCATTGCTGGTGTGGGTGCGCCCTGATTTGGGGTCGTAATCGAGCACGGGGTCGATAATGGCGGCGTGACCTTTGATATCGTCATACACCAGATGGGTGATGGTGCCGGTGTGCGGGTCGTAGAAACTTTGGATGTGCGGGGTCATAATCGTTATTGTGAGTTTTGTTGACGCTGTGTGGGACTTTGTTGCATTGACTGGCATCATATCAAACCCTAGAATGGGCGCAAGTTTTTTGCTTAGTCTGACTTACGCGAAACAGGCGCTGGTGTTGTGGCGTAGATCCAATTTCTTTTCACCGATAGTGTTTTTATGAGCTTACTCGCGATCGTCCTCGTTGTTGTGATTGGCCTTGGGGTCGGGTTGATCATGGGTTTGACTGGCGCTGGTGGTGGTATGTTGGCGGTGCCAGCTCTGGTGTATACGCAACACTGGACTATGCAGCAAGCGATGCCAGTGGCGTTGTTGGCGGTGAGCTCGGGGGCGGTGATAGGCGCGATGGATGGTTTTCGGCGCAAACAGGTGCGGTATAAGGCGGCGACCTTGATGGCTTTGGTCGGCGCACCGATGACGACCCTCGGCGTGTGGGTGGCGCAGGGTTTGTCACAGGCGACTTTGATGTTGGCGTTTTCCGTGGTGTTATTGATTGTTGTCGTGCGACTATTGCGACAGGCGGCCTTGCAGGCAAGTTTGTTGCAAGAAGTCTGCAATCAAGATGCGGTGGCGCGGGTGAATGTGAAGACCGGGCGCTTTGACTGGAATTTCAAAACCGCCGGTGTGATCAGTATTATCGGAGCCTGCGCGGGTTTTGCGACGGGCGCTTTGGGTGTCGGTGGCGGTTTTATTATTGTGCCTTTGCTGCGACACTTTACTAATTTGAGTATGCAAAGTGCGGCGGCGACATCGTTGATGGTGATTAGTCTGGTGGGCTCGGTGGCGGTGGGTTCGGCCTTGTTAAATGGCGCGCAGCTTCCTCTGGCATTTTCTGTGAGCTTTGCATTGACGTCGATTGCGGGTGTTTTATTGGGACGCCGCCTTGCGCGCTTTTTGCCTGCGCATAGTGTGCAGCGTTTGTTTGCGGTGATGCTGTTGTGCGTGGCTGTGAGTTTTTTGTGGAAGGTGTTTGCTTAGGTAGGACTTACGCAAAATTGCGCTGGCTAGGCGCGGAGCCGAAGACAGTACGACTGTACGGCGAGGCGAACGCAACAACGCCAGCGTCTGTTTTGCGTAAGTCCTATTGGGAATTGTTGGCGAGTATTCCCGCTAATTCAACCGCCGATTTGATCTGCATTTTGTCGAAAATATGAGCACGGTGGACTTCGACGGTGCGCATGCTGATGCCGAGTTCGTCGGCGATTTGTTTGTTCATTTTTCCTTGTAAGATGTATTCCATCACTTCGCGCTCGCGCTGCGAGAGTTGTTTCATCCTGTCTTGAATTTCTGCTTGTGCACTAGCCTTGAGTGAGGCTTGCATGGCTTCTTGTACTCTATCCATCAAGGCATTGTCGTTGAAGGGCTTTTCAAAAAAATCGAAAGCGCCACGCTTTAAGGTGTCCACCGCCATCGGCACGTCGCCGTGTCCAGTCAAAAAAATCACGGGCAGGCGTTGGGTCAGTTGACGCTCATGGAGCATTGCAAAAAGTCCCGTGCCGCTGAGTGCGCCCATGCGCACATCGAGCAGCAGGCAATCGCCTTCTTTGGCGTTGATGAAGGGAGAGTCCAGACGTGCCAGAAACGCTTCGGCACTGTCGTAGCTGGTGCTGGCAATATTGCGTGAACGGGCTAGCCAGCAAAGCGCATCGCGTAAGACTTCTTCATCATCGACGATATGGAGCATGATGCTGTTCCTTATTGGATAGGTAAGCTAAATTCAAAAATGGTGCCCCCTTCAGGGTTGGCTCTGTGCTGCAGGCTGCCGCCATGAAACTCGATGGCGGTGCGGCAGATATTTAAGCCCATACCCATGCCTTCGGGTTTTGTGGAAAAGAAGGGGGAAAAAAGTTCAGCCGCGATGTCATCGCTGATGCCAGCGCCATGGTCGATGATTTGTATCAGGATTTGATCTGTACGCGTGAACGAGAGGTGGGCGTGAATTTGTAATTGCTTGCATTCTGCAGCGATGTCTTGCATGGCGTCGATGGCATTGCGCGTGAGATTGAGTAAGACTTGCTCTAACAAGACTTTGTCGGCAAGCACCTCGGGCAGTTGTGGCTCGACTTGATAGTGGACATGAACTTGCGCATGTTGCGCCTGGAGTTCAATCAGCGGCGCGATATTGTGAATCAGGGTGGCGATGTTGAGCGGTGCTCTTTCGACTTCGCGCTTTTTGACAAACTCGTGCACGCTGCGTATCACTTGCCCTGCGCGTTGTGCCTGTTGTCTGACTTTGTCGAGAACCGCGGGCAGCAGCGCGGCATCCTTGGGGTCTTCATTGAGTAGATTGATGGCCCCTGTGGTGTAGCTGGAAATGGCAGCTAAGGGTTGATTGAGTTCGTGCGCTAACATCGATGCCATCTCACCCATGGTGGCGAGGCGGGCATTGGCGTGCAGTTTTTCTTCTTGTTGGCGACTTCTCTCTTGTGCGCGTTTGAGCTCAGAAATATCGAGGATGGAACTCATCCATCCGGTTTGCGTGCCGTGTTCATCGACCAGCGGTGATTCATAAATTAAGACTGGAAATCGTTCTCCATTGGCACGTTGATAGATGGTTTCAAACCCTTCTGGTTGTACCGTGCCGGTGAGAATTTGTGCAAAGCGTTGTTCATATTCGGCGATGGCTTCGGGCGCCCAATACGGCATGGGTGGCAGACGACCGATGATGTCTTCCGGCGGATAGCCGACCATGGCGCAAAACGAAGGATTGATATAAGTGAGACGACCTTCCATGTCGCGGGCGCGCAGGCCGGTGATGAGTGAGTTTTCCATCGCGGCGCGAAAGGCAACTTCTTTGCGCAATGCACCTTCGGCACGCAGGCGGCGATTAATGTCGCGCCACAGCGCGATCAGACTCCAGAGCAAACCAGCTGATAACAAGACCACCGAGACTACCAATAAATTAGATAAAAGCTTGGGCGCGCTTTTGGTGCTGTCGGTGTGCAACGTCAGGTTGAGTTGGGGCAGCTCGATCTGGCGGTTGTGGGTGTAGATGTGCTTCCCCGGACCACCTGCGCTGCGCTTTGCCAGTGTTTGCTCGTCACTGTCTTGCAAGCTGATTTCATTGTCTTGCGCAAACCACCAGGGGACGGCTTCGTCGAGCAGGGTTTGCAGGCGATAACGGACCGTAAAGGCACCTAATGAGGTCTTCTCTTGGAGGATAGGGAAGCGACACAAAATGGTATCTTGCGCCCCAGATTGTTTGACGCATTGAGCGACGTTGATACGATTGCCGTCATGAATGAGTTCGGCGACCTGTGTTCCTTGCTGAAGGTCTTTTGTAATTTCGCTTTGCGTGTCGGTGTCTGATTGACTCAATATCAGTTGTTGTTGCGCATTCCAAATTTGCAGAGAGAGTATTTCGTGGCTATTGCTGAGCAAGAGTTTGCTGCGGGCTTGTAAATTGTCGCGCTCGGTTTGAGTTTCCTTTTTTTGTAAAACCTCGTGCGCCAGGCTGAATAAATTTTCTTCGTTGCGCTTTAATTGAAACAATAAGGATTGCTCTACCCAAAGCGTGTCGGCGATCAATTGCTCTTGTCTTTCGTTGGCTTCCATTTTTTGCGCTTGCCAGGGCAGCCACAGCAAGACCGCGACGAACAGTAAGACCAGGACGATAGGAAGCATCCAGGGCAGGCTGGCGGGGTAGCGGCGCAGGATAGAAGTGAATGGAGACATGGGGGCAGTGTAACTGAAGTCGAGGCAGGATTTGAGCGTCAGGCCAGGCGTTTGTACCTTGCTCGCGACATTGTGGTTATCCACAATTGTTTGTGCAGTGCGACCGCTCGCATAATCTAAGCTCACCATTCTAAAATCAGGAGACTGTGATGAAACCTCAATTGTTAAAGCGTCGTACTTTGAAGTTAGCCTTGGGCACAATTGCCCTGAGTTTGGGCTTTGGTACGCAAGCATTTGCTCAGGCACCGATCGTAATTAAGTTTAGCCATGTGGTCGCTAAGGATACGCCTAAAGGTAAGGCTGCGGAGCGGTTTAAAGAATTAGCCGAGAAAGCGACCAAAGGCCGGGTCAAAGTCGAGATTTATCCTAACAGCACCTTATACAAAGATAAGGAAGAGTTGGAAGCGCTGCAATTGGGCGCGGTGCAAATGTTGGCGCCATCTCTGGCGAAGTTTGGACCTTTGGGTGTGAAAGAATTTGAAGTGTTTGATGTGCCGTATATTTTCCAGAGTCGCGATGTGTTGCACAGAGTGACCGAGGGGCCGATAGGCGCTGGTTTGCTGGCCAAGTTGGAGCCGAAGGGAATCACGGGCCTCGCGTTTTGGGATAATGGTTTTAAGGTGATGTCGTCGAATGTACCCATGCATTTGCCAACAGATCTGAAGGGCAAAAAAATGCGGATACAATCATCAAAGGTGTTGGACGCACAGATGCGCGCTCTCGGCGCGAATCCGCAAGTGATGGCGTTCTCTGAGGTGTATCAGGCGCTGCAAACAGGTGTGGTCGATGGCACTGAGAACCCACCGTCAAATCTGTACACGCAAAAAATGCATGAAGTCCAAAAACACGTGAGCGTCACCAATCACGGTTATCTGGGCTATGCCGTGATCGTGAATAAAAAATTCTGGGATGGTTTGCCTGCAGATATTCGTGTTGCCCTGAGCGATGCGATGAAGGGAGCCTCACGTTACGCCAATGCGATTGCGCAATTAGAAAATGACGCGGCCTTAGATGCCGTCACAAAATCAGGAAAGACCACCGTTTATACGCCTACCAATAAAGAAATCGCCGCGTGGATGCGCGCGATGGTTCCGGTTGAAAAGGAAATGGAAGGACGTATTGGTAAAGATTTGATTATGGCTATCAATAAGGAATCTAAAGCGCTGGGTTTTGATTAAGCACTCACGCATTGACTTGAATTTCCATTCTTTTTATTGCGAGGCATGCGCATAGCGATACATGCTTGCCTCGTTCTCCCACACTTTCTTTATTTTTTCAAACGGAGCTAGCATGAAATTGCTTGATCATTTGGAAGAGTATTTGATCGCGCTCTTGATGGCGATGGCGACGATCATTACTTTTCTGGCGGTGTTGCACCGCTACTTGTCAGGATATGACATTCCCATCGTGCAAGATGCACTGATTAGACTCAATACCAGTTGGGCGCAGGAGCTGACGATTTATTTATTCGTCTGGATGGCGAAATTTGGAGCGGCTTATGGCGTGCGTTCTGGCATCCATGTTGGTGTGGACGTGTTGGTCAACAAAGTCAGTGAACGGAATAAAAAATTCCTGATCTTGATTAGTCTTGGCGCGGGAGCTTTGTTTACGGGAATCGTGGGAACGCTGGGCGCCAATTTTGTGTGGGCGATTGCGCATACGGATCAAACTTCGGCGGATATGGAAATTCCTATGTGGTGGGTATATATGGCGATCCCTTTGGGGTCGTATTTAATGTCTTTCCGCTTTTTGCAAGTGATGTGGAAGTTTGTGAAGACCGGTGAATTGCCTAAGCATGATCATGCGCATGTCGAAGGATTAGAGTCGGAGGTGCAGGTATGAACGCGCTGATTATTTTTGTATTGTTGTTGCTCTTGATGTTGACGGGCATGCCGATTTCTATCGCGCTGGGCCTGACTGTCTTGACCTTTTTGTTCACCATGACGACGGTGCCGATTGAGTCGGTGGCCCTAAAATTGTTCACCGGCATCGAGAAGTTCGAGATCATGGCGATCCCCTTCTTTATTTTGGCGGGGAACTTTCTCACCCATGGGGGCGTGGCGCGGCGCATGATTAATTTTGCTGCGTCTATGGTTGGACACTGGCACGGTGGTTTGGCCTTGGCAGGCGTGTTGGCATGTGCTTTATTTGCTGCGGTGTCGGGCTCTTCTCCTGCAACGGTGGTGGCGATCGGCTCTATTATTTTGCCAGCGATGGTCAAACAGGGTTATCCCAAGGGTTTTGGTGCCGGTGTGGTGACGACTTCGGGCGCATTGGGTATTTTGATTCCACCATCTATCGTGATGGTGATGTTTTCAGTTTCGACCAATACGTCTGTGGGACAGTTGTTCATGGCAGGTGTGATTCCAGGTTTGCTGCTGGCATTTTTCCTTGGCCTGACCACCTGGTTTTTGGCGCGTAAGCATCAATATCCTCGCATGCCTAAGGCAAGTTGGGCGGAGCGTCTGGTTGCTTTCAGAAAGAGTGCATGGGGATTGTCTTTGATTATTGTGGTGATGGGGGGAATTTATACCGGCATGTTTACGCCGACCGAAGCGGCTGCTGTGGCGGCGGTGTATGCTTTCTTAATCGCCGTATTTGTCTATAAGGACATGACCATTAAAATG
This sequence comes from Burkholderiales bacterium, assembly GCA_016200845.1. Taxonomy (GTDB): domain Bacteria; phylum Pseudomonadota; class Gammaproteobacteria; order Burkholderiales; family Burkholderiaceae_D; genus Undibacterium. The sequence continues at coordinate 7,412 of JACQDW010000168.1, read as the reverse complement.
GTGCCCAAGGTGTTGATTGACTCTGCTGCGATGTCAGCGATGCTGTTGTACATCATCACCAATGCTGTGTTGTTTTCTTTCTTGATGACTAGTGAAAATATACCGCAAGCGATGGCTGGATGGATTTTGGACAGCGGCTTTGGCATGGTGAGCTTCTTATTGGTTGTCAACGTTTTGCTGCTGCTCGCTGGCAATGTGATGGAGCCGTCTTCTATCGTTTTGATCATGGCGCCGATCTTATTTCCCGTTGCGATGAAGCTGGGGATAGATCCCGTTCACTTCGGCATCATCATGGTGGTGAACATGGAAGTGGGCATGTGTCATCCTCCCGTTGGATTGAATTTGTATGTGGCGTCAGGCATTACCAAGATGGGTATCTCGGAATTGACAGTGGCGGTCTTGCCATGGTTGATGACGATGTTGGGATTCTTATTGCTGATCACTTACGTGCCAGCGATTTCAACTTGGCTGCCAAATTTGATTTATCACTGACATCCATTTAACGCAGAGAATGAAAACGCCGGATTTAGTCCGGCGTTTTTTTTGCGCACACATTTTGTGGGTTTGCGGAAAAATTTCCCTATGGAAAAACCGCAAAAACTCTTTTTGACGTAGCACATTTTTTTTGCAGTTTGCGATCTTTCTCTGCTGCAGGCGCACAAATGCAACAGAGCGAATTTTTTGAAAAAATCTTCGTGCGGTTTGCTGAAAAGGCGTGCTATATTCGCTCCCAGTTTGCAATTTGCTGATTTGTTGAGATCGCAAATTCGCCTCAAAAGTACAAATTTGGGACTGACGACAATCGCTCGGTTCAATAATCGCAGAATATGGAAGTGCAATAATAGCGCTCTGTAGGGCGCAGTCAAAAAGGGGGGGAGATTCACGTTTCAAAATGAGCTGAATCCAACGAGATTACAACAGCCAAAACGTGAAAAATTTTAGAAGGCGTGTCCGGTGGACGCGCCTTTTTCTTTTTTAAAAATTTGTCTTGCACCTCCTCGCGCTCGCGTAAAATTCAGGTTCACGCACTTATTTCACTCGACGATGCTTCCGACTGACTCCACTTTGTTCGCCGCCATTATTCGCGCCCCATTTGGCTTTATGGGAATTCGTACCGAGCCATTTGATGATCGCCAAGTGCAGGGCGATTGCCTCAGTGAGCTGGTGTATTTGCCGCCACGTTTAGGTGAGAAGTCCGCCGAGAATCATGTCGCAGAGCGCGCTGCTTTGCAAATCAGCCGCTATTTTGATGATCCCGATTTTGTCTTTGATCTGCCTTTAAAAACAGTGGGAACGCAATTTCAACAGCGGGTCTGGGATGCCATTGCGGCGATCCCGCGTGGGCAAGTGAAGACTTATGGCGACGTCGCAAAATTGTTGAAGTCGGCACCGCGCGCGGTCGGGCAAGCTTGTGGTGCGAATCGTTTCCCCTTGATTATTCCTTGTCACCGCGTGACAGCGGCGGGCGGCATAGGCGGCTTTGCGCATCACGATGAAGAGACAGGTTTTCATCTGGGCGTGAAACGCTATTTGCTAGAGCTGGAACAAGTACCAGAATATAGCGCACAGCCAGACTTGATCGCAGCAAAATCGGAGACTTAGCTGTGAACCTTGCACGCGCACAGATAGAGTCACCTGCGATAGAGTTGCCAACGCAAACACTGGCGCAAATCGATCAGTTTTGTGATTATTTATGGCTGGAAGATGGCTTGTCGAAAAACACCTTAGAAGCCTATCGTCGCGATCTGCGCTTGTTTGCGGAATGGTTGTTGCAAGCGAAGCAGAGAGAATTATTGCAAGCAGAAGAGAGCGATATTTTTGCTTACGTTGCGGCGAAACACGCGCACTCCAAAGCGACCTCGGCGAATCGTCGCATGACGGTCTTGAAGCGCTATTACCAGCAAGTGTTCCGGCAAAATCTGATCGCACATAATCCCTGCACCAATCTAAAATCGGCCAAGCAAGCACAGCGTTTGCCCAAGACGTTGAGCGAAGCCCAAGTGGAAGCCTTGCTCGCCGCGCCCGATGTGGAAACGCCTTTGGGTTTGCGTGATCGCACCATGCTCGAACTCTTGTATGCCTGCGGTTTGCGTGTGAGTGAATTGGTGGGGCTTAAATCATTTGAATTGAGTTTGAATGACGGCATACTGCGCGTGACCGGCAAAGGCACCAAGACACGCCTGGTGCCATTTGGTGAAGTGGCACAAATGTGGCTACAGCGTTATCTGGAACAGGGCCGCGCTGTTATTTTGGGCGAGCAAATCGATGACGCCTTATTTGTGACCGCACGCGGCGGCGCGATGACGCGGCAAATGTTTTGGGTGCTGATCAAAAAATATGCGAGTCTGGCGGGCATCACCTCGGCACTGTCACCGCACGTATTGCGCCATGCTTTCGCAACGCATTTACTCAATCACGGCGCAGATTTGCGCGTGGTGCAATTGCTGTTGGGGCATTCGGATATCTCGACCACGCAGATTTATACGCATGTAGCGCGGGAGCGTCTCAAAAAACTGCATGCGGATCATCATCCTCGTGGACAATATTGAAATTAGGATTGAGAACTATGGCAAAAAAAGAACACGTCTCAGAAACACCGGCCACGCAATTATTAAAAAAATGTGGCGCGGCCTACACCGAGCATCCTTATCCTTACGAAGAACACGGCGGAACCAGCGTGTCCTCGCGTGAGCTAGGTGTGCCCGAACACGTAGTCGTAAAAACCTTGATCATGCAAGACGAACACGCCAAACCCTTGATCGTGTTGATGCATGGCGATAAAACGGTGTCCACAAAAAATTTGGCAAGGCAAATTCCCTGTAAATCAGTAGAGCCATGCAAACCCGACGTGGCGCAACGCCATTCCGGCTACATGATAGGCGGCACATCCCCATTCGCCACCCGCAAAAGCATGCCCGTGTATGTAGAAGAAAGCATACTCGCGCTCGACAAAATTTATCTGAACGGCGGCAGACGCGGATTTTTAATCGGCATCGCGCCAGAGTTGTTGGTGAAGGTGTTGAATGCGAAGGCGGTGCAGTGTGGGATAGATTGAATAAGCCACATTGCACTTGCGCCGCGTCTATGTAAAAATGCCTCGGCTCGAAATATGATAATAATGAAGACGGAGAAAAAATGATAAATTCTATGATCGCCATCGTGGCTGCTTACCTGATTGGTTCGCTTTCTTTTGCTGTCGTGGTGAGCCGTTTGTTTGGCTTGTCTGATCCGCGCACCTATGGCTCTAAAAATCCCGGTGCCACCAATGTGCTGCGCACGGGGAACAAAGCTGCCGCTGCGTTGACACTATTTGGTGATGGTTTTAAAGGCTGGCTGGCGGTGTGGTTGGCACAGACTTTTCAAGATCAGTTTGAATTGAGCAATGGCACGATTGCGATGGTGGCGCTGGCCGTGTTTATCGGCCATCTGTGGCCCGTGTTTTTTAAGTTTGTCGGCGGCAAAGGTGTGGCGACTGCATTGGGTGTGCTGTTAGCGATTAACATCTGGCTCGGTGTTGGCACTTTTGTGACTTGGTTAGTGGTGGCGTATGCCTTCCGTTATTCGTCGTTGGCCGCGTTAATTGCATCCTTGTTCGCACCGTTTTATTACGGTTTATTGTTTGGTGCAGATTGGACTTTGCTGGCGGTCACGGTGATGTGCGCCTTACTCATTTATCGCCACGGTCAGAATATTGCGAATTTGATGAGCGGGAAAGAAAGCCGGATTGGCAGTAAGAAAAAATAAGTTTTTTTACCGTTCAGGCGCTATTGAAGAAATAAAATCGACACCCCTCAACGCCGAGACGCTGAGCCGCCGAGAAATGCGAAAAAAGAGAAAAACCTAGTGTATTCTAGCTTCCTCTGCGCACCTCGGAGTCTCTGTGTCTCAACGTTGAGGGGTTTTGTTTTTCTTTAACGAATTCTTAAAATCTAGTGGTAGGGCGGGTTGCAACCCGCCTCACATCCCGCCTCACGCCCCACAAATCACCTAAGCAGGCGGCAATTCAGACAAAGGCCAGCGCGGTTTCACATTAAAGCTGTAATCGTAGCTGGCGAGTTCTGGTTTTTCTTTGAGTTGACGCAAGCGCATCGCGCCTGCGAAGGCGATCATGGCGCCATTGTCGGTGCAAAATTCTAATTCTGGGTAATACACCTCAAAACGCTTTTTGGGATTGCTCGACGCGGCAGCGGCATTGAGTGCTGCGCGCAATTGCTGGTTGGCACCGACGCCGCCTGCGATGACCAAGCGTTTGAGTCTGGTTTCTTTCATCGCGGTTTTGCATTTAGCGACCAGCACATCAATCAATGCATCAACAAAGCCGCGCGCGACGTTGGCTTTGTCTTGTTCGGTCAAAGCATCGGGATATTTTTTGACGGCAGTCAGCACCGCAGTCTTCAAACCAGAAAAACTAAAATTCAAATCTTTGGAATGCAACATGGGACGAGGGAATTGATGCACTGCCGGATCGCCACTCGTTGCCAATTGCGAAATCGCCGGGCCGCCGGGGTAGGCCAGTCCTAATAATTTGGCAGACTTATCAAAGGCCTCGCCAGCGGCATCGTCCAGGGTCTCGCCCAATAAGGTATAGCGGCCAACACCATCGACACGCATCAGTTGCGTGTGACCACCCGACACCAACAGCGCCACAAAAGGAAACTCAGGCGGGCGGCTGGCCAATAAAGGCGAAAGCAAATGACCTTCCAGATGGTGTATCCCTATCATCGGCTTTTGCAGAGCAAAGCCCAAGCCGCATGCCACCGATGCACCCACTAACAGCGCACCTGCCAAACCGGGGCCTTGCGTATACGCGATGGCATCGACCTCGCGCATCGTGATCTGTGCGCTAGCTAGCGCCTGCTGCAACAAAGGCAGAGCGCGGCGCACATGGTCACGCGACGCCAACTCTGGCACCACGCCACCATATTCCTGATGCATGGCAATTTGTGAGTGCAAAGCATGGGATAGCAAACCGCGCTCTGTGTCATAGAGCGCAATGCCAGTCTCATCGCAGGAAGATTCAATACCGAGGACGATCATAAAGTCTGGGAAATGACGACGCCTAGGGCGTCAAAGGCGACATTATCCCAGATTTTGCAACGACCAAGCGATGCGATTACACCAGACTCAATTGCACATCGATATTGCCGCGTGTCGCATTGGAATAAGGGCAAACCTCGTGCGCCTTGGCAATCAATGCTTCCGCCGCCGCCTTGTCCATCCCCGGCAAAGAAATCTGCAAAGCCACCGCTAAGCCATAGCCACCGCGACCATTGGGACCAATACCAACGCGCCCAGTCACCGCAACATCAGCGGGCAAAGCCAGTTTAGTCGCACCCGCAACCGCTTTCATCGCACCGATAAAGCAAGCCGAATAACCCGCCGCAAACAACTGCTCAGGATTACTACCATCGCCACCCGCACCACCCAGCTCTTTCGGCGTGCTGAGTTTAACTTGCAAGCGACCATCATCAGAAGCCGACTGCCCCTCACGCCCACCAGTGGAAGTCGCCTGTGCCGTATAAAGAATTTGCATGATTTTTCCTTTTGTAGATGAATGAATTGATTGTTTGTGTTCATCAGTAATGACTGACAGGCTAAATAATATCGTGCAATTTAATTGTGTGCAATTTAAATGTTTGAAATTTTTTCTATGGGGGTGATAGGAGGAGTCTTGGGGGGGGAGGCTTTTGAAAGGATAAGAGAGAGGGGGCCAAGTAACGTGTGTTAGCCCGGTCTTCCGCATTATTAGATATCACTGAACTTTCCCAGCGTTCTCCGTCACGTATTTTTTCAATTCAATTGCCATGAACCGTAAATCAAATGATTCGCCGCGCTCAACTCGTTTAGCCAGCATGGTTGGCGCAGCTATTGTCATCGTCGTTTGCTTGTATCGCAAAACGACACCTGGGCCATACTCGTCTTGCATGTCCGACCAAGATAGCCCCGGAATAAATGCGATCAATGCGTCTCCAAACGCTACTCCAACAGCAATCCAAGTATTGCGATCAGCTTTTTTCATTGAGGAACCTTCGGCAAATATTTGAAGAATTTCAAAGTCCTTTGGAGTTCGAGAAAGTATCCATTTTGGATTTTGTATGCGAACGAGTCCAGTCACCAAGCGGCGGAAATCATCCAACTCGGCCTTAGACTCCGCCGATAGGGGTGTGAATAAAGGTGGCTTTGGACTCGCCTGAGCCGCTGCAACCATGGATGTCAAAAAAAGGACTGTCGCGACAAAAAATTTGCGCATGAAGAACAATGATTGACGCTGAAATAACAGCCGCAAATCGTCAAAGCTAATCGTCATGTTTAGAATAATTAAGTGGTGTAGATTTCGAGGCATATTAGTCACTCATCCTTTCCAGCCAAGCGTACGGCTCACGGCTTTTATGAAAAAAGGAGACGATTAATGGCTCGGTTGGAGTGGGCAAATAAACGAGCAAATAAGGGAATTTACGGAATAAAACACGTCGAAATTCACCTTCAATACACGAATGCCCAAGAGGGTTGCGAAATGCCAATTCTACAGCGACATCTGCGGCACGGGCGAACTCAAAACCGAGTCCAAGTGCCTTTTCTTCATACCATGCTTGAGCTTCTAGAAGCTCTTGTTCTGCCTCTGGTCGAAGAACGATTTTCATCAAGGCTTATTCGAGAATAATTTGGAACGAACTTGTTCCCATGGAACAGCGGTTGATGGATCAGCCCGGTGCGCTGCGAGGCGACGATCAAGCTCCATTTTTTGAGCTTGTGAAAGCTCAATACTTTCAGGCGTTTCAGTGGCGATGCTATCCCAGATATCTTCAACAAGCTGGATTCGCTCAGAGACAGATAGCTTCATGTATTCTGCGGAGGCTTGAGTAGGCATAGGACAGTACAAATTCAGTCTAAAAATCGGGGGGTGTGAAGCTAAATGATCACTGAAGTCCGTTGTATAGTCAAATCTAATTTATTGAGTCACGCTACTCAGATTTAGTGTGTATGTATAGGATTAATTCTACGTTATTCGAGCTTATTCTTTTTTCTTAGTTTTGCACTGAGTTTATCGAAAATTATTATGGTTAGTACCATTGTTGATCATCCACCCGTAAGGAAAACCATAACGCCAAACATTGAATAACTCCCCTGAGTCGGCGATACCAAGGATGGACATGATTCGTTGAAGGTAGTTTAAGTATTGTTCTTGCTCTTCCGAGTCATGCGATTCAAATCGGGTCAATGCAGTTTTAAATTCAGCGAGAACGACAGAGCGTCTCGGTGTCGCTGGCAATTGAACTAGGGCGTGTTGACATATTTATTTACTCACACCCCTGTTAACTTTTCTCGAAATGTGTTTACATCCTTGTATTTGGGCAAATCAAGGATGATTAGAATGCTATTGAGGGATGATCAGTGGGAAAGAATAGAAGCAC
>JACQDW010000171.1 GCA_016200845.1 Burkholderiales bacterium | reverse complement strand
ATTACTGCACGCTTTGCATGGAATGTTGATCAATAATCAGCCTTTTGATAACACCCGCTTTTACGCTAAACCTAGCGAAAATAATCAGGTTTTAGCGTAAAAGGCGGTTGTTTTTCAACAGAGTATCTACGAATTTCTCTGCGACCGACGCTCCTCGGTGGCAAAAAAATTTAGAGATACAAAGGAAAAATATGTCCCATCCACCCCAAATAAAAATCCCCGCCGTGTACATGCGCGGTGGCACCAGCAAAGGTGTATTTTTCCGCCTGGAAGATTTACCACAAGCAGCACAGCGGCCGGGGGCGGCACGTGATGCTTTGTTGTTGCGCGTGATCGGCAGTCCCGACCCTTATGCCAAACAAATCGACGGCATGGGTGGCGCGACTTCGAGCACTTCAAAAACGGTGATTCTCGCTAAGAGCAGTAAGCCCGATCACGATGTCGATTATTTGTTCGGGCAAGTCGCCATCGACAAAGCCTTTGTTGATTGGAGCGGTAATTGCGGGAATCTCTCGGCGGCGGTGGGTTCCTGTGCGATCAGTATGGGTTTGGTGGACAATGTGCCGCGCAACGGTGTCGCCGTGGTGCGTATTTGGCAGGCGAATATCAGCAAGACCATCATCGCCCATGTGCCTATGACCAATGGCGAAGTGCAAGAAACGGGCGATTTTGAACTCGACGGTGTGACCTTTCCAGCGGCCGAAGTGCAATTAGCGTTTATGAATCCGGCGGCCGATGAAGAGGGCGCAGGTGGTTCTATGTTCCCGACTGGGAATCTGGTCGATGATCTGGAAGTACCGGGCATAGGCACGTTAAAAGCGACGATGATTAACGCCGGCATTCCCACTATTTTTGTGAACGCCGAAGAGATTGGTTACATAGGCACTGAACTCCAAGACGCGATCAATGGCGATGCTGCTGCTCTGGAGAAGTTTGAAACCATCCGTGCTTACGGCGCGCTGCGCATGGGATTAATCACGGATATTGCGCAAGCGGCACAACGCCAACACACACCGAAAGTCGCTTTTGTCTCCAAGCCGCTTGATTATGTGTCGTCGAGCGGTAAACAAGTCCATGCCAACGAGATTGATTTATTAGTGCGCGCTTTATCCATGGGCAAGCTACATCACGCCATGATGGGTACAGCCGCCGTTGCTATTGGTACCGCTGCGGCGATTCCGGGCACACTGGTGAATCTCGCAGCAGGCGGTGGTGAGCGCAGTGCGGTGCGCTTTGGTCATCCTTCAGGCACGCTGCGAGTCGGCGCGCAAGCCCAGCAAGTCAATGGTGAGTGGGAAGTCACGCAAGCCAGTATGAGTCGCAGCGCACGGGTGTTAATGGAAGGCTGGGTGCGGGTGCCGTCGCCGATCTAGTGCTTTTCCGCTTGAAGATTGTGGAGCCCCACAATCTTTTTCGCCAAAGCTTGCATCGCCAATTGATTACCTTCTTTGCTAAAATGCCAGTCGCCTTTACTGACGTTGAGCGCATGTTCGCTATTGATGTTGAGCGCTATGAGTTGGGGGGCTAATGGCGAGGCTTTGAGGTGGCGCATCCAGTCGCTGCCGTCGTATTCAAAGACGTTTTGTGTGCGCGTATTTTTGACGCAGCGGATTTCGCGGAAAGCCTGATCTAAATCGCTTCTATAAGTATGCAAAATGTGAAATTGCGCGCCGTGTTGTTGGCTCAAATTTGCGAGTTCTTGAAAAAGTCTGTGCGTAATAGTGATGGCATAGTGATCGCGCGGTGTCAGGTTTTTGAGGAAAGGCGAGAAGTGGCTACGGCCATTTTCAACGTCCTCTTCCGTCAGTAGTGTGTAAGCGCGGCTGCCTGCTAAATACGATTCGATCAGCTCTTGTTCTTTGACTTCCAGACTTGGACATTGTTGCGCTTGTTGAGTTTTACTGTCGTAACCGGTAGGTAGTTTTTTCATCCAACGGTCCAAATGAATTTGTTCGATCGATGCCTTTTTTCCGCTTGCCGCTCCGCTCAGTGAGAGTTTTAACAGCGTGCGCAATTTAAATTCAAATGGCGTGGGAATTACCGTCTCTAGCTTTGCGTTTGCATCGGAGCTAGTAAAGGTGGGTTTGAGTTTGCCTGCTTCTGGCGTGATGCTGCGGTCGATGAAGGTGTTTTCCCAATAATCGTTGACGGGCGTGGTCCAGTCGATGACGAGGTTGGCGCGGTGATGTTCAAAATAGGCGCGTAGCGCAACTAATTGCTGGTCTTGCCCCCAGCCAGCGGAGGCAATTGAAAATACTTTCACTTTGCTAGTATTAAGTTCAGTCTTTAAAGCCATCTCCAACAGCGCTTCTGGCATGTCGTCGAACAATTGTGTGCCCGCTTCGGTTTGCGAATCACCGACTAAGAGCACCACAAAATCATCATCGTGATATTCAAATGTCTTGCCACGCAGACCGAGTTGATTCACCCGTTGATCGCCTTGATTCATCATGCCGCGATACGGGCTTTCATCCCACTTCCAACCGCTCTTGGGTGTCGCTGGGAAATCAGCAATGTGCAGGCCGAGTTCGATCAGTGCCAGCAAGACGATCATCGTGATGAGAGATAGAAGAATGTTTTTGATGAATTTCATGTTGGTGAGATGGTCACTTAATCGAGTTCGAAGGCGTTTTCATAGCTGATCTTGAGCGCCGGATTTTGCTCTTCTTTTTTGAGATAGCAATTGCCTATCGCCAGCCGGTCAATATCGGTGCCCATAAAGCATTTGAAAGCTTCTTCGGGCGTGTTGACGATGGGTTCGCCGCGTACATTAAAGCTGGTGTTGACCAAGACCGGGCAGCCAGTGATGCGTTTAAATTCGCTGAGTAGGGCGTGATAGCGTGGGTTCGTGTCCGAAGTGACGGTTTGTATGCGGGCGGAATAATCGACGTGTGTGACTGCCGGAATCTGTGAGCGGGCGACTTTGAGTTTATCTATGCCGAATAATGACTTTTCCGCCTCAGGAACCGGTAGTCGCTTATCTTGCTGCACGTTGGCTACCATTAACATATACGGACTATCGCCATCAAATTCAAACCAGTCATTGACGTCTTCGCGCAAGACCGCTGGCGCAAATGGGCGGAACGATTCGCGGAATTTGACTTTGAGATTGAGACTAGTTTGCATGTCTGGCGAGCGTGGGTCACCGAGGATGGAGCGACCACCCAAAGCACGCGGGCCAAATTCCATACGACCCTGAAACCAGCCCATCGCCTTGCCTTGCTCTAAGTCTTGTGCGCACTGCGTGATCAGGGTGGTGTCATCGAGCACCTCAAATTGTGCGCCTGCCTGTCGTAAGCGTGTTTCAATCTCGCTTTGTTCAAAATGCGTGCCCAAATAGCTGCCCTGCATTGTGTCTTTTTGCGGCGTCACTTGACGCTCGTTCCCGAGAAAGATGTGGTAGGCAGAAAATGCCGCGCCTAATGCGCCACCCGCATCGCCCGCCGCTGGTTGCACCCAAATATTCTCAAAGTGTTTTTCGCGAAACAGACGACCATTCGCAACGCAATTAAGCGCAACACCACCAGCTAAACAAAGATTCTTAAGGCCAGTTTCTTTGGCGATGGCAGCAACTAATTTGCTAACGACTTGCTCGGTCACCGCTTGCAAAGAAGCCGCCAGATCCATGTGAATTTGCTGCAGTTCTTGTTCTGCTTTGCGCACCGGAATGCAAAACAAAGCACCAAAGCGCGCATTGGTCATGGTCAAGCCTGCGCAATAATCGAAGTAAGCCATGTCGAGATGAAATGAGCCATCGTCTTTGATATCGATCAGGTGATCTAAAATGGTTTGCACAAATCGCGGTTCGCCATACGGCGCGAGTCCCATGACTTTGTATTCGCCCGAGTTGACCTTAAAGCCTAAGTGATAAGTGAAGGCAGAGTAGAGTAAGCCTAGCGAATGAGGGAAATGAATTTCACGAATGATCTCTAAATTCTTGCCGCGCCCAATAGCGAGCGAAGTCGTGGCCCATTCGCCGACACCATCTAAGGTAAGCACCGCGGCTTCTTTAAATGGAGACGGATAAAACGCACTGGCGGCGTGGCTTTGATGATGTTCGCCGAAGAGCAATTTGTCTTCCCAATTTAACTTGGGGGCGATTTGCTTGAGCTCTTTTGCCAGTAGGCTTTTTAAAAATAATTTTTCGCGTAGCCAGACCGGTAGCGCTAATTTGAATGAAGAAAAACCCTTGGGTGCAAACGCCAAATAGGTTTCTAGCAGACGTTCAAATTTGAGAAAAGGTTTGTCGTAGAAGGCGACATAATCGATCTCTTCTGCACCGATGCCTGCTTCGTTCAGACAAAACTGCAAGGCATGAATAGGAAAATCAGGATCGTGTTTTTTGCGCGTGAAGCGTTCTTCCTGGGCGGCCGCCACGATCACGCCATCGCGAATTAAAGCGCAAGCGCTATCGTGGTAATACGCGGAAATGCCGACGATGATCATATTAAAACAGCGTGTAGATGAAAGGCGCAATCGCGCTGCCTTGTGCCAATACGATGAGCACTCCCAACAGGCTCATGATCAGCAAAATCGGCACTAACCAAAACTTTTTTCTGGCACGCAGAAAGGCGAAGAGTTCTTTGATAAACGACAAAATGGGATTCCTCGATCAAGAGTGTGCTATGCACGACATTCGCTCTGAGCGAATTGGCGTAAAGCGCACATTGTAGCAGTAAGCATGGGCATGGCAGAAATGCGGCGATGGCGTCTGCGGAAACTAAAATTGATTGCGCATAGCTTGTGGATCTTGTGGTGTTTCTTTGGTGATCCAATAGCTCGTTTTCTTGCGATCAAAACCAAGACTAAGCGTGCTTTTTCCGAATAGTTTGAGAAGTAGGGCGATAGGAGTGATTGCCACAAAATAGACCAAGCCAATTGCAACTGGACTGACGATTTTGGAGAGCAGCTCACCAAATTGCATCCACCAGAGATTTGGCAATCTGAGGATGGCCGGGTAGATCAACGTGGGGACAAGAAAAACGACACTAATTGCCAACGTCCAGAGATTATAGTGTCCACCTCGCAAACGAGGCAGCACGCTTAGTATCAGGAAAAAAGCAAACATAATGAGACCAAAACTGCGATTGGATGACATCTTGCCCGGCGTCTTATGCGAATGTTGCTGCGTCATAAAAGGAGATTTCTTGATTGTTGAGAGAATGCGGGAGTATCGCATATTCTCTGATCAGACCCAATGGGAAGACGAGGGCATGAAGGGTGCAAAAGAACAGGGGGCATAGAGTTCGCACTCTCTACGCCCCCTGCGACTTTGCCCAGCGCTGTTGTTTAAATAATCAATGCTGCTGACAAAGTCTGAACTTCCTCCTCGGATTCTTCTAATATGCTCTGCAGACTGCCTTCGCCAACCACAAAATCGATCTCTGACTCGCAGCGGTTTGTTTCGCTGTCAGTGCGGGTGTCGAGTGGTGAGACAGTACGGGATAGTTCATTGGCGAGTAATAAGGTATCGCCTAGGGTCTCTGGTGGCATGGCGCGCAAGCCGTACCAGAGTGCTTCAACGGCGGAGTTGACTTCGCTCGGTAATTTGAGATTAGCGAGGACGGCGCGACCGATGATGACTTCCATCGCTTCCACACGTGGGTTTGCCTCGCTGAGTTCGTCATATTGTTCGTTATCGCTGGAGCCGGACAGATCATCAGGCTCAATCAGGCAAGGGAACTCTTCCGCCCGTGACAGCAAATAAAAACCACCCACTTCATGCACTATGCCCGCGAACATGGCGGTGTCAGGATCAACCTTTGTGATGCGCCGGGCGATAACCTGCGCAAGCGCAGCAACTTGCGCGGAGTGTTCCCAGAGTTGATTAACCTTTGCGCGTATGGTGATGTTTCTGCTGGCGCCTGCAATTTGTTTCATCACTAAGGAGGCGACCAAGGCGCGCAGAGTATTAAATCCCAAGCGCGAAATGGCGGCTCGCACATTAGTGATCTCGCCAGCAATGCCAACATAAGCGACGCTATTGGCAACAGCGACGACTTTTGCAGCCAAAAGGGGCTCATTTAAAATTATTTTGGTGGCGTGTTCGATGCTGCAATCAGCAACATCAATCGCTTCCTGAACTTTGAGTGAAGTGGCGACGCTAGCGGAAAATACCAATTCACCTGACTGTGCTTCTTGCACGAGATACGCTAGAGCTTGAATCTTATTCATCACAGAGAGGGTCTCCTCCGGTAGTCAAAAGAGTCTTTTGAAGCGCTTCCCGATTTGTTTTTCGGGGATGAAAGGCGTTGCGTCAACTCTGATTAGGTACAATGTAGCAGAAAATATTGATGTACGGAAATTTAATTGAGGCTGTTGTGCCAAGGTGTTTTTGATTATGACATCACGCGCCTCGGTCAGGTAATTTGTCGTCCTGCGGGATGCCTATTTTGTTGTACTGACGCCTGAGCCTGCCACTTAAAGGTTGGAAAAAATCTACATAGTCAAGCTTGCAATCACCGGCGCATGGTCCGAAGGCTGTTCCCATTTGCGCGGCACGCGATCAACCACGCAGGAAGTGCAAGCTTGCGCCAATGGTGCTGACAACAAAATATGATCAATGCGCACACCCTTGTTTAAGCGGAAACCAAGCTGACGATAATCCCACCAGCTAAAGGTCTTGTCGGCTTGTTCAAACTGACGAAAGCTATCACTCAAACCCAGATCGATTAAGGCGCGGAAGGCAGCACGTTCCGGCTCGGATACCAAATTCATGCCCTCCCAGGCAGCAGGATCGTGGACGTCGCGATCATCGGGTGCGATGTTGTAGTCGCCTAGCAGCGCCAGTTGTGGATGGTCTCGCATTTCCTGTTCCACCCAGTCGCGCAGCGCCGCCAGCCAGCTGAGTTTATAAGGATATTTTTCAGAATCGAGCGCTTGTCCATTCGGCACATAGGCGCAAATGATGCGCATACCCGCGATGGTGGCGGCGATGATTCTTTGTTGTTCGTCCGGGAACAAAGGGTTGTTTTTTTGAACGTCGGCAATCGCGTGCTTAGACAATATCGCCACGCCGTTATAGGTTTTTTGCCCAGTAAAGGCGACCTGATATCCGGCCGCCTCAATCTCTGCTTGCGGAAACTTGTCGTCAGTGAGCTTGGTTTCTTGTATGCACAGCACATCGACAGGATTGGTCTCCAGCCACTGCAAGACTTGCGGCAGGCGTACTTTGAGAGAGTTGACATTCCAGGTGACTAGTTTCATTGCTTCACTTTCAAAAAAATAAAAAACCGCGTACGGCGAATGAGCGGTACGCGGTTTTGCTTTCATAATTCCCGCTTATTTTGCTCTATTCACTAAGAAACTGGTCAACATCGGAACAGGGCGGCCAGTTGCGCCTTTGGCAGCGCCTGATTTCCATGATGTGCCCGCGATATCGAGGTGCGCCCACGTGTATTTCTTGGTGAAGCGCTCTAAGAAGCAGGCTGCCGTGATGGAGCCAGCAGCCGGGCCGCCGATGTTGGCGATGTCAGCAAAATTGGATTTCAACTGCTCGTTATACAGCTCACCTATAGGCAAGCGCCAGGCGACGTCGTTGGCTTCTTTGCCTGCCGCTAATAATTCATCCGCCAGCTTATCGTGTGCCTCGTCGTGGCGTGTGAACAGACCTGTGGTGTGATGGCCGAGCGAAGTGATAATGGCGCCAGTGAGGGTCGCAACGTCAATCACGACGGCAGGCTTAAAGCGCTCTGCATAGGTTAACGCGTCACACAAAATCAAGCGGCCTTCTGCATCGGTGTTCAAGACTTCGATAGTCTGGCCGGACATAGAAGTGACGATGTCGCCGGGACGAGTCGCGCTGCCTGAGGGCATATTCTCACAAGTAGGAACGATGGCGATGACATTGAGTTTGAGCTTCATTTCACCAATCGCACGCATGGTGCCCAGCACTGAACCTGCGCCGCCCATGTCGTATTTCATCTCATCCATGCCTGCGCCGGGTTTGAGCGAAATACCGCCGGAATCAAAGGTAATGCCCTTGCCAACCAAGACCACAGGCGCATCTTTCGCCTTGCCGCCCATGTGTTTTAACACGATAAATTTTGGCGGCTCATCCGTGCCAGCGCTGACTGACAAGAAGCTATTCATTTTGAGAGCTTGTATCTGTTTGCGCTCTAAGACTTCGATGCCCATTTTAAATTCGCTGGCGATTTTTTTGGCCGTGGCAGCGAGATGGCTAGGGGTGCAGAAATTAGCTGGCATATTGCCCAGTTGCTTGGTCAGCTCCATCCCGTTGACCAGCGCGATGCTGTGCGTCAGTGCAGCTTTGGCTGCGGTCGCTTCTTTTTCTGAGACCAGAATGTGCACTTTTTTGACATTGGCGGCGATGCTGTCTTTTTTGCTTTTGTAGGCATCGGTGCGGAAGATCGCTTCGTTAAATGCCAGTACGATTTGACGTATGCCCCAGCTCAGATCGCGTGTTTTTGCCACGGGCAGACTGAGTGTGACGTCGGATGCGCCCAAGCCATTTAAATGACGTGCTGCCGCTTGTGCCGCGCTGGTGATCGCTTTTTCGGAGACGTTTTCTTCTCCCAAGCCGACCAGCAAAACACGCGTTGCTTCTACACCTTTTAAGTCGCGCAGCAATAAGGCTGATCCGGGTTTTCCTGTAATGTCGCCGGATTTGATGGCGGCATCAATTGCGCCGTGCAGATTCACTTCTTTGGCAGCATCCGATAATTTTTTATTTTCAAAAACGCCAACGACGAGGCAAGCAGTTTTCAGGGAGGTGATTTTGTTTTTTGAGGCCTGTGATTTTATGCTAAAGTCCACGTCTTACTCCTTATGATCGTCGGGCGATGCGCCGATGGTTGGGTTTCGCTGATGCTTGCAAAAGGGCTTATTATAAACCCTATTCCTTACCATGCACTTGTTCAGTGTTGTCTGCTGTGTGCCCGTCGTTGTTAACCGATTTAAGCTAAATGATTATTTTTGAACGTGCGCTCAGACGCGAATTGCTCAGTGCGGCAGGCGCGGTCTTTACGACTTTATTTACCATTACGATCACCTTCATGTTGATCCGTATTTTGGGCGAGGCAGCAGGCGGCAAAGTCGCTTCTCGCGATGTCTTGATCTTGATTGGTTTTACCTCGCTCGATTATTTTCCCATCCTTTTAATTTTGACCGGATTTATTTCTGTGTTGCTAGTGGTGACACGCGCCTATCAGGATTCAGAAATGGTGGTGTGGTTCGCATCGGGCTTGAGTTTGACGCGCTGGATCAAACCTGTACTAACGATTGCGATTCCATTAGCTGCCTTGATCGCTGCTTTGAGCGTGGTGGTCTCACCTTGGGCCAATGAACAAAAATTAGAAGTGCGCACGCGCTACGAAAAGCGCGAGGATATTGCCAAGGTCGCGCCCGGCAAGTTTCAAGAATCGCGCGGCGGTGGTCGCATCTCTTTTGTGGAAGAAGTATCCGGTGATTTGAGTAAAGTCCAAAATATTTTTACCAGCATGATGAATGAAGGCCGTTCCAGCGTCGTCGTCGCCAAAGAAGGCAAGATAGAAATCGATGCCAAGGGAGACCGGTTTTTGGTGATGAGTCAGGGACGACGCTACGATGGTTTGCCGACGGCGGGCGATTTTCAGATGATGCAGTTTGAACGCTATGCGGTGTTTTTGCCGGGACAAAGCCAGATCGATAACGGCGATAAAGCGGTGAAGGCCTTACCACTGAGTAGTTTATTAAATGAACCCAACCCAGCTCGTGATGGCGAATTATTGTGGCGCGTCTCCTTGCCCATCATGGGATTATTGTTGATGCTGCTGGCCCTGCCTCTGGGTTTTGTGAATCCGCGCGTAGGTCGTTCAGCAAATATGATAGTGGCTCTGATTGTGGTGGCGACTAATCTCCAATTTTTGAATATCCTACAGGCCTTGGTGGTGCGCAGCACGCTCAGTTTTTGGCAAGCATCCTGGCCTATGCATGCGGTGATAACGACCTTGATTTTCTTCTTTTTTCTGTGGCGTTTAAAACTGAATAGTCCCTTGCATCCGAGTAGTATCTGGGCGCGTATGAAGGGCTGTATTCGCACCAAGAAATCGAATCAATGTACGCAAGAAATGGGAGGCGCGGCATGAAGGTATTGCAGCGATATTTAGGCAGCGAGATTCTTCGCTCCGTGGTTTTTGTCTTGCTCGCACTCTTGGTATTGACGTCGTTTTTTGATTTGATGGCCGAGATTTCTTCCGTCAACAAAAACGGTTACCAGATCCAGCATGCCTTGCTCTATGTCTTGCTCAATTTGCCCGGCAACGCTTACGATTTTCTCCCCATCGCGGTCCTGATCGGTACTATCTATGTGCTGGCACAGCTGGCGACAAATTCAGAATTTACGATCATGCGCGCCGCCAGTATGTCATCTTGGACAGCGGCAAAAATCTTGGGCAAAGTGGGATTGGTCTTAATTGTCGTGACGTTTTTGGTGGGTGAATTCGTCGCGCCGATGTCCGCCAAAACCGCCAAGCAAGTCAAGCTCGCCGCCAGCAGTGGTCCATTAACACAAGGATTTCGCAGTGGTCTCTGGACTAAGGACGTAATCCGTGCCGAAGGTAGCCAGGGCGCGATCATAGGCAGCCGTTTTTTGAATGTGCGCGAAGTTTCGCCCAGACGGGCTTTGATCGGCGTGAAAATCTACGAGTTCGACACTAATTTCCAATTGCTGCGCGAGATCAATGCGCAACAAGCAAATTATGTGCGGCCGCATGTCTGGCAATTGGCTGACGTGGTGGAGACCGATTTCCCCAAAAATCTCGACGGCAACGAAACGATCACCTCCAATATCCGCAAGTCAGCAAGTCGTGAATTAGTGTCGGAAATCACGCCCGATATTTTGTCGGTCTTGTTCATCGACCCGGATCGTATGTCAGCGTATGAATTAAATTCTTTTACTAAACATCTCGCCGACAACAAGCAAGCCACAGAGCGCTATGAAATCGCTTTCTGGAAAAAACTCACTTATCCGATTTCTATCTTAGTGATGATGGCCTTAGCCTTGCCATTTGCCTATTTACGGGTGCGCGATGGCGGCATCAGCTTGCGCATTTTCAGCGGCATCATGATAGGCATGGTGTTCTATCTGCTCAATAGTCTGTTCTCACATCTGGGATTGATCAACACCTGGCCAGCTTTAATGACGGCACTTTTCCCTAGTTTGCTATTCTTGTTTTTTGCAGTGACAGGATTGCGTTATGTGGAGCGCCACTGATGAGTGAACAAGCCATCCCAAAAAAAGTCTTGATCCTATTCGCCCACGGCGCCCGCAGCGCGAGTTGGGCAGAACCTTTCCTGCGCCTGCAAGGCATACTGCAAGCCAGCCAACCACAACTCAGAGTCGAGCTAGCCTACTTAGAATTAATGTCGCCGCAATTGCCAGAGTTAGTCAAACAATTGAATGCCGACTTTCATAAAGACATCAGCATCGTCCCCATCTTCTTAGGACAAGGCGGCCACGTCATCCGCGACTTGCCTCTCATCGTCGAACAGCTAAGACAAGACTACCCCCTAATTAATCTCAAACTAGCGCAAGCCGCAGGCGAAGACGCTAGCGTGTTGCAGGCGATTGCTGGATATTGTTTGCGGGTGATGTAGCGTCTAAATCGTTTACTTCCGCCCCCGCATCGCTTCCCCCATCATCACCAACACCGGCCCATCGCAGGCTGGCAGGCCGTGTGCTAGCTCGGCTAGGGTGAGGTGTTGGTGGCGTTGGGTGGAAAGGCTGCAGCTTTCTACGATGGTGATGGGGTGGCTGGCTGGGTAGCCTTTGGCTAGCATGCGTTCGGCGGTGAGTTGGGCTTCTTTGCCGCCCATGTATTGCACTAGGGTGTCGCAATCAGGGATGCGGGTTTCTTGGGCTTCGCCGGGGGCGGTGCTGGAGGTGAATAGGGCGACGCTGCGTGCGACGCCGCGTTTGGTGAGTGGGAGTTGGACTGCCGAGGCGGCGGCGAGGGCGGTGGTGATGCCGGGGACGATGTCGAAGCGTATGCCTGCTTGTTCCATGGCGCTCATTTCTTCGTCGGCGCGTCCGAATAACATGGGGTCGCCGCCTTTGAGGCGCACCACGATGGCGTGCTCCTGAGCTGCAGCGATGATTTGTTGATTAATGTGTTCTTGGGCGGCGGAGCGTTGTCCGCTGCGTTTGCCCACGTTGACTTTGATCGCTTGCGGGCACAGTGCCAGCATGTCTTCGGTGACTAAGGCATCGTGCAAGACGATGTTGGCTTGCGCCAGCAGGCGCGCACCACGTACGGTGATGAGATCTGCGGCGCCGGGGCCTGCGCCGACCAGATAGACCATGCCAGGTGTGGCGATTTGCTGTGTTTTATCCAAGACGTATCATTCCCGCTGCAACAGTTTGATGAGTGACTTCGTCGATCAAAATGAATGCACCGGTGGAGCGGGTGATGTTGTAGTCATCTGCTGCCAAAGGCTGTTGTACATTGATACTGACGCGAGCGATGTCGTTGAGCTTGAGTGTATCAGTTGGACGGCGTTCTTGGGTATTGATATCCAACAAGGTATCGATGGACGCAACACGGGCGGCCACTTGGCGTGTGGTGTGCTTGAGCCAGTATTTGCGGCGATTGTCTAAAGCTTCTTCGGATAACCAGCACAGATCGGCTTGAACTGTTTTTAAGACCGTCGCTGGCCTGTCCGCACCCGCCAACATATCGCCGCGCGAGATATCGACATATTCATTGAGCAAAATCGTGACGGACTGACCGACGACGGCGCTTTGCAAAGAGCCGTCCAGCGTTTGTATTTCTTTGACGGTGGCGGTCTGGCCAGAAGGCTGCACCACGATGGCGTCGCCGACGGACACGCGACCTGCTTCGATACGCCCCATATAGCCTCGGAAATCATTGGCTTCGTGACCGTTGTGACGTGCGACTAATTGCACAGGGAAGCGGAAAGGCTCGTCGTGGCATTCGTCATAGACATTCAAGGATTCGAGCAATGCTATGAGAGTCGGACCTTGATACCATGCCAGCTTGTCGCTCTTGGTGACGACATTGTCACCCGCTAAGGCCGACAAAGGAATCGGGCGTATGTCTTTGAGACCGAGTTGTGTCGCGAAATCTTGATAAGCGGCGACGATGCGCTCGTACACGGTTTGATCGTAATTGACCAAATCCATTTTGTTGACGGCGACCACCACGTGCTCGATTTGCAGCAAATGGGCAATGGTGGAATGGCGCTTGGTTTGCGTGAGCAATTCGACGCTGCCGTCGTCGCCCAATTTCACTTTAGAGACGTCGATCAAAATAATCACGGCGTCGGCAGTTGATGCGCCCGTCACAATATTGCGGGTGTATTGCTCGTGGCCGGGTGTGTCGGCGATGATAAATTTGCGCTTGGGTGTGGCGAAGTAGCGGTAGGCGACGTCGATGGTGATGCCTTGTTCGCGTTCGGCTTCTAGGCCATCGGTGAGCAAAGAGAGATCGATGGTGTCACCGACGGTACGTTTGTGTTTGGCTTTGGAAATCGCATTGAGTTGATCGGCAAAAATGCCTTTGCTGTCAAACAGCAAGCGACCGATCAGCGTGCTTTTGCCATCATCGACCGAGCCTGCTGTGATGAAACGTAATAAACCACGTTCGCGGGTGGCGTCAACGAGGCTGTGTTCTACTGGGGTGCTCATTAAAAGTATCCTTCTTTTTTGCGTTTTTCCATGGAAGACTCGGAAGTCTGATCGTCCATGCGTGTCGCGCCGCGTTCGGTGATTTGGGTCACTGCGGTTTCTTCGATAATCGCTTCTACGGTTGCTGCGTCAGATGAGACTGGGCAGGTGCAGGAAATATCGCCTACTGTGCGAAAGCGTACGATTTGTTTCTCGACGATTTCGCCTGCACGTGGTGGCGTCAGTTCTGTGACTGGCACCAACAAACCATTGCGTGGAATGACTTCGCGTTCGTGGGCAAAATAAATCGGTGGTAATTCGAGTTGTTCGCGGGCGATATATTGCCAGACATCGAGCTCAGTCCAGTTCGAGATCGGGAACACGCGCATGTTTTCACCGGGGTGCACGCGGGTGTTATACAAGTCCCATAATTCGGGGCGTTGCGCTTTGGGATTCCATTGGCCGAACTCATCGCGGAAAGAAAAAATACGCTCTTTGGCGCGCGCTTTTTCTTCATCGCGACGGGCACCGCCGATGCAGGCGTCGAATTTGTGTTCGGCGATGGTTTCCAATAAGGTGACCGCTTGCGCCGCATTGCGTGAATCGGTCTTGGGATTGCGCAAACGTACTGTGCCACGTTGGATCGATGCTTCGACCGAGCCAACGATCAGACGCTCATCTAATTCGGCAACACGTTTGTCGCGGAAGGTGATCACTTCGGGGAAGTTGTGCCCGGTATCCACATGCACCAAAGGGAAGGGGAACTTGCCCGGTCTGAAGGCTTTTTCTGCGATACGGAGCAAGACCACAGAGTCTTTGCCACCGGAAAACAGCAGGGCAGGATTGCTGCATTCAGCAGCCACTTCACGCATGATGTGGATGGCTTCTGACTCTAGCCAATCAAGATGGCGATTACTCGCAGCATCAATTAAATTATTTGTTACGACGGTGTTCATGCTTGACCTTACTAATTTTAATTTTCTTAAACTTGCTTAGATTTGCTTAAGCCGAATCAGCTTCCCATCCACCACATGTAATCCGCATTCTTTGGATTCGGGGTTTTCCCACCACCAGCGGCCAGCGCGCACATCTTCGCTTGGCTGGATGGCGCGGGTGCAGGGTTCGCAGCCTATCGATGGATAGCCGTTGTCATGCAAAGCATTGTAAGGCACATTATTGCTGCGTATATAGTGCCAAACGTCGTCTTCTGACCAATCCGTTAAGGGATTAAATTTTTGCATAGCATGAGCAGCATCATCTTCTTGCATTGCCAGCTCGGCGCGGGTGCTGGACTGAGCGCGGCGCTGTCCGGTGATCCAGGCTTTTTTGTTCGCCAGTGCCAAATTTAAAGGCTCGACTTTGCGTATGCGACAGCATTCTTTGCGCATTTCTACGCTGTCATAAAACGCATTTAAGCCGTGACGCGCGACATAGTTCTCTACTGCGGCAGGATCGGGTTTGAATAAAGTGATCTCACTGCCATAGTGCGCTTTGATGCGCTCTAACATTGCCAGCGTTTCTGCATGCAGGCGTCCGGTTTCTAAAGAAAAAATCCCGATGTTGAGTTGCTTGCGCAAAATTAGATCGGTCAACACCATGTCTTCCGCCGCCAGGCTGGAGGCGAACACGGCGGGCGAAAATTCGTTTGCAATCTGTTCTAATACCGACTCAGTTTTTGCTAATCGTGCTGCAAAGTCGCTCATTTAAATGCCTGTTCTTTCTGCTCGACGGAATAAGGGCTGCGCTTCATCGACGGATGCTTGATATCTTTCGCTAAAGTCGCTTAAGCCTTTGATGGCGTCAAGGATGCTCTTGTCGCTGCGTACTGCAAAGGAGTTAAAGCCAACACGCTGCATATAAAATAATTGATCACGCAAGACATCGCCAATCGCACGCAATTCGCCGGTATAGCCAAAACGGGTGCGCAAGTTGTAGGCGATAGAATAGCCGCGACCATCGGCAAATTTCGGAAAGTCAATCGCCAGCAATGGAAACACGGACAGATCATTACTCAAATCTTTCGCTTGCTCATGGCTGCTAAACCAGACACCGATATTGCCGCGATCTTTGGCGCGATTAATCAATTTGTCGCGCTGCAAACGCCATACTTGAAGAGGAATAATGACCTGTCCATCAGGTACTTCTATGGCGTCCGCTGTGTCGTCTTCCGATAGATGCAATACTTCCCATTCGTCATCGACTATGGCACGGTCTTTAATGATCTTTGTCATACTGAATTCTCCCCAAGTCTTTTAATAAGTCACTGCAGAACCAGCATCCTCTCCGTGATGCTCTATGGTTTTGATTGGTGTTGCGTATACAAATTCTTTGAACGGTGCGATGCCTAAACGTTGCGCGGTGTCGATAAACCGTTCACCAGCGCAGCGCTCACGCAAATACACTTGCACGATGCGCTCGACCACTTCGGGCATTTGCCCGGCTGAGAACGAAGGCCCGATAATCTTACCGATGGCCGCCTGATTGCCCTGCGCGCCACCGATCGAGACTTGATACCATTCACTGCCATCTTTATCGACGCCCAGAATGCCGATGTTGCCAACGTGGTGATGACCGCAGGCATTGATACAGCCAGACATATTCAATTCCAGCTCGCCGATATCGTGCAAATAATCGAGATCGTTGAAGCGATCTGTGATGTCGAGCGCAATCGGAATCGATTTCGCATTGGCCAGAGCACAGAAATCGCCACCAGGGCAGCAAATCATATCGGTGAGCAAACCAATATTAGGTGTCGCCAAACCATGTGCTTTCGCTTCTTGCCACAAGGAGAACAATTGCCCTTGCTCGACATCGGCTAATACTAAATTCTGTTCATGCGTGACTCGTACTTCACCAAAACTATAACGATCTGCCAAGTCCGCAATGAAATCTAACTGGTCGGCACTGGCGTCACCCGGTGGCACACCCGGCTTTTTAAGTGATAGCAATACGGCATTGTAACCTGCTATTTTGTGTGGCTTGACGTTACGTTTGATCCAATTGGAAAATGCCTTATTTTCTTGTTGTAATTTTACGAAACCACTATCCAGCAAGGGCAAAGACGCATAAGCTGGCGAAGTGAAATAGGCCGAGACACGCGCCAGCTCCACTTCGGTAAGCGTACCCGGGCCACCTTGCAAATCTTCCCATTCCGCTTCTACCAGACGGGCAAATTCCTCGACGCCCAAGGCTTTTACCAAGATCTTGATACGCGCTTTATAGATATTGTCGCGACGACCGAACTGGTTATAGATGCGCAAAATCGCTTCCAGATACGTCATCACGTGTTGCCAAGGCAAAAACTCACGGATCACGCTGCCCAAAATCGGAGTGCGCCCCATGCCGCCGCCAACCATGACTTTAAAGCCGACTTCACCCGCTTCGTTATGCACCACGGTCAAGCCGATATCGTGCACCGCAATCGCGGCACGGTCTTCCTTAGAGCCATTAATGGCGATCTTAAATTTACGAGGCAAATAGGCGAATTCAGGGTGGAACGTGGTCCATTGACGCAGGATTTCTGCATAGGGACGCGGATCGATGATTTCGTCTTCTGCCACACCAGCGAATTCGTCGGACGTGATATTGCGCATGCAGTTGCCCGAAGTCTGAATCGCGTGCATTTCGACCGAGGCGAGTTCGGCCAAAATATCCGGCGCATCTTCCAGATTGATCCAGTTGTATTGAATGTTTTGACGTGTTGTGAAATGTCCATAGCCGCGATCATATTTACGGGCGATATGGGCAAACTTGCGCACCTGTGCCGACGACAGCAAACCGTAAGGCACGGCGACGCGCAACATGTACGCATGACGTTGCATGTACAAGCCGTTTTGCAAACGCAGAATACGGAATTCGTCTTCCGTTAATTCATTGCTGATGCGACGCTGTACTTGATCGCGGAACTGAGCCACGCGTTCTTGAACGATTTGCTGATCATATTGGTCGTAACGATACATCTTGGATTTTCTCTCGTAGGGTGATAATGAATGGCTACCGAATTTACAGCACTAATTTGAACGCAACCAAGGTCAGGGTGGTCGCCAAGATCCCGCGCAATAATTTTTCAGGGACGGCTTTTGCTGCCAGTGAACCTAAGGTGATGCCGGGTAAAGAGCCCAATAATAAGGAACCTAATAATTCCCAATCGATAGAACCCAGCCACCAGTGTCCCAGTGCGGCAATTGCGGTCAGGGGAACGGCGTAGGCAATATCGGTTCCCGCGACGTGGGCAGCAGGCATTTTGGGATACAACAACACTAAAATCGTAGCACCGATGGCGCCCGCACCAATTGATGAAATCGTCACCAAAGTTCCCAGCAACGCGCCTGCAACGATGGTGGCAAGTGCCAGCTCGCGACCTTGCAACTGGCGCTCAGGATGCGCCGTCATCCAGGCAATCATCTTGCTGCGATAGAGTATGGCGATCACCGTTAAGAACACCGAGCCAGCAATCGAGTAACGGATCACTTGCGCGATTTCTTGATCCAGACCGCCAAATTGTTTCAGCGCCAGTGTCGCGATCAGTGCGGCAGGCAAAGCGCCATAGCACAAGAGGCGGACCACCTGCCATTCCACCGTGCCACGCAAGCGATGTGTGAACGTGCCAGTCGCTTTGGTGATAGAAGCAAACGCCAGATCAGTGCCAACCGCAACCGTGGGTGAGACACCAAACAGGAGAGTGAGCAAAGGCGTCATCAAAGACCCACCACCGACTCCGGTCAAGCCAACCAGGGCGCCTACCGCAAAACCAGAAACGATGTAAGTCAGTGTCATAATGTCTCAATCATGTCGTTGAAAGTCGCTCGAAATGAGCGCACTTCATCAGGGAGGCATCTTAAGGGCAGGCTTACTTATAACAAACGACTTAGTATTTATTTGCTTATATGAGGTTTGACTATATAAAAATGCGTGAACAAAGATGCACCAATTGCGTGCATGACGAGACACTTGTGTGAATAAAATGAATCAGAATGTAAATCCCAAACAACTTCAACAACGACTATCCAAACAAGCCAGCCGCGCTGCGGCAAAAGCGGCCTATGACTTGAAACAGCGAAAAAAATACGGTGATGAGACCATCTGGTGTGCCTGGTTTGATGGTTCCGCTCATCCCAATCCTGGCACTTGTGGTGCAGGCGTGGTGTTGCGCTCCCCTGATGGCAGACGCTGGGAATGGCATCAACGTTTAGGTTTTGGAAATAGTAGCGAGGCCGAATATCAAGCCTTGATATTGGCGCTGGAAATGGCCTTTCCCTTAGTGATGGCTGACGCTTGTCGCTCTTTGCTGGTGCTGGGGGATAGTCGCGTGGTGTTGGATGATGTACGTTTAGACAGCGCAGTGTCAGCACCGTCGTTACGTGACTTGCATCAACGTGCACGTGGCGTGATGGCACTCTTTCCTGAATTAGAATTGCGTTGGCTGCCCCGTCATCGCAATGCTGAGGCGGATCGCTTGTCGCAGAGGTTTTGTGAGTAGAGGGACGTTCGTTTTTTTGGATTTGTGTTTGCTGTTGAGTTGTGGACTGTTGATCGGGGGGGGAGCAGCTTTTGTAGGGCGGGTTAAAACCCGCCATTGCTTGAGTTTTTTTATCCTTCGGATTAGCGTTTGCTGTTGATTCGCGGTCTGTTGGCCGGGGGCGGCCCGGCAGCCGCTCCCTTTCTTTGCTTCGCCAAAGAAAGGAAGCAAAGAAAGGCGACCGCACTTTGAAGTGACCCCATAAAGTTGGACACTGATTCTAACTTTATGGAGTACCAATGAGCAAGTACACAAAGCAATTCAAGTTGGAGGTGGTT
>JACQDW010000179.1 GCA_016200845.1 Burkholderiales bacterium | reverse complement strand
GTTCTATTACTTCTATTCAAGCGGATTACGTTCCAGCGGATGACTTGACTGATCCATCCCCAGCTACTACGTTTGCTCACTTGGATTCCACCGTTGTTTTGTCACGTGACATCGCCTCTTTGGGTATTTACCCAGCGGTTGATCCACTCGATTCAACTTCACGTCAGTTGGATCCACAAGTCGTTGGTCAAGATCACTACGAAACAGCACGCGCTGTGCAGGGAACTTTACAGCGTTACAAAGAATTGCGTGACATTATCGCGATTTTGGGTATGGACGAATTGGCACCTGAAGATAAGTTGATCGTTGCTCGTGCACGTAAGATGCAACGTTTCTTGTCTCAGCCTTTCCACGTTGCTGAAGTGTTTACTGGTTCTCCAGGTAAATACGTTTCGCTCAAAGATACAATCAAGGGCTTCAAGATGATTGCATCCGGCGAACTCGATCACTTGCCAGAACAAGCGTTCTACATGGTAGGTACCATCGACGAAGCGATCGAAAAAGCGAAGAAAATGGCTGCGTAATGAGTCCTTCCCCTTTGGGGACGGAGTGACCTCTCCCTCGTTACAAGGGGAGGGGCACATTAAAAAAAGGTAAGCACATGGCACATACTATTCACGTTGACGTGGTTTCTGCAGAAGAGAAAATCTTTTCTGGTGAAGCCGAATTTGTCGCGTTGCCGGGTGAATCAGGTGAATTGGGTATCTATCCAAAGCACACACCGTTGATCACGCGTATCAAGCCAGGCGCAGTGCGCATCAAGGTTGTTGGACAAGCTGAAGACGAATTTGTATTCGTTGCTGGCGGTATCCTGGAAGTGCAACCAAATGCAGTCACTGTGTTAGCAGATACAGCGATTCGTGGTCATGATCTCGATGAAGCGAAAGCAGCAGCAGCTAAGAAATTGGCCGAAGAAGCTTTAGTCAATCGCGAAGCTGGCATCGATTATGCAAAAGCTCAAGCCGAATTGGCGTCAGCGGTTGCGCAATTGGCAGCGATACAGAAACTACGTACAAAGCGTTGATTTTGCGCAGATGGTTTGCGTAGAGACTCCGTAAAATAAGGGCAGCTCAGGCTGCCTTTATTTTTTGAAAGAGAACCATGAATACTGTCATTGATCGTTTATTGAGCACGGCAAAAACCATTGCGATTGTGGGTCTGTCGAATAAGCCTGAGCGCGATAGTTTTAAAGTGGCGCAATATCTGCAATCGAATGGCTATCGCATTCTTGCCATCAATCCTATGCTGGCCGGAATCGAAATTTTGGGTGAAGTCTGTTACGCCAGCCTACAAGCTGCGCAGCTCGCAGCCGATCTGGATATCGATATCGTTGATTGCTTTCGCAAGGCTGAGGATATCCCAGTCATCGTTGACGAAGCGCTTGCGGTGAAGGCCAAATCCATCTGGATGCAACTTGGCATCATCAATGAAAGCGCCGCAAATAAAGCAGCAAAAGCAGGCCTGGACGTCGTGATGGATAAGTGCACGAAGATCGAGCATAAGCGCTGGCAAGAGGAAAGCGTCGACCGTGCGTGACGCGATCTTGTTCACATAGTTATCCACAAAAAACTTCAATTCATTATTCTCGGGAAATCAATTATTTTTTCTATAAAAATGAAAATATTATTTAATTTCAAAGGCTTAGCGAGATAAATTAATCTAGCTCCTGTCTTGATTCTTTATGGAACCATTTTTCTCTCAAATTACTCACAAAGTTATCCACAAAAATATTTTGTCTTTCTTAAGTTTTTATTGCCAGTTTTTGCGCAGTGGCAGACCGCTACTCCTCGCGCTACCTCGCGCAAATAAGAGTCACAATCGTTGGAGCTGACGTCTGTAGAAGCAGGCTAAAAGTCGCTAGAAATGTTGAGTCGAGTGCTTTGTCCAGCCTGACTTCAAGCGATGGATAGTTGCTGTGGTTTATTGCCTCCGGAAAATCAGCTCACGCGCGCTGGATAAACCAGTCCACAACTGCCACACACCCAAAAATCACCTGTTCGATGACGAGACCTCTGCACAACTTACTGCGCGACCGAACTTTGAGTCTGCGATGGAAGCAAGTGCTCTAGCACAGGCGCGCTTCTCGACTCAAATTTCGGCCGCTCGCTACTTTGTGCAGAGGTCTTTGACTGAAAAATGTCGCAAATATGCCGCAATTGGTAACGTTTCCAAAAAACGATTGACAGCATTTTTTATTGAATGCTATATTCTGAACCACAAATGGAAACGATTCCATTTGCGTGTAAATTGTGCTTGAGTTTGGTAAATCACCGCTTATCAGAGTTCGACGCAGTGAGACAGGCAAACCGCCTGAAAAGAAACTCTGCATGAAAGAGGCCTCTGTGCGAAATAGGCGTGTACAAATTTAGTTTTGATGCAGCAGGGGTTTCAGATAACAATCGTAGTCAGACGAAGCAACAGGAACGACGCAGCACTCTCCGGGCTCATACCGAAGAGGCGGTCGATAATCAAAAACTAGGAGATACTATGTTTCATCTTAAGACCAACAAGACACTCATGAGTATGGCGGTAGCCAGCGCATGTGGTCTGATGAGTTTAAGTGCGCAGGCACAGCAAGCGCCCGATGTGGATAATGCAAAAACCAGCGAAACCACCAAAGAAACTGGCCCGCAAAAGAAAAAAGCAGAATCGGAACAAATTCAAGAAGTCAAAGTGACGGCGACCCGTTATTCCACTTCACTGCTGAAAACTCCCTTGGCTGTGACGGCGTTTAATCAAGAAAGCCTGACGCGCAAGGGTGTCACTAGCGCCAAAGATTTGGCCAATGAAATTCCTAACGTGACCATCGTTCAAACAAATGACTCTGCGATTCAAGTGACAGTGCGCGGTATTACTTCTAGCAACACGACAGAAATTGGCGATCCGGCGGTGGGCTTCCATGTGGATGGCATGTATTCGCCACGTCCTCAGGGTGCGCAAGCCTTGATGTTTGACGTTGAGCAGGTGGAAATTTTGCGCGGTCCTCAAGGCACTTTGTTTGGTCGTAATTCGACCGGTGGTACGATCAATGTGATCTCTGCAAAACCAGATTTTCGCGGGAATTTTGGTAATGCCGAAATCGATCTGGGCAACTACAATAAGCGCCAGGTACACGCGGTTCAAAACATCAAAGTGAATGATGACCTCGCGCTGCGTGCCGCTGTGATGAAGGCAACGCGTGATGGCTATGCGAATCAGATGCAAGATTTTTCTGAGGCGAACTTGCCATCCAAAGGCTGGGTGCCTGACGGGATTCCTGACAATATTCAACGTTGGAATCGCAAAGTAGAGCCGCGCGAATACTACACCAATCAAAACGAATGGGCAGCCCGATTGTCGGCCGCATATAAGGTCAATAAAGACTGGAAATTGCATGCGACTTATGAAGAGTTTCAAGACTCGGGAGCTGGCGGTACAGCGTTTAAAGATTGTGATTCAACTCGCGGTACCAAATATGCCTGCCCAGCCGGATGGGGTCGCTTTGATTTGATGATCAATGTCCCGGGCATGACCGATATGAAGATCCGCACTTTGCGCGCAGGATCGAATTGGAATGTCGATAAAGACACGGTGCTCGATTACAACTTCGCGCTGGCTGATCAACGCCGCAGTCAATTGTATGACAACGACAAAGGCAATATGACAGCCTTGCCGTTCCAGATCACTCAAGATCACCCACGCATCGCGGGTGGCAATAACTGGGGTACCTGGCCTTTGTCGGATCAGTATCAACAGACGGTTGATTCTAAATATGTCTCCACCGTGCACGAGCTGCAGTTAAAGCAGCGTATCGCTGATTTGCAATATGTCGCTGGTTTATTCTGGATGCATGAAAAAAATCAAATCAACTATGAAGTGGTTGATCTGTATCGTGCACCCGTTGGTTTAGCATCAGGCTCGTTCTACGCGCAGCCAGATCGTCAGGTTGATGCCAAAGCGGTGTTCGCACAAGGTGATTGGAAATTCGCACCGACATGGACAGCGACCGCTGGTGTTCGTTACAGCGTCGATAGCAAGACCGATAAAGATGGTTTGAATCTTGGTGGCTGGTGGGGGCAAAAAGAATTTTATAACGGTGGCTTTGATCCGGGCACACCGGGCACGCCTGGTTATCATTTGCCACAAGGCCATGACCTTGACTATGGTCCTGGTGGGAGCGCCGCGGCCTACGCCAAATACGGCACGCCAAGTAAAAATGATCACAGCGAAAAATGGCATAAAGCGACATGGCGTTTAGGCCTGCAAACGCAGATTACCGAAAACGACATGCTCTATACAGCATTGGCAACGGGTTATAAGGCGGGCGGTTTCGGTGACCGCACCTTAGCGTGCGGCGGCAGTGCGACTGATCCAGTCCAACGTCAATGTGCAGATGGCAAACCGAACTCGGAAACATTCTTACCGTACAAACCTGAATTGGTAACGAATTTCGAACTTGGCTACAAAGGAAAATTCCTCGACAATACCTTGAGCTTGTCGGCAGTTGCATTCGCGATGAATTACAAAGACCAGCAACTAACGGGCACCTACTTCGTCAGCAAATATATACCACCTAAGCCATGTACCGCTGATCAACCAAAGTGCGACGTGTATGAAACATGGCGCACCATCAATGTCGGCAATACTAAGATTCGTGGTCTGGAAGTCGAGTGGGATTACAAACCGTGGGCAGGCGCAAAAGTCGGTGGTGCATTCACTTTATTGGACACCAAGATTCACGATTATGGTTCATATAGCGACGACTACAATTGCACCGCACGGGTGGAATTTGGAGATACACCTTGCCCGGTTCAATACGCAGGCCTGGGACCGGATAACGGCAAGCGCTTGTACGACGTGACCAATAATAGTTTGCCTAACGCACCGAAGCGCACTTTCATGCTGCACTTCTCGCAGAAGTTTGAATTGCCTAGCATGTATCGCTTGACGCCTTACGTCAAAATGAACTGGCGCGATAAGGCTTACTTTGATGTGCGTAACGATGAGTTCAAACACATAGGCCGCTATCAAAAAGCCTATGCTCTGGTGGATGCATCGGTTCGTCTGGACGCGCCAGATGATCAATGGCATGCCGAGCTGTATGTACGCAACGCTACCGATAGCAAGGCTGTGTATTGGCGCGGTTCAGGTGTAGGTGCGCAAATGAATTCTGCACCTGTAGAACCACGTATGTTTGGTGTCCGTTTTGGTTTTGATTTCTAATCCACGCTTTTCTTGAGGGGTTGTGAGTCTGCGCGCGCGTGTCCTCCAAGATGCGTACGCAGACTCATTTTTTTAATGGAACTCCATGCAAACAACTGACAAAAAACTTCAGGATATCGTGATAGTCGGAGGCGGCACCGCAGGCTGGATGAGTGCCGCCGCTCTGTCTCAGCTTTTGCCTCATGGCTACCGCTATCATCTGATCGAATCCGACCAAATCTCCACCATCGGCGTGGGCGAAGCGACGATACCTAGTATCCGCAATTTCAATTTACATCTGGGCATTGATGAGAACGATTTCCTGCGCCACACCCAGGGCAGCTTCAAGTTAGGCATCGAGTTTGTTAATTGGGGCAGTGTCGGGCAACGTTATTTTCACGGCTTTGGATCGGTAGGACGCGATCAGCCAACCGCCAATTTCTATCATTATTGGCTGAAGATGAATCAACTCGGTCTGGTGCAAGGCTTAGAGCCATACTCCATCAACACCGTCGCCAGTATGTCAGGCAAATTTAGCACTGGACGTCCTGATTTACCAAATTCTCCATTGGCCGATCTGTCCTACGCCTATCACTTTGACGCCGGACTATACGCCAAATATTTGCGCGTCTATGCCGAGCAACGCGGCGTCAAACGCACTGAAGGGCGCATTGTGCGCACCATCTTACGTGAGAGCGACGGCCATATCGATGCCGTCCAAATGGAGAACGGCGAGCTGATACGCGGCGACTTTTTTATCGATTGCTCCGGCATGCAAGCGCTCTTGATAGAACAAGCCCTGCACACAGGATATGAAGACTGGAGTCACTATCTGCCTTGCGACACCGCGATCGCAGTGCCATGCGAGTTGGGCGGATCGAGCCAGGCGCATACTCGTTCCACGGCACATGCCGCTGGCTGGCAATGGCGCATACCGCTACAACACCGCATCGGCAACGGCCATGTATTCTCCAGCCATTTTATGCAAGCAGAACAAGCGCAAGACATTTTGATGAATAATCTCGACGGCAAGCCTCTGGCCGAGCCACGCCAGATCAAATTCAACACCGGAAAACGTCGTCGTGTCTGGAACAAAAACTGTGTCGCCATTGGCCTTTCTGGCGGCTTCATGGAACCGCTGGAATCAACCAGCATCCACCTCATCAAAACTGGCTTGATGCGCTTGATTACTTTCTTCCCGACCAGCCAATTCGATCAAGTCGATATCGATAATTACAATCGTCTGACCGA
The DNA here is from genome assembly GCA_016200845.1 of Burkholderiales bacterium. Taxonomy (GTDB): domain Bacteria; phylum Pseudomonadota; class Gammaproteobacteria; order Burkholderiales; family Burkholderiaceae_D; genus Undibacterium. The sequence goes on along the minus strand of JACQDW010000179.1, from coordinate 2,081 downwards.
TAAAGAGTACGCACAGATACGCGACTTTTTGATCTTGCACTACAAAGTCAATCAACGCGAAGATTCAGAATTCTGGCGCTATTGCCACAACATGTCTGTGCCTGACAGCCTGCAAATCAAGCTAGACCTGTTCGCCAGCAACGGCCGCATCTTGCGCGAAAACGAAGAGCTGTTCCCCGAAGACAGCTGGCTACAAGTCATGCACGGCCAAGGCATGCGCCCACGTGCCTATAACCCCGTGATTGATCAACGCAGCGTCGATGAGATCGCAGGTTTCTTGCATAACACGCAGGCGGTCATCCGCAAATGCGTCGATGCCATGCCTTCACATTTGGATTACATACGGGCGAATTGTTTGGCGCGTGGGTAGGCGTTTCGAGCCAATACTGGCAATAGTCGTGAGGAAATATTGGAGCAAGATTGCAAGTGAAGTTGAATTTTTTATCTATCAGGACTTACGCAAAATTGCGCTGGCTAGATGCGGAGGCGAAGACGGTACATATGTACGGCGAGCCGAACGCAACGACGCCAGCGTCTGTTTTGCGTAAGACCTATCTATGAAAAATATCGGCAGTGCTGAAAGAGACCGCAGTCGTTGAAATCGACATCAATTCATGCGCTTCTTGGCGAAAAAAAACTGCGCACAAATTGAGCTTTTCAACTTTGTGCGCAGCTTGTTCTAACTTGAAAAAAATTGCTTGATTAATGATGGCTCAACACTGTGCATTGACGCAACTCGCACTTCGCCATAAGAATCTTTCCATCGTCACACTTCATTTTGTAGAGCTCACGGCTCCCTTTTGGACTCACCAATCCAGCGCCATTGCCACCGAAGCAGGACTGATTCTTGGCTAACCGTTCTACCGTGGCCGATGAAACTCCTAATACAAACTCAACAAGTTGGATACTACCTTTTTCAGGTGGCGTTTGAACGATTTCTCGGACTGTGGGTTGGTAGATATTGCTTTGCTTTGATGGCTCTGGGGATGGTGGTTCGAGTGGTGTACTCGCAGTTGAAACTGGAGCAGGCACTTTGTTTGGGACGGGTGCTGTCTGTGTCATCGGTTGCGATTGTGCCTGAGGTGTAAGGATAGCTGGAGTCGGTGTCGGGGCAAGATCAGGCTTAATCGATTCTGTCGAACCACTTGTTGGGGATGGCGTAATTGCATTGGCCACAGTTTCGGTTTTTGTTAGCACCACTTTTTGAGGAGGGATAGGTTCGGGCTGTGAGTTCGTCGTCACTCTTTCAGTTAGAGCTTTCGCCGTGGTTTGCGCCTCGGCGATGGGGCTCGTTGGCGTGGCAAAAGCTAACATTTCCTTCTTAAAACTATCGGCACAGGTGATGCCAACCTGATTCATTTCATCCTTGAGCCATTTTGCTTGATTCGCTAACACGTCGTCATAGGTTGGCGCATTTGCGTTCGACTCCGGTATTCGTTTGCAAAACCCTTCTGCAATGACGGTTTTGGCATTGGTATCGATCAATCTTGCCCGAGCGGTATATATAACTCGATAATGGAACCAATCGGTGGCGAAATAACCCATGTTCCAAACGAAGGATTTGACATCTATAACATATCTTGCTGTAGGGGCGGCAAGCGTCGCAATTTTAGAAACGTCGTCATCAGTCACTTCTATGGGAGTCGCAATCCGTTTCGCCCCAAGTTTGTTTTCTAGCGCTGCTACTAATTCGTCTGACGTTTTCTTCGCCGGATCGGCGACATTATTGTTGGCAATGATTTGATTTCCTTCGCTGATTGCAGCGAAAGCGCCTACGATAGCCAACGTTGCCTTGGCTGGCGTCATCGCAGAAAAATCAGGTTTCGGATAGTTTGTGACGGCGACAGTTTGATCTTTAATGGCGGCCGCATTTTTGACATCCAAGGTTTGAAATCGAATTGTCGTACATCCAGACAAAATCAATAAGCCAATAATAGAAGTTAATATTCGATTCATATAGTTAAGCTAGGTTGACAAAAATAAACATAGGACTTACGCAAAACAGACGCTGGCGTTGTTGTGTTCGCCTCGCCGTACAAGTGTACTGTCTTCGGCTCCACGCCTAGCCAGCGCAATTTTGC
>JACQDW010000024.1 GCA_016200845.1 Burkholderiales bacterium | reverse complement strand
GTCCTGCAAGTGGCGACACTAGCGAACAAACGACGCTCTACATAATCAGGCCCGGGCAGCGCACCAACACCAAGCACCGCGGGGAAAACCGCAGTTGATGTCAACTCATAGACGCGGATGGTATGACTTCCCTCGGTCGTCGTCGTCAATACACAAGTTACATTCACCACAAATCCCGTCAACGCGCCAGCAAACACTGGCGTCCCGGTTCCCGCAGCACAGGTCGCGGGTGCCGACGTTGCGACCGTATTTTCTGGGCTTAACAATTGAAAAGTCGCCCACTCCAAACCAGCTTTCGCTGCATGGTAAGCTCGCGCCCCCTGAATATCTTGATTCATCGTGGCACGCTGCGTTGAATACACCGACAGCATAAAAACACCAAGAGAGGCGATAATCACCAATAAAAAAATAGCCGCGACCAGAGAAAAACCCCGCTCTCGTCGCTTGAAAAACCTTAGGTTGAATCTAGGGTACATTATTCACATTCACATCGTGATATAGGGAAACCGTCTCACCGCTCCTCGCGACATTCAAGCGCACGGATACGATCGCACTACGCTCGACGACTCCCGGAGCATAAGAAAACTCGCAGCGACTGACTTGGGTCGCCAAGATCGCGCTGATACTAGGCGACCCGGCAGCGACGTTTTGACAAGCTGCGGGCGCCGGAGAGACGAATCCATAGTGAGAAACCCGGTATAAGGTTCCGGTTCCATTACCGCCCGCATCCACACCGACATTGGTACACACAAAAGACACCGCCTCCTCATCACGCGACACCAATTGAAATCGATTGTCAGGAGAAGATATCTTAAACTGTTTAGCGGCAAAACTTAATACGCCTCCTGCGAACCCACTCACAGCGGTGCGATTATCCCCCGCATAAGCGTCAAGATTTTCTATCCCCAAGTTATAAATCACCAACTGATCACCATTGATGGTCGCTGGCAATGAATTCAAATTACCAATCACATCTAACTGCGTGATTGCCACATCGTTTTGCATCGCGTTTCCCGTACTACCTGAGGTCAAAGCGGCACGATATCTTCCGCCATCGTAAGTCGGAATAAATTCAACACAGGTATTATTCGGACTACGCACGCTATTTGGCAAAGCCAGATGGATATCGCGTGACATCCGCCGAACCGCACTGTCAGCGATATTAGTCAATTCAGCACGTCGTGTCTGATCAAGGTATTGTTCAACAGGGCGTTGCACGAAACGTACAGCGACCACTGACAACGCCCCCGCAATCACAATCACGATGAGCGCTTCAATCAGCGTAAAACCGGCGCCTAGCCGGATCCACTTAGGGAATCGACCGTGGCGCATATCGATACCTATAACCGGTTAATAACACATCCGTCGCGCCAGAGGTCACTCTCACATTAATCCGCATAAAGTCACCTGGAGCTGGGAAATCTATCGCCACTGAGGTCGCATAATTATTTAACGCAGCATCAACCGCGTTACCATTGATATCGAGCGCATTTGGCATAGTGTAGCCATTGTAATCGCCAACATTATCAAAGCGCACTACACCATTTCTGGTTTCAATGCCCCCGGAATTCGTCGGTGCAGCCACTTGAACCGATGCCGCATCTGTACATCCATTCGGAGCCACTGCCGCCACTTGCGCGGTTCCCGCCTTTGGATCGTCTGGATCACAAAATGTAAACGCTTGTAACTCAATTTCTTCGAGCAGAGATTCTGCGATTGCTAATGCCTGCTTCTCGCGCAAAGGATCTGCGCTTGCCACCGTGGTCAAATTAACGATTTGCGTGATCCCCACCAGCGCGATGCTGATGATTAACATAAAGAGGATGAGTTCGATCAAACTCAGACCCTTTTGCGCGGCGCGATTTCTTTTAATGCACATAGCCGGTCGCTGCCTCCACCGTGATCGTACCGGCAGCAGGTGCACCGGCCTGCGTCACAGTCACTTGCATATTTGTGCTTCCTGTCAGTCGCCCTAAGGCTGTGAACGTGATGGTGCTGGTCGCATCAAAATTAACATCGGTTGGTGCTATTCTGGAGAAAGTCGCACCACCATCGGGATCAGCCACGCCACTGACCGAGCAATCCAAACTAGCCAGCTGATAAGTCAGGCAAATGCGTTTGTCTGTGCTATTAATTTGCACCGACACATTGCGTCGCTGCGCAATCGCTGTTTTCTGCGCATAACGAATCATGCCTTCGGACTGATTAAAAAATCCCCGCCCCTCAAATTCCAGACGTCTGGCAAAACGAGGCAGCAACACAGCCGATAAAATCCCCATCAGAACGATCACCATGATCAGTTCCAACATGGTAAATCCGGGCTGAGTCTGTCGTCTAAAATTACGCATCACTCAATCAACTCTACAAAAACAAGCTTGCCACTACAAGCAAAAACGCGGCTGCGTACACCTACACGCAAGCCGCATTTCCTTCCCACCACGAATAAAAATTCTTACGAACAATTCGCAGCTATCAAACCTGCAGAACTATAGGTAGGAGGAGAGCCAAGTGCAGCTGGCACGGTGTAAGTCACTGCGCAATTGGGATGATTGGTATCTGCGGAAACGGTAAATACCGTCGAGGACGTCACCACCAATACAAAGTCTGGGGATGCCAAGCCCGCAGCAACCGGAATTGCGGTGGCATCCGTCGTTGGGTAACCATCATTCATGAGGATAGAAGATCCTTCCATCGTCACCGGAGAGGTCGCCGCCAATTGTTGCGTCAACTGAATCGCATGTGCCAAAGCGGCACCCGATTTTAACGAAGCCAGCGCACCATTCATCTTCGCGATGCGTGCTTCCGTTTGCACTGCTGCAAAGCGCGGTAAGGCATAGGCGCTTAACAGTCCCAAAATCGTGATCACAACGATCAACTCAATCAAAGTAAAACCCGCATTATTTTTTAGCTTATTCGTTTTCATAGCTTGTTCCAAAGTCAAAATATATTAATCCCCCAGTGCACCCTGTTCTGTTTTCACGTCTGGGCACGCGCATGATCTTAGCAAAAAATCGCGCTACATTGCTGAGTATCCCAAGCGACAAGTCACCTACACGCAGAAAACAACACTTCCGCAATCCCCCCTACTTCTTCAACGCGACTTTACCCAAGTCCCAAATCGGCAAGAAGATACCCAGGGCCAAAATCAAGACCATAATTCCAAGCGCAACAATCAAGATAGGTTCGATATTAGATGAGAGAGTTTTCAATTCATACTCGACTTCGCCTTGGTACATGTCCGCGATTTCGTCCATTAATTCGTCGAGCGCGCCCGTTTCTTCACCGACCGCGATCATTTGCAACACCACAGGGGTAAATACGTTCGCCGCAGTTGCAGTGCGCAAAATACTCTCGCCGCGTTCAACGCCTTCACGCATGTGTTCAACCCGGCTGGCGATATAGGTATTGTCCACCGTGCTGGCAACCACAGTCAGTGCCTGAACAATCGGCACGCCACTTTTACTGGACAGGGCAAAACTACGCGCAAATCGGGATAAAGTCGCCTTCAAAACGATACGTCCAAAAATAGGAAAAGTTAAGATACGTTGATCCCACCAAAACCTGCCATGTTGGGTCGCCAAAAAGCTACGGAAAGCAAATACCGCCCCGATCACAGCGCCCAATATAAAAATCCAATAATCGACAAAGAAATTCGACATTCCTAACAAGAGCCGCGTCATCATCGGCAACTCGGCATTAAAACCCGCAAAGACTTTGGCAAAGGCAGGAATCACGAGCACATTGACTACGACCATCGCAATGACCATCACGATGATCACAAACATCGGATAACGCAAGGCAGTTTTCACGCGGTTACGCATATCACGTTCAAACTCCAGATGTTCAGATAAGCGCAAAAAAATTTGATCCAATCGTCCTGTCATTTCACCGACTTTGATCATGCTGACGTAAAACAGGGTGAAGACGTTAGGATGTCTGCGCATCGCCGCCGAAAGCTCGCGTCCCGAATCCAGAGATTCCCGCAAATCGCGAATCACTGCGCGAAAAGCACGACTGACGGTTGATTCTTGCAAGCCAGCCAGTCCGCGCATAATCGGCACACCGGCACGTATCAAGGTATAGAGTTGACGGCTAAATAGCTGCACGTCGAGCGATTGCACACTTTTTTCCAAAAGCCGCTTCCACCAGGGCAGCGCATCGCTTGAATGCGGATTAATTGTCGCCGAAATCGATGTAGGCGCAATCCCAATTGAAAATAACTGCCGCGCCACAGCCTCTTTATCGCTGCTTTCCAACACACCTTCAACCAACTCGCCTTTGATATTTCTGGCTTTGTAAGCAAAAAACGGCATGCTTCACCTATTCATCAATTTGGTTACTGATACGCATCGCTTCGCCGACAGTGGTTTGTCCCGCGAGCACCAGATCGGTCGCATATTTGCGCAAAGTATTCCCCGCCATTTGCTGGCGCGCGGCTTCGATAAATCCTTTGTTATCGTCGAAATGTGCTGCATCAACGACGGATTTGGTCATTTCCAGCAGTTCATACACGCCAATCCTGCCTCTAAACCCGGTACCATTGCAGTGACCGCAGCCACGTCCAGCATGGTATTGGTGGGTATCGACCGCTAGTCCCATATCCTGCATCAACCATTCGCGCTCAGACGACAACAGGCTGTGGGGAGTGCGGCAACTTTCACAGATCACACGCACCAATCGTTGCGCTAAGACGCCCTGCAGAGAACTGCCCATCATATAGCGCGGCACCCCCATATCCAACAAGCGTATCGGTGTACTGATCGCGTCATTTGTATGCAAGGTCGAGAGCACTAAGTGTCCTGTCATCGCCGCCCGCATACCAATTTGCGCGGTCTCCTGATCGCGCATCTCACCTAACAACAAAATATCGGGATCCTGACGTAAAGAAGCACGCAACACTTTTGCAAACGTCAAATCAATTTTCTCATTCACCTGCACCTGATTAATGCCGGGCAATCGATACTCAACCGGATCTTCCACCGTGATGAGCTTACTATCCTCCGTATTCAATTCAGACAAGGCGCCGTACAAGGTGGTCGTTTTACCGCTACCGGTCGGCCCTGTCACTAACACCAAGCCATTAGGACGATGGATAATCGAACGAAAGCGCGCCAACATCTCTTTGGGCATGCCTATCCTATCGAGGTTCAAAATTCCGCCGCTTTGATTTAACAAACGCATGACGATGGATTCGCCATATTGTGTCGGCATAGTTGAGATACGAACGTCAATATGAAACTGCCGCACTTTAATAATGAAACGCCCATCTTGCGGCAGGCGTTTTTCAGAAATATCCATTTCCGAAATCAGCTTCAAGCGAAGTGCCAGCGCACTCGCGATCTTGATATCGGCCTCAGTCTGCAAATGCAATACACCATCAATCCTAAAACGAATTTGCAAGCGCTTTTCCTGCGGCTCGATATGAATGTCCGAAGCCCGCACTTGAGTCGCATCGTCAAAGACGGATTGCAACAGCTTCACCACTGGCGCATCTTCTGCTCCGGCTGTCGCGCCCAAGTCGCCAAGATCAATCTCGGAGTCGCTTAATTCTTGCTCCAACTCCCGCGCCAGATCGGTAATCACATCGGTATGGCGATACAAATTATCGATGGCCACCAACAAATCATTTTCGTTGACGACCGCCAGTTGTATCGTGGATTTCAGGATCCTACTAATTTCGTCATACGCAAATAAGTCGGTCGGATCGACCATCGCCACCAGAAAACCATGCTCCAATTCCTCCAGCACGATGGCACGAAAACGCCGCGCTTGCAGCTCGGGAAGCCGCTTCACAATATGAGGCTTGATATTGTATTGTTTGAGATTGACAAACGTGATGTTGAGCTGACGCGCCATCGCATCCGAAATCTGGTCTTCGGTGACGAATTTATTTTCAACAAATACGCGTCCCAACTTACGTCCGGTGCGCTTTTGCTCCGCCAGCGCAAACTGCAACTGCTCTTCCGTCATCAAATTCTGACGCAATAAAATCTCACCTAAACGTATCTTTTCTGGCCTGGCCATCCTTCTTCCCCTGTTTTACTTCGCGCTGCCTAAACCTCATATCAACTGCCATCATGCCAGATTGCCGCCTGTTTAGCAGCAATCTTGACAGCATGAATCGGAGTGCTGCGTAATTGAAACTTTCCGCTAACTGACTGGTCTGTTAAGATCCTCGCTCGAACCGCTAGACGGATCGCTAAACGGAATCGTCAAATTCTATTGGAAAAATCCATGTTTACAAAAGTCCATGAGGTAGCAAAACAACTGAATCAAGTCATTATCGGCAAACCGCTGCAAATACAACAGGCCTTGGTTTGCCTCTTGGCTGGTGGGCATTTGCTCATCGAAGACTTACCCGGTGTCGGCAAAACGACGTTAGCGCAAGCACTGGCAAAATCGCTGGGTCTGGCATTTAATCGCGTTCAGTTCACTTCTGACTTACTCCCGACTGACATTATTGGCGTCTCAATTTTTGAGCGCGAAAAAAATCAATTTATCTTTCACCCCGGCCCCATCTTCACTCAGGTTTTGCTGGCCGATGAAATCAACCGTGCCACACCCAAGACGCAATCCGCACTGCTGGAAGCGATGGAGGAGCACCAAGTCAGCGCCGAAGGGGAAACCCGCCCCCTGCCTCAGCCATTTTTTGTGATCGCTACTCAAAACCCAAGCCATCAAGTCGGCACATTTGCTCTACCCGAATCGCAGCTCGACCGTTTTTTAATGTGTATATCGCTCGGCTATCCAGACGCTGCTGCCGAGCGTGCTCTGTTGGCAGGCGAAGATCGTCGACATTTGATCAAAACCATGCAAGCAGCCATGCAAGCGCAAGAAATGTGCGATATTCAAACCGCCATCAGAAAAATTCACGTCTCTGACGCATTGATCCACTACGTACAACAACTGGCACAGGCTAGTCGCAATAATCAGCACTTTATCGAAGGCATGAGCCCGCGCGCTGCCATCGCCCTATTACAAGCAGCAAAGGCTTGGGCCGCATTGGAAGGCAGAGATCACGTTTTACCAGAAGACGTGCAAGCTGTCCTCATCCCAGTCGTCGCCCACCGCCTGCGCCCGCGTCAGTCACCCAATGTCAAAACACTGACCAGCGCTGAACTGCTCACACAAATCATGCAAGCGATTAAAGTATAAAAGCACACGACGCCACCATGCAGATGCTCACCTCCATCCGATCGACAATCCGGCGCGCCCTGTTTCTTGAAAAATCGCCAGAGCCGGGTGAAATCACCCTGCATCAACGCCGCGTATTCACCTTGCCTAGCAAAGCAGGTCTGCTATTTATTGTGCTTCTGATTGTGCTCTACCTGATGGCGACCAACTATAGCCTGAACCTGGTATTTGGTCTCACCTACTTACTCATAGGTTTAATGCTGGTCAATGTCCTCAACACGTTTCGCAATCTCGCTTATCTCAAACTCAGTGCCAATCACGGCACACCGGTGTTTGCTGGCGAGACCGCACAATTTCACATTCAGATCGGCAATCCTTCTCGCCTAGATCGCTACGCGCTGGAACTAAGTTGCACCCACATTCCGGGCAGTGCGCAAATGATCGATCTCAGCGCGCAAAATCATTGCAGCACGACATTTGCCGTCGTCGCGGAAAAACGTGGCTACTTGCCGATGCCCCGACTACAGCTACAAACTTATTTTCCTTTGGGTTTATTGCGCGCATGGAGTACCTGGCTACCGGCGTGCCAGACCTTGGCATTTCCTGCGCCCGAACTGAACCCGCCCGACTTGCCGCTGACACCAGGAGAACAAGGCGACACATTACCAAGCGTGGGAAACGATGACTTTGCCGGGGTTCGCAGTTATCAAGCGGGCGATCCGCTCAGGCAGCTCTCCTGGAAGCACATTGCCAGAGTCGATACAGAAGTCGGCGGCACACTAGTGAGCAAACAATTTACCGGCGCCAGCAGCCAGACCTTACACCTCGCTTTTGAAGAACTGTCTCCCCACCTCGATGTCGAAGTGCGCCTCTCACGCCTGTGTAGCTGGATTCTGGAAGCGGAAAAACGTGGCATGCGCTACAGCCTGCGTATCGGCGGGCTCAGCATCGCGGCTGATCGCGGCAATGCTCATCAAACCAAATGTTTAAGTGCATTGGCGCTCTTTCCGCAGATGCCGATATGAATCATCCTGTCACCAACACACAAGGCAATGTGAACGCCATAAGACATTTTAGCCAGCGCTATCTGATGCAATGGCGTCGTCACTTTTCAAGAGAAAAAAGCGACACTTTACTGATCGTCTTATCATGCTTGCTAGTCCTCGCCCACCACATCGGCAGTGTCAGCAATTGGATCATACTTTCCGCCTTTGCCATTATGCTGTGGCGCGCCACCTTAGTTTTTATGGGAAAGCCGCTCCCCACGCGACCATTGCTCATCGCCGTCTCGGTTGGATTGATGGCCGCCATTTTCTGGCAATACCGCAGCTTTTTAGGCAGAGAAACCGGAGTCGCCATGTTGACTCTGCTACTCGCCTGCAAGACGTTGGAAATGCATGCACGACGAGATATTTTTGTGGTTCTCTTCCTCACCATCTTTTTACTCGCAACCAGTTTTTTCCAATCTCAAAGCTTGACCAGTGCGTTCACATCCATTGCGACACTCGCCGTGCTTCTGCTAGCGCTCCTGTCCTCGCAATTTTCTGGTACCTCACCGTCTCTATGGAGGCGGCTACGCATGATACTCAGCATGCTCGCCATTGCGGCACCGTTGACCATTCTTGGTTTCTATCTATTCCCACGCATCCAAGGCCCGCTTTGGGGGCTTCCTAAGGATGCCAATACGGGACGTAGCGGGCTGTCTTCCAGCATGGCTCCCGGTAGTATCAGCCGACTTGCCATGTCCGACGACCTCGCCTTTCGCGTCAAATTTATCGACACGATTCCCAGCCGCGACCAGCAATACTGGCGCGCCGTCACCATGAGTGAATTTGACGGCAAAACCTGGTCGCCTGATCTCAGCTCACCCGCAATGACCAGTACCGAACTAGAAACTACTGGCATCCCTATCACTCAGGAAATCACGTTGGAGCCATCCGACAATCACTATCTATTCGGAATAGACAGTATCGCCGCCGCACCGCAAATGAGCAGCCTCAACAGTCAGCTGCAACGCGACGGCAACCTCTACAGCAGCGTTCCAATAGCGCAGCGGCTGCGCTATCGCGTCGCATCCTATCCTAATTATCGTTTAGAGCCTCAACTCCCCGTGTCGCGATTGCTACAACACATGTATTTACCGCCTAATCGCAACCCACGTACGCAACAACTGGCAAACGACTGGAAACGCGTCTTCCCAAAAACAGAAGACAAAATACAGGCTGTCTTAAACCTGTTTCGCAACGAAAATTTTTTCTACACGCTAGAGCCGCCTTTATTAGGGGTACACAGCGTCGATGAATTTCTCTTTTCAACCCGCGCCGGATTTTGCGAACACTATGCGAGTAGCTTTGTGGTTCTCATGCGAGCAATGCGGATACCTGCCCGCGTTGTCACAGGATATCAAGGGGGCACCCGCAATACGCAAGACGGCTATTACGAAATCAAGCAATCTGATGCCCATGCTTGGGCGGAGGTGTGGATGGCGGATCGTGGCTGGGTCAGGGTTGATCCAACTGCAGCGGTCGCGCCCAACCGCATCTTAAAGAACCTTGCAGCGACTCAGACGCCCACAGGGTTAGCCAGCGTGGTAAGCCAATACCTTAGCGAAAACAGCTTCCTTAAAAATCTGGCGATGCAATGGAGTGCCATCAATAACCGCTGGAACCAATGGGTACTTAACTACAATCAGGAAAAGCAAACTTCTTTATTCCAAAAACTAGGGCTCGATCATCTGGACTGGGAAAAGACCTTGCTCACGCTATTTGGCGTGGGGCTCATTGTTCTCGCTACTCTCAGCCTGCCTCTCCTTGGAAACAAAGCTCAATTAGCTGCGCATGATCAGCTATACTCTCGCTTATGCAGAAAGATGGCGAGGCAAGGTTATGCCAAGCAAATTCACGAAGGTCCGCTCGCTTACGCCCAGCGTTTGGAAACGCACTTAGATGCGGCGCAAATCGCCTTAGTGCACGACTTCATCAATCGCTATATTCAGATTAAATACAGAAAAAATGACAGGCTGGATTCTCATCCCAAGAGCACAACAAACATCCTGCGCGAACTCCATTCACTCCTCAAAAAAATTAAGTAAATTTATCTTGAACATCTCAAACACGATCACCAGCGCACTGACACGCTGCTTTCTACTCGGAATCCTGCTCGGCTTCACTCTAGTTCACGTTTCTGGTGAAGCACAAGCGGCCGTGAAAAAAGTCGCTAAGAGCAAACACGCAAAAAAACACGCCAAGAAAAAAATCTCTAGCACGCAGGTCAATTACCTGCAATGGCATGAAGTTCAAAATTTCATCACCGAGCTCAGTACGCAACAACAATTTAATCGCAGCTATCTGCAGGACATCTTTAAAAACGTCCGCCAAATCGACACCGCCATTCAACTCGTCAAGCCTGCCCCTCCCGGCAAGCCCAAAAATTGGAAGGCTTACCGCGCCCGTTTTGTCGAGAATGGCCGCATCGAAGCCGGGCTCGCTTTCTGGGAAAGAAATCTGGAGGCATTAAACCGCGCTGAACAAGAATTTGGCGTGCCACCAGAAATCATCGTTGGACTGATTGGCGTCGAAACGATTTACGGCAAAACCACGGGAAGTTTCCGCGCAATCGACGTCTTAAGCACGCTCGCATTCTCCTATCCAGACACCCCGAATCGCGATCAACGTCAACAATTTTTCAGAAAAGAACTGACCGAACTTCTGCTCTGGAGCCGCGAGCACACGCTTGATGTCTTCACGCTCAAGAGCTCATATGCAGGCGCACTTGGCTTATCGCAATTCATGCCAAGCAGCCTGCGCAGCTTTGCCATTGACTTTGACCATGATGGCAAGATCGACTTACGTGAGTCAGAGAGTGATGCCATCGGCAGCGTCGCCAACTATCTTGCAAAACACGGCTGGAAAAAAGGTCTGCCCGATGTCTACCCTGCTAGTCTCATCAGCGACAACACAGATCCAGAGCTCCTTGCGCGTGCCTTGGGACAGGGATTGCAAGCAAAGCTGAGTCTCGACCAGCTCAGCAATCTCGTCAGTAGCGCTGAACCCGCTATCCCCAAACAGAGCCTTTATGGATTGATCGACTTGCAAAATGGCGACAGTCCAGATGAATATTGGATAGTCACCGATAATTTCTTCGCGATAACGCATTACAATCGTAGTTACTTCTATGCCATGTCGGTCATTGACTTGGGTAAAGTAATCGCACTTGCTCGCAAAAAATAATCTTGGAATTCAATATTTTGGGATGTTATCTAAATATAATCTTGAAATTGCAGAATTTCTCGATAAAAAATATTGCAAGTGAGAATTTTTTGTACTAGAGTAATGTTATCTAATGATACATTTATGATGATTTCGCGGAAAGTGTCAATAGATTTAACAATTTTCTGGATTGTTTTCTTGCTTATTAAGTAGATAAATTTGTTCCAAAGATATAGTATTACTGTTTAAGTAATTTATACCGCACCCTCCTGCAACATCAATAAACATCTATCACGAGGTAATGATGCCAAACTTGACACAAATTGAAGCAGATGAAATCGACTACGATCCAAACAATCTGTTGGATACTTTGATTAAACAACTGCACCTGAAAAATGATGCGGCTCTCTCGAGAGCACTAGAGGTAGCCCCTCCTGTCATCAGTAAAATCCGCCATCGTCGCTTGCCTGTTGGCGCGTCTTTATTGATACGTATGCATGAAATCAGTGATGTCAGTATCAAAGATTTACGTGGTTTGATGGGCGATCGCCGTGCAAAATTCCGCATCAGCGATAAACAATTTAAACCGAAAGAAGCTGAAGCAAACAGCTAATCCATCCCAATTCAGGGACAAAAAAAATCGAAGCATGGTGCACAACCAGCTTCGATTTTTATTTTTTGTTGTTCATTAACAACAATTTGTGACAGAATTCAAATAATTTATGCAGGAAAGATTCCTGTCGATAAATAGCGATCACCGCGATCACAGACCACAAAAACAATTGTCGCGTTCTCAACAGTTTCCGCCAATTTCAAGGCTGCTTCACAGGCACCTGCAGCAGAAATACCACAAAAAATTCCTTCTTCCACCGCCATTCTACGTGCCATGGTCTCGGCACTATGCTGGCTAACATAAACCAGAGAATCGACTCGGGACTTGTCATAAATCTTCGGCAAATACGCCTCTGGCCACTTTCTGATTCCCGGGATTTGCGAGCCTTCTTCGGGCTGTACGCCGACAATCTGTACCGCCGGATTTTGCTCTTTCAAAAAGCGCGACACACCCATGATCGTTCCAGTGGTTCCCATTGCGCTCACAAAATGCGTCACTCGCCCTTCTGTATCGCGCCAGATTTCAGGACCAGTCGCCTCATAATGTGTCTGAGGATTATCTGAATTGGCGAACTGATCGAGAATCAATCCCTTGCCTTCGCTTTGCATTTGCTCCGCCAAATCGCGTGCAGTTTCCATGCCTCCCGCTTGCGGCGTCAAAATAATCTGTGCGCCATACGCCGCCATACTTTGACGACGCTCAATACTCAAATGCTCAGGCATTAAGAGCACCATCTTATAACCACGCATCGCCGCTGCCATCGCCAGAGCAATGCCAGTATTTCCGCTGGTTGCTTCAATCAAGGTGTCGCCAGGCTTAATTTGCCCGCGCTCTTCCGCACGTCGTATCATCGCCATCGCTGGTCTGTCCTTGACTGACCCCGCAGGATTATTCCCTTCCAACTTCGCCAACACAATGTTGTTACGACGCTGAGCAACCTCGCCCGGCAAACGCTGCAAGCGAACTAAAGGAGTATTACCGATGGTGTCTTCAATCGTAAGATAGGTCATAGTAGCCTTCAGAAATTCGAGAATAGGAGATAACAAGGCACTATTCTAATGCCCAGATAAAATGTCTGTTTATATCTAAATGTAGTTTGTATATACGAGAAGAGATCACTCGCGATCATGATAGTGCCTCAGAGGCAGATGACTGTTTTTCAGTGCTTTTCGTCGTTCACAGTATGCGCAGCCGGTGGTTTGCTCAAACCATTCACACGCAATCCAGCATTCGATAATTTCACGCTATTTTTAGCGCCTATGCCCTTTACCCGCGCAGAAAAGTCACCCCAATCTTTGAATAAGCCACCCTTCGCCCGCTCTTGCAAAATAATCTTAGATTGATGCGGCCCTATCCCCGGCAATCCATCAAGCGCCGCCTGACTTGCCGTATTCAACTCAACAGCAACTGGCACGCTCGGCTGCTGCGCATAAGTCGTTGCGACCAACAGATACATCATCAGACTTAGAAAAAAGTGTCGCATCAACGATCCTTTCACCCTTTAAAGCGGTTGACCTCAGGCTGGAAATAATTCCTCACGCGTGACTGTCGCGGTTCCCAGTTTACCAACAACAATCCCGCCCGCTTTGTTGGCGATCAAGACAGCGTCTTGCATGCTGCGTCCTTCCGCCAACATTGCGGCCATCGTTGCGATCACCGTATCACCGGCACCGGAGACATCAAACACTTCGCGCGCCATTGCAGGGACATGGGTCACGGACTCTTCGGTGAATAAGGTCATGCCTTCTTCTGAACGCGTCAATAACAAGGCATCGATCTTTAGACTGCGACGCAATTGCTGCGCTTTTTCTGCGAGTTGATCTTCACTCTTCCAGTCACCGATGACTTGTTTCAATTCCGATTTATTCGGCGTGAGCATGCTGGCCCCGGCATAAATCGAGAAGTCGCTCCCCTTAGGGTCAACCAAAATAATTTTGCCTTGCGCTTTAGCAGCAGCAATCATGGTCGCCACATTCACCAGACTACCTTTGGCATAATCGGACAACACGATCACATCAAACTCCGACAGCAAGCTGGTAAAGCGCGTCAGTTTATCTTGCAACACATGGGCGCTCGGTTTTTCTTCAAAATCGACGCGTATCAATTGTTGCTGACGTCCAATCACTCGCAATTTGATAATGGTAGAAATCTGCGCATCGTGATTGAGATAACTCTGTATTCCAGAGTTGTGCAAGAGATCTTCGACGTTGCGTCCTGCTTCATCTGCCCCAATCACGCCCAGCAAGCCTGTTTCCGCGCCCAAGGCGACGGCATTGCGCGCGACGTTAGCAGCGCCACCCAAACGCTCTTCGCGCCGCTCTACGCGCACGATAGGCACAGGCGCTTCAGGTGATATGCGATTGACTTCGCCAAACCAGTAACGGTCCAGCATCACATCGCCTGCGACTAAAATACGTTTGCTGCTCATGACACACTCTGCGTCAACACAGCGCGCCCCATCGCATGGTATTCCAGGCCAGCTTGTTGCACCGTCTGCGGATCATACAAATTGCGTCCATCAAAAATAATCGCTTGTTTCAAACCAGCCTTTACTTGAGTCAGATTCGCCTGACGGAATAGCTTCCACTCAGTCACAATAATCAAAGCATCAGCATTGTCTAGCGCCTGCATTTCATTCTCGGCGTAGCGCAGGTTCTGCAATAAGTGTGCATCGTCGGCAAAATCGAGCGCTAACACGCGCTTGGCCTCTTCTATCGCCACAGGATCGAAAGCGACGATCTTGGCACCAGCGCGCAATAAAGTCTGAATCAAAACCCGCGACGAGGCTTCACGCATATCATCGGTATCGGGCTTAAATGCCAAGCCCCATAGTGCGAACTGCTTACCAGTCAGATTCTTGTCGAAGCGTTTGGTAATCTTCGCACCCAGCACATGCTTTTGCGCTTCATTGACTTCTTCCACCGCGCCCAAAATCTTCAAGTCATGCCCATATTCCTGCGCCGTGCGCGACAGCGCTTGCACGTCTTTCGGAAAGCATGAACCGCCATAACCACAGCCTGCCAATAAGAAGCTAGGTCCTATGCGCGGATCAGAACCGATCCCCATACGCACGGCTTCAATATCGACACCGACTTTGTCCGCCAGATTCGACAATTCATTCATAAACGAAATGCGGGTTGCCAACATCGCGTTAGCCGCATATTTGGTGAACTCGGCCGAGCGCACATCCATCCAATAAATTTTGTGACCGTCGTGTTCAAATCGCGCATACACCTCACGCATCACCTGTTGTGCCTTAAGGCCAGCGGCATCACTGCCATGCCCAATCACGATACGATCAGGATGCATAAAATCTTTGACTGCCGCGCCTTCTTTCAAGAATTCGGGGTTGGACGCCACAGAAAAATCCAGAGCCGCACCACGCGCTTGCAATTCATCGGTCAGCGCGGCTGCGACTTTTTCCGCGGTGCCGACTGGCACTGTTGATTTATCGACGATGACTTTAAACCCTGTCATATACCGACCAATATTGCGTGCTGCTGCCACCACGTATTTCAAGTCAGCAGAGCCATCTTCATCAGGCGGGGTGCCAACCGCAATAAACTGCACATCACCATGGGCGACACTCGCCTCCACATCGGTAGAAAACTGCAAACGTCCGGCAGCACGATTACGCGCCACCACTTCATCTAAGCCCGGCTCATGAATAGGAATGCCGCCGTTATTTAACATCGCTATCTTGCGTTGATCGACGTCCAGACAAAACACATCATGCCCAGCATCTGCCAAACAAGCACCAGTCACCAAGCCTACATAACCCGTACCAATAATTGTTATTTTCATTCTCAAATTTCCGTACAAAAATCATTCGTGAGATACTGCTTAAGCACCTCGCAGCGCTTAGGTTTAAAACCGTTCTAATTCATCACATTCAATTCTTCCGTGCGGCGTGGTGGGTAAGTTTCCCACTTACTGCAACCCGGGCATTGCCAATAGAACTGGCGCGCTTTAAAGCCGCAATGGGTGCACTGATAACGCGTTAATCGTTGCGCATAGCCTGATACCAGATTCTTCACCAGAGACAATTCTGGACGCACTTCTGGCGCCGCCACCATCAGGCGTGCATCGAGTAGTTTGTCCAGCCCCAAGAGCGTCGGAGTACGGCGCAATTCTGCGCTGACCAATTGATTGGCATCGGTCACTGTTTCCAACTCCAGCGTAGCTTTAAATACCACTTCCAACAAATCAATCGACGACGCTTCGGCCAAATACGATTTCAAGAGATTCAAACCTTCTTGCGGACGCTCCAATTTGCGATAGCCATCCATCAAACGCTGCGCCACTAAGGCCACGTGCGGAACACTTTGCTGCTCAACGCGACGCCAAGACAAAACAGCTTGCTCAACATCGCCTTTCGCCAGATAAATATCGCCCATCAAAATCGCCGCACGCACATTGTGCCGGTCGATCGCAATCGATTTTTCTAACATTGCCATCGCCGCATCGGGATGCGTATGCACCAACTCATCTTGCGCCAGCTCGCAATAAAACTGGGCGATTTCTTTATGCTTACTGCCCGCGCCGGACTCTTGCAAAGCATGCGCCGCATCAATCGCGCGCAACCACTCTTTTTCACGTTGATAAATTTCAAGCAAAGCGCGACGCGCTGAAATGGCGTGAGATCCGCTCACCATTTGATTAAATGTCTCTTCAGCGCGATCTAACAAGCCCGCCTTCAAATAATCTTGCCCCAACTCAAACATCGCCTGCGTTTGTAAATCAAGCGGCAAATCGGGACGGGACAACAGATTTTGGTGCACCCGGATAGCGCGCTCAGTCTCGCCACGACGGCGGAACAAATTACCTAGGGCAAAATGCAATTCAACCGTCTCAGGATTTGCGCGCAGAATTTCGATAAAAGCATCGATCGCTTTATCAGGCTGTTCATTCAATAGAAAATTCAAGCCTTTAAAGTAGCCTTTGGGCAGGCTACTCGATTCAGAAATCAGTTGGCGGATATCGACACGCGCCGCAATCCAACCCAAACTAAAAAAGAAAGGAATACCAAGCAACCACCAAATTTCAAATTCCATTTTATAGCTTTCGTTGCTGGTTTAAGGATGGCGAATCACATCGGGAGCGGGAGCCTGATTCGCGGCAAGCTGTGCTGCCGCCCGTTCTTTTTCGATTTCAGCGATGGTCTTTTTGTGACGCGAAATATCACGTCTATGCCGGAACACCATCGGTGCCATCCCAAGCAAACAAAACACCGCGCCCAACACAAAAAACACCAACAACAAAATCACCAGAGGAGCAGAAGTCTGATACCCCCAGAAATATTTCAATGTGACGATTTCATCGTTTTTGAGAGCAAAACCCAAAAATGCGATAAACACGAGCACCCAAAAAATTTTCGAAATAAATTTCATGTTTAACCTTGCTCAAACACCAAAACAACCAATTGATAGGAAGTGCCTAGCCAGCACAAACCGAAATTGTACGTGAAAAAAAACGGCATAGAGGGAAACCCTTATGCCGTTTTGTTTTCTTAGTGCAAATTACTCACTTTTTTCCACACACTAGCCTTGCAGTATGGGCTGGCCAACTGTCGCATCGACACGTTCACGCAATTCTTTACCAGGCTTGAAATGCGGCACCCGTTTTTCGGGCACCATCACTTTGTCACCAGATTTAGGATTGCGACCGATACGTGGCGGACGACTGTTCAAAGCAAAACTACCAAAGCCACGAATTTCTATGCGCTGACCTGTGGCCAGCGCATCCGACATCGCGTCCAAAATAGTTTTGACGGCGATATCCACATCTTTTGCTACCAGTTGTGGATAGCGCTCGGCCAGACGAGCAATTAACTCTGACTTAGTCATTTGGTCACCTCTATCAATCCAATTCTAGAGCTGCCCATCGCTGACTTAGTTTTTATTATCAAGCTTAGCTTTCAACAAAGCACCGAGGCTTGTTGTGCCAGAAGCTGCATTGGAGTCAGAAGACATCTTTTGCATTGCTTCTTGTGTTTCAGCGGAATCTTTTGCCTTGATAGACAATTGGATACCACGTGCTTTACGGTCGATGTTCAATACCAAAGCTTCGACTGTGTCGCCGACTTTCAAGTGTGTACCAGCATCTTCCACGCGGTCGCGGGAGATTTCAGATGCACGCAAGTAGCCTTCAACTTCGTCAGCCAATTGGATTACCGCGCCTTTAGCTTCAACAGATTTCACTGTACCAGTAACTGTCGCGCCCTTGTCGTTCATTGCGCAGTAGTTGTTGAATGGGTCGCCTTCCAATTGCTTCACGCCTAAGGAAACACGCTCACGCTCAACGTCAATCGCCAATACGATGGCTTCCAACTCGTCACCTTTCTTGAAGCGACGAACGGCTTCTTCACCTGTTTCGTTCCAAGACAAATCAGACAAATGCACCAAACCATCGATGTTGCCTGTCAAGCCAATGAACACGCCGAAGTCAGTAATAGACTTGATCGCGCCTTTAACTTTGTCGCCTTTTTTGAAGTTCAGGGAGAAATCATCCCATGGATTTGCTTTGCACTGTTTCATGCCCAAGCTGATACGACGACGCTCTTCGTCGATTTCCAGAACCATCACTTCAACTTCATCGCCCAATTGAACAACTTTGTTTGGTGCAACGTTCTTGTTTGTCCAATCCATTTCTGAAACGTGGACCAAACCTTCGATACCTTGCTCGACTTCAACGAACGCACCGTAGTCAGTGAGGTTCGTTACTTTACCGAACAAACGTGTGTTTGCTGGGTAACGACGTGCCAAACCTGTCCAAGGATCGTCGCCCAATTGCTTAACGCCCAGGGACACACGGTTTTTCTCTTGATCAAATTTGAGGATCTTCGCAGTGATTTCCTGGCCAACTGTGAGCACTTCGGATGGGTGACGCACACGACGCCATGCCAAATCAGTGATGTGCAACAAGCCATCGATGCCACCCAAATCAACGAACGCACCGTAGTCAGTGATGTTTTTAACCAGGCCAGTAACCACTGTGCCTTCTTTCAGGTTTTCCATCAACTTCTGACGCTCTTCGCCCATCGATGCTTCAACGACAGCGCGACGTGACAACACCACGTTGTTACGCTTACGGTCGAGCTTGATGACTTTGAATTCCATAGTCTTGCCTTCGTAAGGAGTTGTATCCTTCACTGGGCGTGTATCAACCAAAGAACCTGGCAAGAAAGCGCGGATGCCGTTCGTGAGAACAGTCAAACCACCTTTAACTTTACCATTAACTGTACCAACCACCATCTCGCCAGACTCCAGCGCTTTTTCGAGCGCGAGCCATGATGCCAAACGTTTTGCTTTGTCGCGGGACAAGATCGTGTCGCCGAAACCATTTTCCAATGATTCGATCGCTACAGATACGAAATCACCGATATTAACTTCCAATTCACCTTGGTCGTTTTTGAATTCTTCAACAGGGATGAAGGCTTCTGATTTGAGGCCAGCATTAACGATCACAAAGTTGTGGTCGATGCGAACGACTTCAGCAGAAATCACTTCGCCAGAGCGCATATCTTGGCGGGATAAAGATTCTTCGAACAACGCTGCAAAACTATCAGCACCAGTTGCGTAATCTTGAGTCATGAATACAGTAGACATAATATTTACGGGTTAGCCGGAATAGGACGAAAGGTCTATTTACCGGGTTGGGTTAAACAAACCCATTCTGGTTTTGCACCAAAATGGGAACGAAGCAAAATCAATTTTCCCAATAGCAGACGAACTATATGGCAGATTGATTTCTTAAAGCCTGCGCGTAGAGACTGAGTATCTGATGTACCGCCTCATTGGCAGTAAGATGCGAAGTATCAAGTATAAACGCGCCTGGTGCGGGTTTGAGAGGCGCTGCTGTGCGAGCCATGTCGCGCGCATCACGTTCTTCCAAATCTTTTACCAAGTCTTCCATATTAGCAGGAAAACCCTTTTCAATCAATTGCTTATAGCGACGATTTGCACGTGCTTCGACACTTGCTGTCAAAAAGACCTTTTGCAGCGCATCAGGGAAGATCACCGTCCCCATATCACGCCCATCCGCCACCAATCCGGGCGCTTGCCGGAACGACACCTGCAACTCGACCAAAGCCTTGCGCACCAGAGGTAAAACGGCGATTTTTGAGGCCGCCACACCGATCTCTTCTTGCCGGACTTCATCGGTAACATCGTCACCTGCCAGATAAACGTGACCTTTATCAAAACGGCACGGCAAAACCCGTCCCAAAGCAGCAATCGCTTGCTCATCCGACAAGGCGACACCGTTGCGCAATGCCGACAACGCCGTTAAGCGATACAAAGCACCCGAATCGAGATAATGAAATCCCAACTGTTTGGCGACCCTATGCGCCACCGTTCCTTTACCAGAAGCGGTCGGCCCATCAATACTAATCACCGGAAATTTCAACAGACCACTCAAAATAAATCCTCGTGCTTAATTTGTCTAAATGCCTCAAAAAAATCTGGGAAAGTTTTTGCGACACACTTAGGATCATCGATACGCACCTGAGTCCCTCGCCGCGCCAGCCCGTCTAAACTCGCCAGCGAAAAACACATCGCCATCCTATGATCATCATAAGTCGCTATTGTAGCGGGGAGCAGGCTAGCCGGGGGCGTGACACGCATAAAATCTTGCCCCTCCTCTACCGTCGCACCTAGTTTGCGCAACTCGGTTGCCATCGCTACTATCCGGTCGGTTTCTTTCACGCGCCAGCTCTCAATATTGCGCAAAGTGGTGGTGCCATTCGCGTACAAAGCCGCCATCGCTATCGTCATCGCCGCATCGGGAATATGGTTAAAATCCATATCAATCGCTTGCAAGATGCCATTTGATTCGGCTTCTATCCAATTTTCACCCATGGTGATTTTTGCGCCCATTTTTTCCAGTGCTTCGGCAAATTTCACGTCGCCTTGTATGCTGTTTTTGCCTACACCTTCCACCCGTATCGGGCCGCCAGCAATCGCGCCTGCTGCCAAAAAATAAGACGCCGAGGAGGCATCACCTTCCACATAAATTTCACCCGGTGAGACATAAGTTTGACCCGCCTTAATCGTAAAACGCTGCCAGCCATCACGCTCGACCTGCACACCAAAACGTGCCATCAAATTTAAGGTGATTTCAATATAAGGTTTAGAAATCAAATCACCGATCACGGCGATCACCACATCGGCATGCTGCGCTGCCAAGGGTGCCGCCATCAGCAGGGCTGTCAAAAACTGACTCGAAACATTGCCCTTCACTTGCATCTGTTGCGCATGGATATGGCCGCGCTTAATATGCAGAGGCGGATAACCGGGATTACCGGTGTAGGCAATCTGCGCGCCGACACCATTTAAAGCATCGACCAAATCACCAATCGGACGTTCATGCATACGTGCCACGCCATGCACCGTATAGTCGCCACCTAAGACAGCCAACGCTGCCACCAAAGGACGTATGGCGGTACCGGCATTGCCCATAAACAGATCAGCCTGATGCTGGGGGAAAGCACCGTTAGCACCAATCACCGTATAGTTTTGGGTATTACCTTCCTGAGTCCAATGCACACCCAATTTTTGCAAAGCATTGAGCATCACCAAAGTATCGTCCGACGCCAATAAATCGCGAATCTGCGTCGTACCTTTGGACAAAGCTGCCAACAATAAAATGCGATTTGAAATACTCTTAGACCCCGGCAGACGCACCGTGCCCTGCACTTTCATCACCGGTTGCAGGTCGAGGTAAGGCGGATAATGTTTGCTATGTTCTTTCATGCTGTTCTCAATTCGAATACATTTATTCGTGCGGGCGCTTGCCACGCACGCTACTGATTTAGATCAATCGCCACCATCTTTACTCTGCGCCTCAGCCGCCTCGATAGCCGCAATCCAATTCAAGCGCGCCTCCTGAGCACGTCTATACATGGCTTCCAAGTTCTCGCTATCGGCTTGCACCAGAGCCTCCCGCAAATGACTCAAACGCAGCGTATAAGAATCTAACTCCTGCACAATTGCGTCACGATTGGCCAAGCTGATATCGCGCCACATTTCTGGCGACGATCCGGCGATGCGGGTGAAGTCGCGAAAGCC
>JACQDW010000178.1 GCA_016200845.1 Burkholderiales bacterium | reverse complement strand
CCGCTGTGGCGGTACGCCTTGGTGAAGAAATGGGCGCGTAGTTTGACAGTGCGCAACGTCTTTTTTGATCCATCGCAATTAAACCCACTATCGCACCGCACAAAATTCTTGCAGTTACTTTGTTTTTGCCGCATAATCTAAATACGAATTGTTCTTATTTAGATTGATTAACTGAGCATCGCCCAGCAAATCAAAGACAAAGGCAAGAAAATGACTGCGCACGCTTCTTCACTACTCCCTCGCAAATTCACCACTGGTGGCTTGATCATCACGGGTCATGTGGCGTTATTCGCGTTGATTGCTTTAAACCCTGTGCAATATTTACGCCCGGCGGCAAAAGAAACCGTGGTGATGATGGTTCCTACGGCGATGCCAAAACAAGAAATTCGCACAGTCAAAGTGGAAAAAGTGGTCAAGCCAAGCAACATCTTGCCGCCACCGGTCATTCAACAATTAGCCGTCAATCACGACTCACCGAACGCGATCACGGTCGCACCTAGCGTGCCAGATTTGCCACCGCAGGCCGCCCCAGCGCCAGTGAGCCACGCGCCAACAATTGCAAAAGCCGAGCCAGTCGGCCCCAAGGTAGTCAATGCAGTCGAATACATACAAGCGCCTCAGGCAGACTATCCGGCAATGGCACGTCGTATGGGTGAAGAAGGCCGCGTTGTGATGCAAGTGCTGGTCAACGACAAAGGTCGTGCAGAGAAAGTCGAAATTCTCAAATCCTCAGGCTTCTCGCGCTTAGATGAGTCTGCAAAAATGGCTTTATTACGCGCCTTATTCAAGCCCTATCTGGAAGATGGCAAAGCAACGACCATACTCGCGACAGCCAGCATCAACTTCTCTCTGCGCGGATAAGTCCAACCAAGTTTCACGACGAAAAAAAAGCATGTTGTCGATCAACATGCTTTTTTTCGTCGGTAAATCCCAGGCATTTACTCAGGAATCGTTTCCCGGAACGAGCTACGGTCTAACAATTTGTCATAAAGTTTGGCAAGATTTGGATAGTCATCACGCCAGCTCAGCTCAGGGAAGCGAAATGCCAGCCAGCCCAGACAGCAAACGACACTGATGTCTGCCAGAGTCAAATGATTGCTGACGCAAAATGGAGATTCATCCAAACCTTTTGCCATCGCCTTCAGCCCCGCATTGACCTTATCGAGCTGACGGTTGATCCAGGCTTCGCTTTGCTGTGCTGGCTCGCGCTGAGTACGCTCTAAACGTACCAACACCGCCGCATCTAAAATGCCATCCGCCAGAGCTTCCCAGCTCTTCACTTCAGCGCGTTCGCGACCATTGGGTGGGATTAATTTGCCTACCGGCGTCAACGTATCGAGGTATTCAACGATCACTCTTGAGTCAAACATGGCGCCACCGTCTTCCATTAGCAAACAAGGTACTTTGCCTAAGGGATTGGAGTGCGAAATGGTGGTATCAGGTGCCCAGACGTTTTCGAGAATAAGTGCGTAATCCAGCTTTTTTTCCGCCATGACGATACGCACTTTTCTGACATAGGGGCTGGTGAGGGAACCGATTAATTTCATATATATTCGATAAATGTTAAAAATATAATTTATAACAATTACACTGTAATTAACTGTGATTATAGCATCACCATCCCATCGTCATTCGACAATCCTCTCACTCTCCCCTGTCGCCGACCAAGCATCAAAAAACCTGCTGCAAACCATGTTAAAATAGTGAGCTTACGCGAAGTCATTATTCAGCGAAATAGAAGAGGCGGGTGCGAAGAGTCGAAGAAATGACTTCCCATCCTGACACAGGCTTTAGAATTGCGACAAGGCAATTTCACCAGACTGTCGGTTTTTTGCCGCGCTACCTTGCCACTTAGGCTGAGTTTTATTCGCATCGCTGTTGTTTTTCTCAAGACATCGCTATTCATTCCCACTCATTTTCAAATCATCCTATGCCACTCTCTACACTGTCAGCCCTTTCTCCATTGGATGGACGTTATGCTTCTAAAGTTGACGCTTTGCGTGCAACGCTGTCGGAAGCGGGTTTCATGCACCATCGCGTCAAAGTAGAAATTTCTTGGTTGCAAGCACTTTCACTCGCCGGTTTTAGCGAAATCAAACCTTTCTCCGATGCTGCCAATGCTTTACTCAACCGCATCGCGGCTGAATTCTCGGAAGAAGACGCGGCTCGCATCAAGGCGATCGAAGCGGTCACCAATCACGACGTGAAAGCGGTGGAATACTGGCTGAAAGAATCTGTCGGTTTGGCGCTCCCTGATAGCTATGCACATTTGCCAGCACGCGCTCTGACGATTGCTCCTGAAATTACTGCAGAACTCAAAGCCGCTGCCGAATTCATTCACTTTGCTTGCACTTCTGAAGACATCAACAACACCTCGCATGGCATGATGCTCAAGACCGCACGTGATAGCGTCATGTTGCCCGCATTGCAGAAGCTCATCGCTCGCTTAACAGAAATCGCTCACGACAATGCCGACGTGCCTATGCTGTCGCGTACTCACGGTCAGACAGCCAGCCCGACTACGCTGGGCAAAGAAATGGCCAACGTCGTCGCCCGCCTGCAGCGCGCTGCACAACGTGTCGCACAGGTTGAAATCCTAGGTAAAATGAATGGCGCGGTCGGCAATTACAACGCTCACCTTGCCGCCTATCCTCAACATGATTGGGAAAGCTTTTCCAAGAACGTGATCGAACAGCGTCTGGGCTTGACCTACAACCCTTACACCATACAAATCGAGCCGCATGATTACATGGCAGAGATGTTCGACGCATTTGCCCGTGCCAATACGATTTTGCTGGATTTGAACCGCGACGTCTGGGGCTATATCTCGGTCGGCTACTTCAAACAAAAAACCAAGGCTGGTGAGATCGGTTCCTCGACGATGCCGCACAAAGTCAATCCGATCGACTTTGAAAACTCCGAAGGCAACTTAGGTCTCGCCAACGCCTTGCTCAAGCATCTGGCTGAAAAATTACCAGTCTCCCGCTGGCAGCGCGACTTGACCGACTCCACCGTCTTGCGCAATATCGGCGTCGCGCTCGGCTACACTTTATTGGCTTACGATAGCTGTGTCCGTGGCTTGAATAAACTGGAAACCAATCAAGCGCGTCTGGCCGAAGATCTCGACACTACTTGGGAAGTATTGGCTGAGCCAGTACAAACCGTGATGCGTCGCTACGGCATAGAGAACCCTTACGAGCAATTGAAAGAGCTGACTCGTGGCAAGGGCATCTCCAAAGACGCTTTGCGCGACTTCATCCTGACTTTAAATATTCCACAGGAAGCCAAAGACGGTTTGTTAGCGATGACGCCAGCTAACTACACCGGCAACGCCGCGAAATTAGCGAAAGCGATTTAAAACACAAATGCGGCGAGAACCGCAGCAATAAAAAAAGCCGTCGAATACATCGACGGCTTTTTTATTTTCAGCTTGGTTAGAACAAGCAATCAGTTGATGAGCACAACGAATGAACAGCCCTCCTGCATCGTTTGCTCATCAATAATTCATTCCACTGCTTATTGAACTACAGCTTTAACACTTGCACTACCCACTGCAGAGTAGGCATTCACCAACAAATAGTAAGTACCTGCAGCTGGAGCGCTGAAAGTAATTGTTTCTGTGTTAGTAGCACCGTTTGACTTCTTAGTGTAGCTAGTTGTCGTTGGCGCGGTCGTCATACGAGCATACAAATCGCCATCGCCTGTACCGCCAGACAATGTGAATGTCAAACTTGTTTTGCCAGCTGGAACTGTGATGTTGTACAACTTAGAAGTGCCAGTTGCCAAGCTTACAGTTTGAGCTACACCGCTCACCAAGACGTTACCGCTAGTTGTACCTGTTTGATAGCTAGCAACGATAGATGCACCACTCACAGCAGCATATGCTTTAGCCATCAAGTAGTACGTACCTGTTGATGGTGCTGCTATTGTGATGGTCTCTGCATTGGTAGAGCCGTCGGACTTAGCCAAGTAAGAAGTTGTCGTTGGCGCCACACCAAATTGTGTGTACAAATCGCCGTCACCTGTACCACCGGACATCTTGAATGTCAGGTTAGTTGCGCCAGCTGGAACTGCGAATGTGTAATTTGCAGTCGCGCCAGTCGCGCCAGAGAAAGTCACAGCAACATCTTTAGTCAACACACCGCCGCTTGGTGGTGGCGTCGTCGTGGAACAAGTAACGCCAACGGCACTAAACGCTGCTGTCACGTCAGCGACAACATAACCACGGTTTAACGCCGCTTTTTCTACACCGCAAGCGCCATCGTTAAATGTGCTGTTAGAAGTCCAGTACAAACGGTTTGCGTCCGCCATTACTTCAAACGCTTTACGTGTTGACCAACCCGTCGTTGTCGCCAACAAGTAGAAAGCCTTGTTGTACACACCGCTACTCAAGTGAACGTCTAAGCTGCTAGTGAAATTAGCTGCGTTATCGATAGAGCGACCATCTTGCGTTGGGTTAGCCATGTAACGCAACGCGCCTGTACCTTTGAAAATTTCTGGGCCAACCAAGAAGTCATTTGTACCCTTCATGAAGTTCTCTGTTGCTTCACCAGCCATATCAGAGAAAGCTTCATTCATACCGCCAGACATACCAGAATAAACCAAAGCGGAATTTTGCTCAGTAAAGCCGTGAGACACTTCGTGACCAGCAACGTCCATCGATACCAATGGATAGAAAGTTGTCGCACCGTCGCCGAAACTCATTGTGCTGCCATCCCAGAATGCATTTTCGTAGTTAGAGCTGTAGTGAACGCGCATTACCAGCTTTTGGCTGATAGGACGAATGCCCAACCATGTCTGATACATGTTGAACACGCCTTGACCGAAATAGTAAGCGTCATTGATTGGAGAATAGGCACCGTTGATCGCTTTGTAGGTGTTACGTGAACAAGCGAATTGGAAAGGTGTTGTGCCTGTTGTGCCGCCATTTAAGTTAACTGCGGAAACGTTAGTGCTATCCATCGTGCAGTTTGCAGTCACAACCAATGGGCCGTATTTCACGCCATATTCATACTGACCTGTCTTTGCATTACCGCCAGGGCCTGTTGCATCAACATGCGTAATGCCTTCCCACTGTTCCAAAATCAGACCAGTATTTGCATCGATCATGAAATGTGGACGGCTAGGCTTAGCACTATCCTTGGACAAGAAAGAAACCGCATACACCAAACGTGCCACGCCATCTTTACCTTGCTTAACAAATAATTTAGCTTGATCGTTCTCGGTGACATTAACCGCTGCCTTCAATTTAGCGATAGTCAAAACTTGGGCTACGCAAAGATTTCAATTCATCAGTCGAGAGGCCGATGTGCGCTGCCGCGTGAACAAATCCATTAACAGACATCACCGAAGCCGCTTTGGCGAGACCGGTACTCTTTTCCAAATCAACACGGTCTGCTGCCATTGCGTCGAACGCACCTGCAACCATTACTGCAATCATCAAAGGACGTAAAACTACTTTCGCTTGTTTCATTATTTTCAACCTTTTCATTGTCGTCACTGGGCTTGTTGCCCGTTATATGGCACCACGCGGCGGATGACCGCATGCCACCTCCCCCTTCGGAGTAGGCGTATCAAAGTTTAGAATCTTGACGCTTACACGGCAAAAACTGCACTTTAATTCATCAATCCGAAGCGCCAATATGCCATGACTCGCCGTTCGCGGGAATTGAAATCGACGAATTTGTTTAAAAACCTGAAAAAATGTACGAGTTTTATACATTTAAGAGACAACGGAGTGGTTTTTATGCAACTGGTATTTCTTTAGCGAAATTCTTTCCGTTGCGTGATTCAGACAAAAGCATCAGCAAAATCAACAATGATTAAAATTAAATTCTCCTATATGCGTATTTAGTTAAATTAAATTTCCAAGCAATTCAATTTACTTGCAGAAACATCTCGTCGAAAATTTACCGAAGTTGAAAGTGGTATCTACATAGACTTGTAAATATTTAGAGTAAACCCTCTAAATATTTTTCCAATTCAACAATATAAATCTTGATATTTGTAAGAATTTGAACTTTAAACGTCAGACTGCATCCTACAAATCTTGTTCAAACACACATGACAATGCTGGCCTCTTGCTCCAATAAATTTCAAACGCTGCCAACACACTTTCTTTTTCTTTGGTATATTAGTCCTACTTAGAACTAATTGTCTTTTTGAGGCCTCCATGAACCGCTACTCCAAACTCAGCATCGCTCTGCATTGGTTGATTGCCCTACTCATCATCGCCGCCTTTGCGCTCGGCTTTTATATGACCGACCTGCAATTTAGTTTAACTAAACTTAAACTTTTTTCCTGGCATAAGTGGATAGGTGTCACCGTACTCGCGCTGGTCGCAATACGCCTGATCAATCGTCTGTTTCAAGCGGCTCCAGCCTACCCTGAGAGCATGGAGAAATGGGAAAAAGTCGCCGCTCACAGTGTGCATATCGCCTTGTACTTCTTCATGTTCGCAGTTCCCCTCTCAGGATATTTTTACACCTACGCCGCTGGCTTTCCCGTGGTGTATCTGGGTTTATTTGAATTGCCCGCCCCCATCGCCCCCGATCCACTCTTAAAGCTGCAATTAAAAACGCTGCACGAGATTCTCACGACTGGCATGTTGATGCTGATCTCTCTGCATATCGCCGCTGCACTCAAGCATCACTTCATCGACAAAGATGGCATCACCAATCGCATGCTCCCACGCGCCCTGACGAAAGACACACAATGAACACACTCCACCATTTACCTCGTGCCAGCACAAAAATTATTATGAAATTGCTTGCCGCGTTCAGCCTGATTTGCATCTCAACGCATGTCGGAGCTAGTCCCTTACAACTGGATCAAAGCAAAAGTAGTATCACAGTCCGCTTCAAACAAATGGACGTCCCGATATTGGCAAAATTTAAGAAATTAAACGCCTCCATCGACTACAACAGCGCCAAACCAGAATTATCTAAGGCGAGCGTTGATGTTGATATGCGCGGCTTAGAATTACCTGCGCCAGAGTACAACGAAGAAGTGCAAAAGAAAGAGTGGTTCAATGCGCCGCAATTCCCGCTCGCCAATTTTGTATCGACGGCGATGAAACAAGTCGCACCGGGCAAATTAGAAGTCAGCGGCGTACTCACGATTAAAGGGCGCAAACAAAACGTGCAATTCCCACTGATCGTCAAAACCGAAGGCAAGCAACTCAGTTTTGAAGGCACGCTCACCATCAAACGTCTCGCATTCCAAATCGGCGAAGGTGAATGGAAAGACACCAGCATGATCGCCGATGACGTCAGCATCCAATTTAAATTTTTCGCGCAGTAAATTCCACCAACATTTTCTGGAGCCTCATCATGAAACGCAATACACTCCTCGCTCTTCTCGCATTGACCATCAGCGCCGCATCACAAGCGCAAAGCTACAAAATCGATCCTGCACACACCTATCCTAGTTTTGAAGCTGATCACAAAGGAATTTCCGTCTGGCGCGGCAAATTCACTAAAACTGAGGGCACAGTAAGCCTCGACCGTGCTGCAAAAACAGGTAGCTTGAACATCTCGATTGACGCCAGCTCCATCGACTTCGGTCACGAAAAAATGGGCGCGCATGCC
>JACQDW010000158.1 GCA_016200845.1 Burkholderiales bacterium | reverse complement strand
TGCCGCGGTCGGATAAACGAAATGCTTTTGCCGGGGCCGATGTCGCTGCCGCCAGCGCCGCGTTAGGGCTGAGTCCTGCGTTGACTAACGCCGCCATCTCATGATGCAAACTGACGCCATGCATGGTGCCACTGTTGCCAGCATCCGTGCCCGCTAACACTGGCACATGCGCTGCATGGAATGCCGCGCTCAGTTTGTTGGGCGCGACGAGAAGTTCTGGTTTGGTGGCTTTGCCATAGCTCAAGTTCAGGCTAGCTAATTGACTCTTGCTAAGTAGTGCGGTGACGCTGCCGTCTTGTAAAACGTCGTCAGGATGAACTCCCGCGATACTTTCCAAGACCGAGAGTGTCGGAATGACGAAGGCATTGTGTTTTTTGGCGAGTGCGATTAATTCGTTTGTCTGAGTTTCGCTGATCTCCGCGCCATTATATAGGTGCACCAAGCCATCGGCACCCGCTGCTAATGCTGCACGGGCGTCTTCAAAGCTGCTGATGTGCACCACGGCCAGTTTTTTGCGAGTATGACTGGCCTTGATTAAGGCTTGTACCGTTGCCACATCTAAGCTGTTAAAACTGTGAGAAGAACCACCATGTTCCATCACGATTTTAATGAAATCTGAGCCCTCGGCAATGCGCTTATCAACCCATGCTTGGGCTTCCTCGGGTTTCACAAGCGTCTCTATCGTCATGCCATATTCAGTGCCATGTCCATTTGGTGCAGTGGCGAGCGTTCCTGCAGAAAACAGATCAGGTGCTGTTTTGTTCTTGCCTTCTGCCATTCGTTTTTTGACGCCTTGCATCACATTAACGGCACTGAACATATCGATGTGCGAAGTCACGCCAAATAACAAAGGCAAATCCTGATCTTGGTAAGCGTGGACATGAGCATCAATTAAGCCAGGCAAAAGAGTGCGATCTTTGCCGTCAACCACGCGCATCTCGGGGTTGATCTTTCCCGAGTAATTGGCGTCAATGATTTTTCCCTGATCGATCAGAACATGGCGGGCAGGCAGCATACGTTCCCCATCAAAGACGCGCACATGTTGAATCAGGGTTGATGCGTCAACGGGAAGGCAGGCGAATACGCTGATACAGGCGATGCTCAGTAAATTGCGCTTACATAGTGTCGTGAAGTTCATCAATAGTCTCCTTGAGTTGTGATGTGGTGTGCAGTATGTCGCTTACGCATTAAATGTAGTAGAAGCACTTGCCACCAGTTTGACCTGACATTTGTCATAAAATCTAAGAGGAATTTTGTTGCATATCGCGCTCAATAGTTACCTTGTCTTGCGGGTTTGCGGCTGAACTGTTAAGGTTTCTGTCTTATCGTCTGCCGCACGGTGAAGGAGAAAATCATGGCACGTGTCAGCACGTATCTCAATTTTCCGGGTAACACGGAAGAGGCGTTTTATTTCTATAAATCGGTATTCGGTGGTGAGTTTATTGGCCCCGTGATGCGCTTTAGGGACGTGCCTCCACAACCCGATCAGCCACCAATGGCAGAGCATGATCTCAATCTCATTATGCATATTGAGCTGGCGATTTTTGGCGGGCATGTGTTGATGGCGACCGATGCCCCTGCATCAATGGGGTTCATGGTGGACTTCGGCAATAATATGAGTATTAATCTTGAGCCTGATAGTCGCGCCGAAACCGAGCGCCTGTTTCACAGACTAGCAGAAAATGGCGAGATAGAAATGCCACTGGCCGATATGTTTTGGGGCGCGTATTTTGCTTGCCTGAGGGATCAGTTTGGAGTGAGATGGATGTTCAATTGTGAGAAACCATGAAAAAATTTCAGAGTATGTTAAGACTGAGCGTGCTGTTAGCCGGAGCGATAAGTATGCCAAGCCAAGCCCAAAATGACGCAAACAAGGCAGCGGAAGCTGAGCACCATCTGGTCAAACATTTTCAGGCCTGTGTCAGCCCGGTGGGTCTCACCAAAGACCTGCCGCTGGCCGATCCTGTGCCGCAACTTGACCCCACTATCAAGCTCCATCTCTTAAACGAAGTCGGCAAAATCCGCGATGGCTATCGACATTTTTTGTATGTCAGTCCGAACGAAAAAGAAGTGTATATCGTGCAGATGGGTGGCATCGCGGGCTTGCGCAAAGTGTTCGGCCCATTAAAGTCAGATGCCTGTGCGGATGTCGCGAAACCGAAGTAGAGAAAATCGGAAGTGAAACAAATCATGCAGTATGTCATCCGGCGCGCCGCCGAATCTGATGCTGACGCCCTGGCTGCGTTGGCACGGCAAACTTTTATCGATACCTATCTCGAACTCAATGACCCGCAAGACGTGCGCCAGCATTGTGATCAGGCTTTTGGTCTGGCTCAGCAACTGGCAGAAATTTGCGATCCGCATTATGTAGTGCTGTTGCAGTTTCACGCAGATGAACTCATCGGTTTTGCGCAGGTAGCGCACAAGCCGCAACCAGCTTGCATCACACAAGAAAAGGCCATTGCCTTATACCGCTATTACCTCAAAAAAAACTGGCACGGCAAAGGCGCCGCTCTCCCACTATTAGCCGCAGCAGAGCAAGCCGCCATAGAATCCGGCGCAGACTACCTCTGGCTAGGCATGTGGAAACACAACCAAAGAGCCGCCGCCTTTTATCGCAAAGCAGGTTTTGCACACGTAGGCGTAACGACCTATCAGTTCGGCCCTAATTTGGAAATTGATGATGTGTTTTTGAAGAGAATAGGGTAAACGCTTCGGTAAAATCCGGTTGCGCAGTAAGTTGTGCAGAGGTCTCCGGTAAGGAAGCCGAGCTACAAACCAATACACCATCTCTAGAACGAAAGATGCGCCACTATGGCCAACACGCCGTCCAGTAGCAAACCCCCTAGCGGGCCGCAAGCCTACCGCGCCAGCGTGCTGCATTTCGTCAACGACCCTGCTTTTCACCAACAAGCTTACGCCTGGCATGAAGATGGCTTGCTCATTATCGAGCAAGGCAAAGTAGTGGCAGTAGGCGATTACGTCCATTTAAAGGCACACTTACCGCAAACCGTCACTGTGCATGATTATCGCGGCAAAATCATCTTGCCCGGTTTTATCGACACGCATGTGCATTATCCGCAAACGGACATGATTGCTTCACCAGCGCCCAGCCTTTTGCCATGGTTGGAGAGCTACACTTTTCCGACCGAGCGCAAGTTTGGTGACCCGGAGCACGCGGTTGAAGTCGCCCATTTTTTTATCGACGAATTGCTGCGCTGTGGCACCACCACAGCCATGGTCTACTGCACTGTGCATCCCGAATCGGTAGACGCATTTTTCAGCGAAAGCGAAAAACGCAATCTGCGCATGGTGGCTGGCAAGGTCATGATGGATAGATACTGCCCCGATTTTCTGCAAGATACGGCTGAGCGTGGCGTCCGCGAAAGCGAAGCGCTGATCAAGCGATGGCACAAGCGCGGTCGCCAACTCTACGCCATCACCCCGCGTTTTGCTCCCACATCGAGCGATGCGCAGATGCAATTAGCAGGCGAACTGGCGCGTGCCTATCCTGATACCTATCTACAAACCCATGTCGCAGAAAATATCGACGAAGTGGCATGGGCAAAATCGCTCTACCCAAAAGCGCGCAGCTATCTCGATGTCTACGATCACTTCGGCATGTTGCGCCCGCGTGCCATGTTTGGCCACTGCATCTGGCTAGACGATGCTGACCGCGCGCGCTTGGCTGAGACGCAATCGGCCATCGCCGTCTGCCCGACTTCGAATTTGTTTCTTGGTAGCGGCCTATTCGATTTTAAACATGCCGACGCACAGCAAGTCGCACTCTCGTTAGCCACCGATGTCGGCGCTGGCACCTCTTTTTCTATGCTCAGCACCATGAACGAAGCCTACAAGGTTGCCAGCTTGGGCGGCACCTTTTTGCCCGCCTTACGTATGTTCTATCTGGCGACATTGGGCGGTGCACGCAGCATGCAACTAGAAGGAACGGTAGGGAATTTTATCGCAGGCACCGAGGCCGACTTTATCGTGCTCGATCCAACAGCAACACCCCTACTAGCGCGACGCACGGCCATGACCAACAGTTTGGAAGAGTTGTTATTTACCCTGGCACTACTAGGTGACGACCGCACAGTCGCGGCGACCTATGCGGCAGGGAGACTGGTACACCAGCGCCAGGATCGGCTGCAAACCTAAGTTGACTTAAGGGGTGTAGAACTACGCAAGACACCCAAGTGTCCTTACAGTTTTTGATGGGTGTTTGGCGATTGGGTGAATTGAGTAAACCGAAAATTCGCTAAATGAGGCAATCAAAACACGCCAATTGAGGGCGTGTTTTGATTGATATTTGGAAGGGATGTCTTGTGTCGTGTTCATGTCAATCTTGCTGATGTTATGCGATATTGGGCGCGGCAAATTGATATGGGATTTCAACCCTACTATTACTATTGATTCCTCCCACATGTTTCAACATTTGCGCGAACCTTACCAACTCAGCCTCCTAGGCACTTTGTGGCGTACCGTTGTGCTACTTTTGGTGGCGCTTTTTTCCTTAAGTATTTTTGCACTGATTGCCTTATAGTTTAGTCTGTGAGTCAGTGGTAAATGACATCGCTTACATTTGGCGAAACTGCTTCATCAGAGATTCGCTCACTGGGAGTTTTTCTGTTCTATCGCGCAGATAAATGTACATGCCACCATCGATGCGTTCAATGCGATCGATCGCTTGTAGATTGACGATCGTGCCACGATGAATTTGTGTGAAACGGTCAGAATCTAATTGTTCAATCAGATTTTTTAAGGTGAGACGAATAATGGCTTCACTAGTCTTGGTCACGACACGGGTGTATTTATCGCTGGAACTAAAATACAGAACCTCGTCTACCATGATTAGTCGTACCGTATCGCCGACCGAGGCTTTGATCCATTTCAAGTAGGATGTGTTTGGTGTTGGCAGGGCACGTTGCCATTCTTCCGAAGTGAGTTTTTTGGGCGCCTGTGTACGTGCTTTCAAACGTCGCACTGTGGTCGCAATTCGATGTGCATCAATCGGTTTCACCAGATAATCGACTGCGCCCGTTTCAAAAGCGCGCAAGGCATGTTCGGCATAGGCGGTCACGAATACGATCTGAGTGCCCTCCGGTATGTGTTGTGCCAAATCTAGGCCGTTGATTCCTGGAATTTGTATATCCAAAAATACGATGTTTGCTTGATGTTGCCCGATTAAGCGTAGTGCTTCTACCCCATGTTCGGCCTCAGCTACAATCTGTAACTCTGGCCACTGTGCGAATAAGTGGTCCCGCAATTCAGCGCGCAATAGTGGCTCGTCCTCGACAATAATTGCTGTACTCATTTACTGATTCACTCTCAATTTGATACTGATGGCTTAGGGAAGCTAATACGCGCTAGCACCCCTTGTGACTTACCTGGCATGATCTCTATACTTGCGGCATTGCCATACAACAGTGCCAAGCGTTGGTGGATATTCGCTAAGCCAACTCCTTGACCCGCAT
Organism: Burkholderiales bacterium; assembly: GCA_016200845.1. GTDB lineage: Bacteria > Pseudomonadota > Gammaproteobacteria > Burkholderiales > Burkholderiaceae_D > Undibacterium. The sequence continues at coordinate 7,873 of JACQDW010000158.1, read as the reverse complement.
TGTCCTGCAAGCCTACACCATCGTCCACGACATCAATCACAATTTTATCTTGCTCCGAACGCGCACTTATGTCGATACGTCCTGCACGGGTCGCTTTTTCCAAACCATGTTTAATCGCATTCTCTACCAAAGAAATGAGCATGGCTGGTGGCATAGCCATTGCACGCACTGGTTCCTCGCAGGTGAGGGCAAATTGCAAGCGCCTTCCCATACGCATCTGCATAATGTGTAAGAAGTGCTCGACCAGTTCCAATTCTTTACCGACGTTAGAGGAAATCGATCGTAGATCAGGCATTGCGGTTTGCAAATACCCCACCAGATGTGCCAATAATTCTTGCGCCAGAGTGGCATCAGTGCGTATCAAATAGTTGAGATTCGCCAAAGTATTGAACAGAAAATGTGGTTCGACTTGAGCTTGTAAGGCAGCTAGTTGAGACTCCAATGCCGCCTTCTCCAAGGCAGCTTCGCGTTTTGCTGCATCAAGCGCACACCGTTTTTGTTGCAATCGCTCTTGTAAATGCTTAGTCACCTTTGTCACCCACTGATAGGCGTCGCCATTTTGCAAGAAGAATCGGGTCCAACCAGGCTTGCTTTGTAGCTTTACTGTTGTCACTTGCCCTTGCTGCATTTGAATTTCTATGCAAACCGCAAGATTCAAGAAAGCGGGTGTCGAGCGCGCCAAAGAGATCGTTCCCTTAAATGGATCGTAAGAGAAGTGCAAACCCTTGGTAGAGCCTAGCATTTGTGCAATGGTAATGCTCGAAACCGCATCGGCGCACAGGTCAAAGGTAGTGATAGGATCAAGCGGAGAAACAAATTCCCTGGTCACGACAGGTGAAATCAATTCTTCAGTCAATTCCCAGCGATTACTTAAAAATACTTTCAATTGACGTTTTGCGTTCACCCAAGCAGAAACAGCTTGAAAGCAAAAGAAGGCAAAGCTCGCAACGAGGACAGCGGAAAGTGACCATCTGGCGGTCGGTTCAAAGTGTAGCAAAAAGAAGAGAAACATCACGACACTGAAATTACCAAAAATGGACATGAATCGCCAGATTGAGTCACGGATGTACGTGTTTTTCAAGCGGCGATATGTTTCGTAATCTGGCTCAAGCGGATTATTCAACGGTGGATACATCACTGGCTCCAAAAGTCATGCAGGGAATGACGCGATTGTAGAGTAACCACCTTTGCCATTTGATATTTGCGATAAACGCGGGATTTTGCCGACGAGAACGGATTTCAGAGCGGTTTTCCAGCGCACATCCCTACTCTATCCTCACCCTCAATTCCCGTCGCCCAGTCGCCAGATTCCCCGCAAAATCTTTAACAAACACGCGGATCAAATACTCACCTGCTGGCAGCTCTTTGATATTCCAATAATTGAGCAACGCGTGACCGTCATGAATTTCGTTGCTGATGTTGTGGAGAAAACGTGTGCGGGCGTTGCCGTGTGCTGTGACGCCGCTGAGAGGTGCGTAGGCGATTTTTACGGCTTCTTCATCGGTGGGTAGGCGGTCGAAGCGTTGGCTTAGTTTGGCTTGTTCAAAGCCGGGCAAGGGCTGGCCTTGAGCGTCCAAAATTTGATACGCGATTTCGTAGACCCCTAAGCGGCGTCTTGCCAGATTGCCGTCTGCTTGATCGTAGGCGTCGACGATGATGCTCACTTGTTCTAATGTGCGGGGAAGATGGAGCAGGCCATCGGCTTTCGGCTCTGGTGTTGGTTTCTTCTTTGCTGATTTTTTTTGTACCTGCATTTGTATCGGCAAGGGCAATATGTCGCCATCGCGATTGGCGATTTGAATCTGCTCTACATGCGGTGCAACGCTGTCTTGAAAGCCGGGGAATCCCAGCGTCAAAGGATTGATGACATCGCCTTCCGGTGCATAGTTAAGATGGACGTGGTAGAGGCTATTGATACTGCCTATCGGCTCGCCAGTGTGAAAGCGGGTGCCACGGCGGATACGTACTTGTTGCAGTTTGCCGCTGGAGTCTTTGATGAGTTGGAATTTTTGCGGATCGAGATTGGACTCTTTCGCCGTGCGCCCGACTTTCATGTGGATGTAGGAGAGGGCGTTAATGCGCATGCCTTCGTTGATGCTGGTGGCGGCCCAGCTGGGCACGGGCGATTTGATTTTCTCGTCTTTGATGACGACCACAGTATCACCCATCGCTGCCTGCACATCGAGACCACGATGGAAGTGATCTCGACTCTCGCCATCGTAATTGCCGCGCACTTCGCCGATGGTGCCGACCACTTCATGCGGCTGATCTTGCGGCAATAAAGGCCAAGGCAATTGGAGTGGCTTGATGGCGGGTTTTGCAAGTGCGCGTGGGGCGACTGGAGCGGCGTCGTGTTGCATGTGTGAGCGTATCAGGTGCACGCGATTTTTGGCATTATCGCTGATCAATAAATTGCCTCGCTGATCGACGGCGATGCCCACCGGATTTTGCAGACGCGGGCTGGTGTCGTCACCCGGAATGATGTCGATATCGACGCCTGTGACGCCGCGACTCTCGCCATTGGGCGCGATTTGCAGCAGACGTCCATGCGAGAGTTCACTGACATAAAGATGATCATCATGCGTGATCGCCAAACCAACGGGGCGGCGTAATAGTGCGTCGTGATCATCCGGCTCGCTGCGCATCAGAGTGCTGACTTCACCTCTTTCGGAAATTTTTCGGACAGCGTTATTGCGGGTGTCGGTGACGATGGCTTCACCCAAACTATTGATCACAATCTGGCTGGGCGTATCAAATAAAGCCGCGCTCCCCAGCCCGTCTTGATAGCCGGGGTGATCGCCGCCCGCGACGGTGTGCACCATGCCATCGACGGTGATCATGCGGATTTTATCGTTATAGGTATCGGCCACCCACACTCTGCCTTGCCTGTCGACAGCAACGCCAATCGGGCCATTCAACTGTGCCTGCCCTGCCGCGCCATCACGAAACCCAGCTTGCCCATTTCCCGCGAAAGTGCTTACCACACCCTGTGGGTTGATTTTGCGTATGACGTGATTGCCAGTGTCGGCGACATACAGATTGCCATGGGGATCAAGCGCAATGCCTGATGGCGTGTGAAAGCGAGCTTCTTTTTGCTTTGCACTCGAATCTAGATAGCCTTCTGCGCCACCGGCAACCACGCTGACTTCACCTTGAGGGTTGATTTTCAAAATACGGTTGTGTTCGCCCGCATCAGCGACAAAGATATTGCCATTCTTGTCGATGGCGATGCCGAATGGATCGCTGAATTGATCTGCTTGTTCGGCTTGTTCCGCTTGTTCGGGTTGTGCGGGGGCGCTCGCAGACGTCAGCGCAAACGCGTCCATAAACGGCGCAATTTGCGCTTCCCATTGCATGTTGGTCGCCAGCGGCTTTTTGACAAAAGGAATCGCTACTTTAGGCGCATCACCATTCCAGGGATAAAAAACAGTCGTGGTAACAGCAGCAATGGCGGTCAGACCCAAGGCAAGCGACAACACCGGACGGCGAGAAAAGAAAGACATCGTTGGAACCAATCAAAAGCAAAGAGGCGCAGCATAGCAAGGGCTGGGGGATTTTTCTATGGGTGATTTTTGTGTGGAGGGCGATGGGGAGTTAAGTTCTAGTCAACGAGGCCATTTTTAAAATATGGCCTCGCAAAAGCGATTCATATTTCAGATCTGTAGAATATGGGAGGGCATATTCTACAAATGTGTTGGGGGGCAAATCGTTGGGATTCAAATTTTTGTATTTGACTCAGAGATGCCATTCGAGAAAGGCGAGTATATGTGCGATAATTTGTAAAAATAGAAATATCATAGTGATATTTGAAACTAGGTTATGGGCAAGTCTCGGAGTCAGGCAATGATTAATTTAAGTTTAGATAATACTTCCAAGGTTAATCCTGAAAGCTGAGATGCTCATGGCGCGCCTGGATTTTCGAAGTCATTTTGGTTGTTGATGACTTCGGTATTTTTTGAACGGTTTGCTTTTTATGGCATTCGGTGGGCCTTAGTACTTTACTTTGTACTTCAATTGAATGGTGGCGATTCAACGGCACAAACTGAAGCGAATCTTATCTATTCGAGTTACCTAGCGTTGTTATATGCTGCGGCCATTATTGGTGGTTTGATCGCCGATCGCTTGTTGGGACATCGAACTGCACTTGCAATGGGGGCTGTTTTGATGGCATGTGGAATATTCACTTTGCTCATCCCCGATCCTATTACATTCAAATATGGACTGGCGGCGATTGTCGTCGGAAATGGCCTTTACAAACCAACGATCGCTGCTCAAGTTAGTAAGTTGTTTGATTCTGATTCGGGACGTGATTCTGGATTCACAATCTTTCATATGGCCGTTAATGCTGCGGGGCTGATCGGACCATTCGCGACTCAGTATATGGCAACAAAATTGTTTGGTACTCGCAATGGAGCCGTCTTCGAAGTCGTTTTTTTCGCGGCTGGGATCAGTATGGCATTGAGTTTGTTGTGCTTTTCCATTGGCAAGGGAGCAGTGAGTGACACTCCATTGAGTAAGAAACAGTGGGCATACTCGCTCGCGCTTCTTACTGCCCTAATTCTTGTCGCAAATTTTCTTTTGCATCTTGACGGAACAGAGATGATGATTCTCTTGGTTCTTGTATTCTTGGCTGCACTTCCTTTGCTAGTGATTGAAAGTCTTCAAGATGGCAAGTTCGGACGGAACAAGATGTTCGTATTGTTTTCTATCTTTGTTTTGAACACGGTTTTTTGGGCAATCTTTGAGTATGCCGGAAGCTCTGTGAATTTGCTTGCGATTAACTTTGCTAACTTTGACGGTGCTGATTCGTTACTCACTTCAACAATGCTGTCAGGGGTGACGCTTTTTGCTCTGATCGTCTCCGCACCACTGTTGGCATTGTTATGGTTGAGTTTAGCTAGATATCAAATAGACTTTTTGACGCTAAGAAAGTTTTGTATTGGAGTGATTTTAATCGCAGTTAGTTTTGCGATTTTAATGTCGTGTGTCTCAACCCTCTTGAGTGGCGAATACAAGATTAGCCCATGGCCCTTTATGCTCGTTTTTTTGTTGCATGCATTGGGTGAGTTATGCATTGCTCCGATTGGGCTTTCACTTGTGAGTAAATTTGCTCCTGTGAAATTGGTCGGTTTGGCGATCGGGTGTTGGTATTTCTCGACCAGTCTTGGCACTAGGCTCGCGGGAGTGCTTGCCGGCTTTATTAGCGGAAATTCAGAACCGAATCTAGCATCATTTTTGTTTGAGTATCAATTTGCGTTTTATTCCTTTTTGTTTTTGGGAATTCTTCTTTTCATTGGGACTCCTTATATCTATCATTGTTCAATGAAGAGAGGGTAAGTTTCTTTGTTTTGAAAAATTCTCATTGGCCATGTGCTTCGACGTCTGAACCCACTCAGTGCTCAAAGAGGATATGTCAAAAGTCATTATCGTAAAGGTTCTCGTCCAATGAAATTTTTCAACGAGCGTGATTTTTCTCTCATGCTATTTGTTTGGAGCAGTTTGATTTTTCTTTCGTTCGGTGCTTACGCTTACGGGGAAAAAAATTCACCAGTTTTTCAAATTCAACGTGTGTATTTGAAGGAAATTTCATTGGTTCAGCCAAATTCACCTTCTATCTTTCTTTTAGACGAAAATCCGACCGTTGAAGTGACTGTTGATGTGACTTCCATGAAACTGCGAGATGGTATATATGAGATTGAAGTCAGTAATGTCGTCACGGCTAAAATAAGAGACAAGATCGCTTTTGTAGTGAAGGCGAAACAGGCTGGTATTTTCGAGATACGCAATCTAACAGCGAAGAAATTAGATGAGGTGTTGGGCGATGGTTCGGCAAACCTCATCTACCCCTACTTGAGAGCAAATCTCGCTGATATTATTTCGCGTAGTGGTTTCCCGCCCATACATATGACAGTTATTGACTTTAACAAGTTTTACAAACAGCGGAAGCTTGCAATGATCAAGACAAATGGCTGAACTTGTTCTTGTTTTGTCGGTTGGAAGAACGCGAGAATTAATGATTCAAAAGATTGACATCAATTCGGGCGTATTGGTGAATAAGAGTGGGATAGTGATTTCTATAGACTTCAATTGATCACCATCATTCAGCTCAATTCGTCACAAAAACATCAGAAATCTGTATGGGCGCATACACGATGATGCTCTAAACTGATCGCTTTCGTCCCAACCGAATGTGATGCTTACTATGTCTAATTTCCAATCCTCTTTTGCACTCGCTGTTTCCGTATTGAGCGGAGTTGTGCTAGCACAAACGCCCTCCACAGTAGTAGAAAAAGCTCGCCCGGTTTTCTTCAATGGTCAGGCGCAGCTTGTGCCTGCGTTTCAGGATAGAACGCAGTGGATCAAGCAAGAGTTGTGGGTGGAGACTGAATTTGATAGCGATGGTGATGGCAAACTGGATCGTATGCATGTCGATGTGACGCGTCCGCGCCAGACTGAGACCGAGGGCTTGAAGGTGGCGGTGGTGTATGAATCCTCGCCGTATTTTGCGGGGACGATGAAGAATCAAAAGATGTGGGATGTGAAGCATGAATTGGGTGCGGAACCTCCGCCACGGCCTGTGAATGAACAGGCAAAATTCATTGCTGTTCGCCCTGAAATTTCCCGCAGTGAAATCGATACTTGGTTGCCGCGAGGCTTTGCCGTGGTACATTCCGAAGCGCCGGGTACTGGCTTGTCGCAGGGTTGTCCGACGGTGGGAGGTGCGCCAGAACAGCTTGCGCCTAAGGCGGTGATTGATTGGTTAAACGGACGTGCCAAGGGCTATACCAGTATCGATGGCCAGGAGGAAGTGAAGGCGGATTGGGCGATAGGCAAAGTGGGGATGACAGGCACTTCGTATAACGGCACGATTCCTCTGGCGGCGGCGACCACGGGTGTGGAAGGCTTGGCGGCGATTATTCCGATTGCGCCGAATACGTCGTATTATCACTACTATCGCAGCAATGGTTTGGTGCGCCATCCGGGTGGTTATTTGGGAGAAGACATCGATCAGCTTTATGACTTCATTTACAGCGGTGCGCCGGACAAGCGCGCCTATTGCAATGCCACGATACGCGATGGCTTGTACCCTAAACACTTTGACCGACTGCATGGCGATTACAATGATTTTTGGGCAGAGCGCGATCTGCTGACCAAGATCAAAGGCGTGAAAGCGGCGACACTATTGGCACATGGACAGCAAGACTGGAACGTGGTGCCCGAGCATTCCATTCGAATTTACGACGCACTTAAAAAGCTGGGCGTGCCCGCGCAACTGTATTTGCATCAAGGTGGGCATGGTGGCGGCACGCCTCCGCTGGAGATGCGTAATCGTTGGTTCTCGCATTATTTGTATGGCGTCGATAACGGTGTCGAGAACGATGCACGCGCCATGATTGTGCGTGAGGATGCTGAGCGTGGCAGCGCGCCTACGCCCTATCTTGATTTCCCTAATCCAGACGCACAAGAGATCCGCATGTATTTTGGCGCAGGCGGGTCTGCGGTGGGCAATTTGAGCCTCAACGCCAATGCCAAAAAAGTGATCGAGCGCTGGACCGATGATGTGCAATTCAAGGGCGATAGCTTGGCCACTGCAGAACAATCCCCGCATCGCCTGCTCTACGCCACGCCTGAATTACGCGAAGCTGTGCATCTCTCTGGCACGCCAAAAATCAAATTGCGCTTGGCGGCGGATAAACCAGCAACAAACTTGTCGGTGTGGTTAGTCACCCTGCCATTCGATACGCAAAAGGTCGGCTCACAGGGGCAGCGCGGCGTCATCACACGTGGGTGGGCCGATCCGCAAAATCATCGTGCCTTGCAACACGGCGGCAACTACGATTCCAAACAAGCCGGGGCGCCGCTGTTTCCAGGA
>JACQDW010000165.1 GCA_016200845.1 Burkholderiales bacterium | reverse complement strand
TTTCAGTTTGCAGGGTCAGACTGAGTGCATCAATGTTTCTGGTGAGCTGATTGATGGTTTCATTTTCAGCTTGTAATTTGTCTAGCATGGTGTTGAAATTAGTGCTGGTTTGTGTTGCGTTGTCGGAGAATTTTTTAAACGCATCAAAACCTTCCTCTGCCTGTTGTAAGGTCTTGGGCAGATGCGCCAGTACGGGCTCCAATTTTTCCGGGACATGTTCCCACGCTGCTGCCGCCTTGCCGATCTGTGTGACCGTGGTGATCAGGGAGTCTTGATTGTTCTTATCGAGTAATTGGTTTAAGCGTTTGCTCAATTCCTCGGTTTGACTGAGTATGGACATGCCGCGATTTTCTAGGTCTTGCAACAGTCCCGGACGCAAGGGAATTTTGGCAATGCCTTGTTTGTCGCGGTTTAGCGGTGCAGGTTGACTGCCATCATCGTCGAGTTCGATATAGGCGATCCCAGTGACACCTTGATAGCCCAAGGTGGCGTAGGTTGATTGTGTGACTGGTGTGTCAGACACGACATCGAGCTGTATCAATAATTGCCCCGGATTTTTGGCATCAAAATCGACATCGGTAATTTTCCCCACCTTGATGCCTTTATAGCGTACTGCGGCTTGCACATTTAAGCCAGAGACTTTGAGTTTAGTCGCAATGGTATAGGAGTTGCGCTGAATCTCATCTTTGCCCAGCCACAGTGCCAACGCCGTTGCCAGTGCTGCCAGCAGCACTGTGAAGACGCCTGCGATGAGGGCGTGCGATTTACTTTCCATCTTGATCTCCCATGTGAACTGGTGAGGTATGCAATACTTCCATCGCGCGTATGCCGCGACCGCCACGGAAATAAGTTTCAATAAAAGGGTGTTGTACCTGGCTGACTTCTAAGGGGGTTCCTAGCGCAATCACATGCTTGTCTGCGATGACAGCGATGCGCGAAGAAAGTGCAAACAAGGTGTCTAAATCATGTGTCACCATCACTACCGTTAAGCGTAAATTCTGATGTAGTGATTGAATTAAATTCACGAAAGCGTCCGAGCTGTCAGGGTCGAGTCCGGCGGTTGGTTCATCTAAAAACAAAAGCTCGGGATCCAGCACTAAGGCTCGTGCCAGCGCCACCCTTTTGATCATGCCGCCCGATAAGTCAGAGGGCATCTTTTTTGCATGTTCAAACGCGATACCAACCATGTGCAGTTTCAGATAAGCGACATCTTGAATTAAGGTTTCCGAAAAATGCCCCAGTTCGCGCAAAGGTTGCGCCACGTTTTCAATCACATTTAACGCCGAATATAAAGCGCCATGCTGGAACAACATGCCAGATCGCTTGCGCAGGTAGTCGATGTGGTGTTCGCGTGGCGCGTGGATGTCGTCGCCAAACACCTTGATGGTTCCGCTCTTGGGTTTTTCTAAGCCTAACATCTGGCGCATGAGCACTGTTTTGCCCGAGCCCGAGCCGCCGACAATCGAAAAAATCTCGCCCCGCATGACTTGCAAATTCAAGTTGTGATGAATCACATTGCGCCCAAATTGTGAATGCAAGCGGTCGATCTCGATGATGTGCAGGTCGTTGTGCATCAGTACCCCACGTCACTAAATACAATCGCAAAAACCGCATCCGCGATAATCACCATCGTGATCGACACGACCACGGAGCTGGTAGTCCCTTGCCCCAGACTCTCCGTGTTTGGTTGTATCCGCAACCCATAATGGCAAGCGACCATGGCAATCAAGATTCCAAACACCACGCCTTTTCCTAAACCTATCCAATAATTAGCCAGACTCACCGCGTCGGATAGTTTGTGGATAAAAAAAGCGGGTGACATATCGAGTATGTATTGCGCCGACAGCATGCCACCGATCAGCGCCATCACATCGGTCCAGATCACGATCATAGGCATGGTCAATGCCAGCGCCACCACTTTGGGTAAAATTAATCGGAAGCCAATTGGAATTCCCATCACTTGCATCGCATCGATTTCTTCGGTAACACGCATCACACCAAGTTGCGCCGTGATCGCCGAGCCGGAGCGGCCTGCAATCAAAATTGCCGCCAACATAGGACCCAGTTCGCGGATGATGCTGACACCGAGTAAATTGACGATGAATAAATCGCCGCCATAATTGCGCAATTGCTGCGCTGACAAATAGGAGAGCACCACACCAATCAACATCCCGACCAAGGCGGTGATAGCCAAGGCTTGAAAACCGGTTCGATAAATATTGGCAGATATTTCTTTCCACGGACCGCGCAGTGGATGGCGTAAAAAACGTCCTAAATCGAGTACGAGTTGCCCCAATAATTCCAGCATGCCCAGCATGTGCAGCACAAAGTTGAGCGACAGCCGCCCGACTTTACCAAAAGGCAGACGCGCTGCCTTGACAGGCTTGGGCAAGCTTAAGCGCGACACTTCGCTTAGCCGGGAAAAAATCGCTATTTGGGTGGGGTGTAACTTGGCAGTCAAAGGTAATTCTCTGCCCCATGTTTGCCAAAAAATCTGCGCGCCAACATGGTCTAACGCGACGATCTCCGTCAAGTCCCATTCAATGTCCAATGCTTGATGCGCAGTGCGAAACCCACTTTCTATGTGTTCAAGTATCTGTGGGTCGGCCAGCAAATGCGCAAGCCAGGCACCACTGGCCCTCACTTCGGTCGCGGTGGTCTGGGATAGCGTCAGTTGTGGTGCTGGTTCGCTGTGCATGGAGGGTGTGTGTGTGCAGACTCTAAAAGTGTAATTTACAAATGAGCGCGCAGCAATGCAATCCGCTCCACGTGAGGCCTTCTATTTTTCCTGTACTAAGGGGCTGCCATTATCAATCACCTCACGGCAGTCACCTTTCAATGTCGCGTCGTCGTAATTGCTCCACCCATAGCTATCAACATAGCGCGTGGAATAGCGCCAGAGTGGGCTAAAGACACTGCGTTCAAGATGCTCGTCGGGGTAACGGATATTCACCATGTCCAGCATGGAATGAAACACGTTCTCGGTCGATAAAGCGCGATTCTGATTTTGTCTGAGCGCAGCGATTTTTTCCGGGTATCGTTGTGCATACACATTTGAATACCAGACAAAGGCTGGAATATGAAATTCGTATTGCGTATTGTGCCCATGAAAAGCCAGATTGCAACTGCCATCGTATAAAGTTTGCCCATGATCTGAGACATAAAAAAGAGCCGTACTCTCCGCCCGTTTCTTGAGTTGTTCAATGATCTGCCCCAAAAACCAGTCGGTGTATAAAATCGAATTGTCATAGCTATTATTGAGCGCCTCTTTGTTCTTGAGATTGGTGTAGGCTGGTTTGACAATGCCGAACAAAGACGGTTTCCAACGGTCATATTCTTTGGGGTAGCGATGGCTGTAGTTCCAGTGGTTGCCCAAACTGTGTATCACGATCAGCTTTTTCTTGTGACCATCGTTGGCGGCTTTTTCAATCGCTGGCAATAAGATTTCATCCAGACTCGATCCATTGGTAAAGCCGCCCAGATTAAAAAAGCTGGTTTGATCCGCTTCTTTAGCGATCACCGAGCTAGGTGTGTCAAATTGCCCAAAGCTCATTTGATTGGACAACCAATACGTATAAAAGCCCGCTTCTTTGTAGGCACTGATCAGAGATTTTTCACTAAAGCCCGGCTTTAAACTCTGGGTCGCCGGCTTGCGCGTCATGATGAGAGGCACCGACAAGCGCGTTGCAGCGACCGCCGTCACCATGTCCGTGAAAGACACGAGATGACTCTCTTGTTTTAAATGCGGCGTGGTATCGCGCTCATAGCCGTTAAGACCCCATCGATCGTAGCGCGACGACTCCCCCAACACCAAAATGATGGTTTGCGCTTGATCGTGATCAATCGTCTGTTGCGCATGAAAAACGAAGTCACGATTCTTTTCGCTCAGGCTCGCAAGATAATTTCTTTCTTGAATAAAATCGACCGCACGCACCCAAATGCCCAGTGGCCAGGTATGGCTAAAATTTTCTTCATCATAGAACACCGATGCCCACGCGGGCAGGGCGGCTTGTTGTTCTATCCACGCTTGGGCTTCTTCCCAATTGCGTATCTGGATGAATTGCAAGCTGTCTTCTTCATCGACTTCCGCTGTGCTTGTCTCGGCGCTACCCGAGCCAGAAGCGGACGCGCTGGACACGCCCACCGCTCGTCCATAGCACCAGGCCAGAGAGCTTAAAGCGATCAGGGCGATGACAAACCAGCGCGAACCATGCCGCCATGCCAATTGTGGCTGTGATTTGGCAACGCGCCAGCAGCTCCACCACCACAGACTAATCAACACGATCAGCCCAATCAGCAGATAAATCGCATTTCCCAAAAATTCGGCAGCTTCTTTCGGACTGGTTTCTGTGATGATGCCCAGATGATGCGTGGAAATACTTTGCCCATAAAACAGGCGTAGATAGATTTCGACAGGAATCGCAAAAAAGGCGGGCAGCAAGGCCCAGTGAAACCAGCGTGGCGCTTGAAAAACGGCCCACAATACCAACCAAGATACCAGCTCATATCCCAATAAGCGCCAGGAGTGTTCAGGCGCACGTCCTTGCAAAGCAGAAAAAAACGGCAAGCAAGAGATCAGAAAATAACTTGCTGTTAAATAAATGAGTCCAAGCCGTTGGTGGCGCGCTGGTGAGTGCATGAAAAGGGAATCGGTATGAGAGATAGGCATAAGAAAAGCAATATAAAGCATTTCTCTTGCTAGAAAGCATAATTTTTCTCGCGCATGCCAGTGCTAATGGAGTGACACTGATGGTTGAGTAAAACAGCCCATCAAAATTTTGTCGTGTCTGGCAGACAAGCCTCTTGACAGAAAGCCCAGAGTTCCTGTTGTTTTCCCTTATTCTCGGTTGACTTCGACCAAAAATAAGGTGTACACTCGCGAGTTCTCGATTTTATATGGTTTATCTTCACGCTCTGCGAATTTATTTATCCTGAGTGTTGTTGCTAGATACGCGAGAGTCCATCGGATTTCGATGGGTCTATATAGAATTTTTAAGTGGCCCGGGCAACCGTTTCCGGGTTTGTGTTTAACGTTGTATTTTGTTGGATTAAAAACGATGCCAACCATCAATCAACTGATTCGCCAACCACGTGTTTCTGCAGTGGTTAAGAGCAAATCTCCGGCGCTGGAAAACAGCCCGCAAAAACGTGGCGTATGTACCCGCGTTTATACGACAACTCCAAAAAAGCCTAACTCGGCTTTGCGTAAAGTTGCCAAAGTACGTTTGACCAACGGTTTCGAAGTCATTTCGTATATCGGCGGTGAAGGCCATAACTTGCAAGAACACAGCGTAGTATTGCTCCGCGGTGGTCGTGTAAAGGATTTGCCAGGTGTGCGTTACCACATGGTTCGCGGTGCTTTGGATACTCAAGGCGTTAAAGACCGTAAGCAAGCTCGTTCCAAATATGGTTCTAAGCGTGCTAAGGCTGTTAAGAAGTAATTTCTGGTTCGCTGGAAATTCTCTGTAACTAGCTTGTAAATTAACCTCAGTAAAATCTCCGTAATTCGGAAAGGTGTCGGTCTCGAATGAGCCGAGTAAGTGGTGGCTATGATGGCCTACCGCGAGCGTTGATAAATCTGTTATCGGCCGCTCAACTGAAGATTGAAAGGAATTGAAATGCCACGTCGTCGTGAAGTCCCGAAACGGGACATTTTGCCGGATCCAAAATTCGGTAATGTAGAAGTATCTAAGTTCGTTAACGTGTTGATGTTGTCTGGCAAGAAGTCTGTTGCTGAAGGCATTATCTACGGCGCGTTCGATCACATCCAGTCCAAATCTGGTAAAGACCCATTGGAAGTATTTGCATTGGCAATTAACAACGCAAAACCATTGGTCGAAGTAAAATCCCGTCGCGTTGGTGGTGCAAACTACCAGGTGCCTGTTGAAGTTCGCCCAGTTCGTCGTTTGGCTTTGTCCATGCGTTGGTTGCGTGAAGCTGCTAACAAGCGCAGCGAAAAATCCATGCCACAGCGTTTGGCTGGTGAGTTGTTGGAAGCCGCTGAAGGTCGCGGCGGCGCAATGAAGAAACGTGATGAAGTGCATCGTATGGCTGAAGCCAACAAAGCCTTCTCCCACTTCCGCTTCTAATAGTAAGAGTGAGAGGGCATTGTATGTACTTTATGCAATGGTTTCGGTAAGTATTTTGAATCAGACCGGGCGCAATTTTTACAGAAAATTTCGCT
>JACQDW010000164.1 GCA_016200845.1 Burkholderiales bacterium | reverse complement strand
TCTGACCCAAACTTTGATCAATGGTCACAACATGGCAGCCGGTGACTGGTTCGTATTGAATCAATCTGGTGCAGGTGTTGGCCGTTCCATCAGCTATACTTTGCTGCCATCTGAATTGGTTGGTCGTATTGAAGTCAACAAGACTTCACAAGCGAGTCTGGTAGAAGGCGGCGTTGCTGGTTCGATCAATGTAATCACACGCAAGCCTTTAGAATTTAAAAATCAACTCACAGCCGAAGCGGCATTGGGTATGGTTTATGCCGATTTGCCACGCAAAACTGATCCGCAAATGAGCGCTTTGGTAAATTGGAAAAATGACGAAAAAACCTTGGGCTTGATGGTGCAGGCATTCTCCGAAAAACGTAGCTTGCGTCGTGACGGTCAAGAGATTTTGGGTTACGAGCAGATCGCCGCTGGTAGTACGATGGCGAAGAGTAATCCTGATTTAGCGGGTGCTTATTATCCCGGTTTGATGGGCTCTGCATTGTTCGAGCAAACACGTAAGCGTACAGGTGGTTTGGTCAGTTTGCAGATCAAACCAAGCAAAGAATTTGATCTGACTTTGAATGGTTTTTCATCAAAGCTTGATGCAGCGAACTACAACCGCAACTATATGTTGTGGGGTTCCCACTTCATCAATAAAGGTGAAGGCCAGACGCCAGATGCTGGCTACACCGTGTCCACAGTCAATGGCGTCAAAACTCTGACCGCCGCCAATTTCAAACCAGTCGCTGGAACAACGTACGGTGTGTACGATCAGATCTCTCGTCCAGATTCGGGTTCAGAAGTGAATTTCTTCAGTGCTGAATCAACCTGGAAAGTCAATCCTAGCCTGAAATTTAACGCGCAATTAGGCACTTCCAAAGCGACTGGCCAGACACCGACTCAAGATGTGGCGGAATGGAATATAGGTGTGGGCACAGGTGCTGGTTATCGCATCAATGGCGTCGATAAGGCGGCGAACTGGAATCTGGGTAACACGAATTATGCCTCCAATTCCAAAGACACTTTAGGCTGGATTTTTGGTGATCAACAAACTTACGTTCACGATAAAGAATCTTGGGCAAAATTAGACGGCGAATTTGTAGTTGATCAAGGTGCTTTCACTTCTGTGAAATTTGGTGTGCGTTCGACGACACATGACCGTAGCAATAACAACGTCAATAATCAATCTCCAGGATGTAAAGATGCCTCTGGTGCGAACAAGCCTTGGGACTGGTCGCAAGCGAACTGGTGTCCAGTTGGCACACAATCGCCTAACGATCCTAAGAATTATCCAGCGGGCGGCATCATGACTTACCCATCCGATTTTGGTGCCGGTCTGGGTAGCGGTTTCCCTGCGAATGTCTGGTATTACACGCCAGCGCAATTGGCGCAATACGACAAGCTGGCAAATCGCCCAACCGATGGCTCACGTCGTAATTGGGGTTCAGAGTTTAGTTTGAATGAGAAGGTCAACGCCTTCTATGTTCAGGCCAATTTGGAAGGCGAAGGTTGGAGCGGTAATTTTGGTGTGCGAACTGTGCAAACTAAAGAGTCTGTGACTTTGCCTTTCGCGGCTGATCCAAAAGCGCCTGGTGCAATCACGACGTCGGCCTTTGGTCCATTCGTGTTCCAAACGATAGACAACACACATAACGATGTCTTGCCAAGTGCAAACTTACGCTTTGATGTGAATAAAGATGTGGTGGCGCGTTTTGCGGTTTCTAAAACGATGACACGTCCTGACTTTGGTGCGCTGGCAAGTTCCATTAGCCTGAGTCCACCAGCAGTGACAGGCGGTGTCGGTAGTGGTAGTGGCGCGAATCCAGATTTGAAGCCTATCCGTTCCAATAACTTTGATGCGTCTTTGGAATACTACTATGCACCTCGTGCTTTGATTTCTGGTGGTGTGTATTTCATGGATCTGACTAGCTATGTTGGCATCGGCAAAGTCAATCGCAGCTACATGACTTACAGCGCGACGACGCCACAAGGTGCGATGGTACCTTACGTATTGAACGTGCCAACTAACACCAGCGCCAAAGTAAAAGGCTTTGAGCTGGCGTTTGAACAGCCCCTCAATAACAACTTCGGTGTCGCCGCCAACTACACGTATGCAGATGCTAAAGACGCGAAAGATGAAGCAGTGGTTGGTGCGTCTAAGAACACGTATAACCTGAGCACTTACTATGAAGACGAGACATTTAATGCGCGTCTCTCGTATAGCTATCGTTCTGCGTTCTACAGTGGCTTAGACCGTGAAACGGCGTTCTCGCAAGCAGCAACAGGCGCGGTGTCCGCTTCTTTGGGTTACAAGATTAATGAGCATCTCGCACTGTCTTTTGATGCGCATAATTTGAATAATCCGAAGCTGAAATATTTCGCGTTGAACGAAAATCAACCTCGTTCGATTTATCAGAGTGGTCGCCAGTATTACCTGACACTCCGCGCGAAAATGTAATGCTTACCTCTGTAAATCCAATTGTGGGGTACATTGCGTTGTTGCCAGTTCTCGCAATACTAAGGTATTGCTGCGATTGGCGCCTAGCACTGTACTCCCAAAATTGAATTTCAAGAGGAAGCATGAGCTTGCCAGCGTCCTCATAAAAGTAAAGTGAGGGCGCTGGTGTAGTAACGAAAAGGAGTGACGAGGCATTTTGTTTCGTCACTTTTTTTTCGGCTTGTGAGAGTTTTTACCTCAGAGGTAGCGCGTTTTTTTTCTGCTGCGCTTTTGAGGTGAATGCTTTTGAATATGGGTGATGAAGCCACTTGAGATTGCAGTGACTGCGATACAAGAACACTGTGGTTTTGATGTAATACCACTTAAATACCTATTGACATCCACTATAGAAACACCTAAAGTGCTTCTATCGTATAAAACATTTGATGTGTATTGGCTTGATACGCACATCGCTTAGCTGGAAGAGACCGTGAAAGAACAATTGCAATCTCCGTATAACTATGTGATCGGTGTCGATGGTGGTGGTACTGGTACGCGTGTCTTGGTCGCGGATCAATCGGGACGTGAGTTGGCACGTGCATGTGCCGGACCCTCAGGATTGATGCATGGTTCCAAGGCCGCATGGGCATCTATTTTAGCAGCAATTGATGCCGCGTTTTTGGAAACTGGTATTAAGACTCCTGATTTATCTGAGTGCGTCATTGCCTGTGGTTTGGCGGGTGTGCATAACAAAGTATGGGCACAGGACTTTTGTGATGCTAATCCCGGATTTGCTGGTTTGGTCTTGGAGACCGATGCGTTCACCACTTTACTTGGTGCACATCAAGGTCGCCCGGGTGCGATCATCGCATTGGGGACTGGCAGTGTGGGCGAAGTCATGCAAGCCGATGGCAGCCGGCGCGAAGTCGGCGGCTGGGGTTTTCCGTCCAGCGATGAGGCTAGCGGTGCCTGGATGGGTTTGCGCGCGATCAATCACTTGCAGCATGTGTTAGACGGCAGAGCACGCGACAATGCGTTTGCGCAGGCCTTATTGACGCATTGTGGTGGTCATCGTGACGCCGTGTTCAACTGGCTGGCGGGGGCAAATCAAACCCGCTTTGCGCAATTGGCGCCGATTGTGATTGAATACGCAGCGAGCCAGTCGCAAGCAGGTGATATCTTGTCGGCGGCAGGACGAGAAGTAGAAAAAATGGCGAACGCGCTTGATCCAACTGCGACCATGCCGATCGCCTTATGTGGTGGTTTGGCAGAGGCAGTTTGGCCGTATTTGCCGCAAGCCGTGTTGCCACGTATGACGCGCCCACAAGGAGATTCAGTGCAGGGTGCTTTGATCTTGGTGATGCAGCATTTTGAAAAACAATCAGCGACAGACTAACTAACGATAGGAAGAATAATATATGTTGGCACAGCTACTCGACTTTAAGCCCGATGGAGACAGTTCCACACCGCTGTATTTGCAACTGGCAAATAAGCTGGCAAATGGCATACACAATGGATATTGGCAGCCCGATGAGGCCTTGCCTTCCGAGCGTATGTTGGCCGAGACTTTAGAAATTTCGCGCGTCACTGCGCGCAAGGCGATAGAGATGTTATGTGAGCGCGGTTTGCTCACGCGCAAACATGGTTCCGGCACCTACATCACACCGAAACTCGAACAACCTTTATCGCGCTTAACTAACTTTAGTGAAGAATTGCGCCAGCGTGGTTTTATGCCTGGCTCGCAATGGTTGTCGCGCGACACTGGTGTCGCTTCACCGGAAGAAATTTTATCGCTAGGCTTGTCGCCACACTCCGTGGTGTCGCGCTTAAAGCGTCTGCGTACAGCAGACAATGTGGTGATGGCAATCGAGAGCACCACGATCCCCAATCAGTATCTGCCTAATCCCAAATTAGTCACCGATAGTTTGTATGGCTATCTGGAATTGAATAACGTCGCGCCAACCCGCGCGCTGCAGCATATACGCGCTGTCAGCGCGACCGCAGAGCAAGCCAAGTTGATCGGCCTTAAACAAGGCACGGCGATGCTCTTGATTACCCGCGTTGGTTATCTCGCGAATGGTGCAGCGGTGGAATTGACGCATTCGTTTTGTCGTAGTGATTATTATGACTTTGTCGTGGAGTTGTTTAGATGAGTGAGTCGCAACGATCTGGGCAACCGGATCTGAATATCGTTCATGGCAATATCCTGACCGTCAAAGGTTGGGTGGCTGGATCGATTTATTTCAACGAGCGTGTGCAAGAAATTCGCGGCGGCAATGCAAATCCGGTTGCGAATCAAGACCAGTACATTTTGCCCGGCTTTATCGATCTGCATGTGCATGGAGCAGGTGGCAAAGACACGATGGAAGGTGGCGATGCACTCGCCGTGATCTCGCGTCTGCACGCAAAGCATGGCACCACCAGCATGCTGGCCACCACCATGACAGCACCGATGCAAGATTTAGAAAGCGCTTTGCATGCATTGAGTCCCGTGTGTCGCAATCGTCTCAAAGGCGGCGCGAGGGTGCTCGGCGTGCATCTGGAAGGGCCTTATATCAATCCAGAAAAATTAGGCGCACAACCCGATTTTGCCCACGCAGGCTCGCTCGATCAAGTCAAAAAACTGGACGCGATTGCGCCGATCAAATTGATTACGCTGGCACCAGAAATCGAAGGCAATCTGGAGATGGTGCGCGAGCTCACAGCGCTCGGTATGCGCGTGCAACTCGGACACACTTTGGGCACGTACGAAGATGGCGTCGCAGCGATGAATAACGGCGCGACCAGCTTCACTCATTTGTATAACGCCATGTCACGTCTCGATCACCGCGCTCCCGGCATGGTAGGGGCGGCACTGGCGCATGCCGATTACGCCGAAATTATTCCTGATCTCTTACACGTTCACCCCGGTGCGATCAAAGCTGCCTTGCGCTCGATTCCGCATCTGTATTGCGTGACTGATTCGACCTCGGCATCAGGCATGCCGGACGGTGAATATATGTTGGGACGACAGATCGTCTATAAGTGTTTAGGTGGTGTGCGCTTAGCTGATGGCACGCTGGCGGGAAGCACCCTGACCATGGATCAGGCATTGCGCAATTTAGTGAATATAGGATTAGAACTGGAAGACGCTTCCAAGCGTGTCTCTACTTATGCAGCAGATTTTTTAGGCTTGTCTGACCGCGGTCGTTTGCAGGTCGATGCCTATGCCGATCTGGTGGTTCTTGATCGAGATTTAAATCTGGTGGCTGTTTATATAGAGGGAGAGAAAATTGAGTTCTAAGATGTTACAAGAGGCGTGTTCTTCAGCACAAGCGATTGCCGAGCAATTGAGTCATGACACTGATCGCTTAGTCGAGTTGGGTGCGTATTTGCGCGCGACGCCGCCGTCGTCCGTGGTGACGATTGCACGCGGTAGTTCCGATCACGCCGCCAACTATGCAGCCTATTTGATCATGGCACGTTTGGGACATATCGTGGCCTCCTTGCCTATGTCTTTGCTGACCTTGAACCGCGCGCCGCTGAATGTTAAAAACGCTTTGGCAATTGCGATTTCTCAATCGGGCCAAAGCCCCGATGTGGTCGAGCCGATTAAATATTTTCGCGAAGGCGGCGCGACCACGGTTGCATTGGTCAACGACGCGAAATCGCCATTGGCGCAAGGCGCAGAGTGGACCATGCCGCTGCATGCAGGTCCCGAACTCAGTGTTGCTGCTACTAAGAGTTTCATCACGTCTCTGGTTGCAGGCGCACGTCTGGCCGGACACTGGCAAAACGATGCCGAGTTTTTGGCAGGCATTGCCGACTTACCCAACGCCTTAAACCAAGCCTGCGAACTTGATTGGTCCAGCGCCTTAGACGTCTTGGTACCAGCGCAGCGCATCATGGTGGTCGGACGCGGTATTAGTTTTTCTGTCGCGCTGGAATCAGCCTTGAAATTCAAAGAGACTTCGGTGATTCAGGCCGAAGCCTTTAGCGGCGCCGAAATCAAACACGGCCCTATGGCATTGATCCACGATGGCTACCCACTCTTGATTTTCGCAACGCGCGGCCCAGCTCAAGCAGGTTTGATCGCGCTAGCAGAAGAAATGCGAGGTCGCGGCGCCAACGTGTTGTTAGCAGCTCCAGACGATGTCAAAGAGCGCAACCTGACACTAGCAACAACCGCGACACCAGATCTCGATCCTATCGCCGCAATCCAATCGTTCTATGTCATGGCAGCCGAGCTTTCATTAGCACGCGGCCTGAATCCAGACCAGCCAAGACATTTGAGCAAAGTGACGAAGACCAACTAAAGAGTAGGGCGGGTGCAACCCGCGCCGCCAAACGGTGCAGCACCTAAGCAGCACCTAAGCAACGCGGATTGCACCCGCCCTACGAGAACTAAAATAGCAAGGCTTATGTCCCTTCCATTTGAGAACATGAGTATCTACACAAGTCAGGGCGCGATGAATACTCCTTCCCCTTCAAGGGGAAGGCTGGGATGGGGATGGGTGATGGTCGACTACGTATGCTTTCGTTTTTCCACCGAAATCCATCCCCTCCCTAGCCCTCCCTTGAAGAGGAAGGAATATTAGCCGCGTTTACCTAAGGTTGAACACTACAATGACCACCATCAGCATCCAAGAAGCACGCCGCATCGCCGGGCAACTCATTATGATCCGTATGCCGGAAACCGAGCTCAGCACCGACATGGCGAGCTATCTGCGCGAGCATCACATTCGCGCGATTTGCCTGTTCCGACAAAACATGCGAGATCAAGCTCAGTTGAGCAAACTCACCTCTGACTTGCGTGCTGTGATGGGCAAGGAAGCCTTGATCGCCATCGATCAAGAAGGCGGAGCCGTGGTGCGTGCCACTTGGGTGCCGCATGCGCCAGCGGCGATGTCCCTGGGTGCCAGCGATGATCCTGAACTCTGTTATCAAGTCGGCGCAGCAGTGGCGCGTGGTGTTAAATCTCTAGGGTTTAACTGGAATTTTGCGCCAGTCTTAGACCTCAACAATAACGTCTTTAATCCCGTGATCTCCGAGCGCTCATTTGGCGCCGATCCAATGAAGGCAGAGCGTCTCGCCAGCGCATGGATGGCAGGCAGCTTGAGCGAAGGCGTTGCCTGTTGCGTCAAACATTTTCCCGGTCACGGCGACACCCACGTCGATTCGCATCGCGATTTACCCGAAGTTGATAAGTCGCGTGAAGAATTAAATCAACTCGAATTACTGCCATTCCAAAACGCCGCCAAACATGCCCCTGCGATGATGACGGCACACATCGTTTATCCGCAAATTGACCCAGACAATCCTGCCACTATGTCACGCACCATCTTGCATGGCATCTTGCGCGAAGAATGGAATTACCACGGTGTCGTCATCACTGACGGCATGGACATGCACGCCATCGCCGGGCGCTATGGCGTCGGCGCTGCCGCCGTCAAAGCACTGGCGGCAGGCGCGGACATGGTCATGGCACTGGGCAACACACAAACGCAAATCGAAACCTTAGATGCGCTGACCGCCGCCATCGCATCCGGTGACATCCCATTTGCCGAGCTACAAAAAAAATTAGCGCGCATCCGCCATCTGGTTGAAACCTACCCCAGCCGCGCCGGCAACTACGACGCCAGCACAGATCAAACCGACCACGCACTCATGCAACAAGCCTGGCAACGGGGTCTCAGCGTTTATCACGACCCACAAACCGGAAAAGAGCCCAACCCACCCACACCGGGTAGCCAAGTCCGCCTCATCATTCGCGCCGATGTGGTGAGCGACGGCGTCTCCGAAGCTGGCATCCCAGCCACCCAAGTCGCCACGATGCTACGCGATTTGTACGACGTCGAAGTCGTGACCTTTGATGACGCCGACAACTTCAACTGGGCAAGCATTCCCAAAGACGGCAGAATCAACATCCTGGCCTCCACAGTCCGCATCCGCTATTCAGCCAAAGTGCGCGAACAATGGCAACCAGACCTGCACCTCGTCCTATGGAACCCCTTCCAATGCTTAGACATCGCAGCTCCCGCGCTCATCACCTATGGCTTTGCACAACCGGCCATGACAGCACTGTCCAATTGGCTGGCGGGCAGGGCTGTTGCGAAGGGCGTGATTCCGGTGCAGGGATTTGAGAGTTCGGCGAAGGTGTAAGGGGAATTCTCAGTTCAGAATTGGGATGCATTGAGCCTACATCTTCTCTCACGACTGATGAGGCCGCTTTAACCCAGATTTTCAATTTAGATCGCGAAGGTGACGATGAACTGTTTTCCTGCGCGGATTGATTGAAACGACGGCTAGTCGGAATACTTAATCCCATGCCTAAGCTTGTCGATCCGAAACGTGTTGGCGTTACTTCGCGAATTCCAAAATGAAGTGAAAAAGGCTTGCTTTGAAAATTAAAAATGCGGCACACTCGCTGTATGAAATTTTCTTTGAATTTATTTGCTGAAAACTTCCGATGCCCGCTGATTTTGATGCGGTGGTTGGTGGGATATAGCTTCGATATAGCTCAATGAGTGTGTGGAATTCCAAATGGAACTAGAGATTTCGGATGACTATGATGAAGATGAAGTTCGGTTATTTGAACGTATTGTCGATCACTTAAAAACAGATCACGGACATACTCATGAGAAATCGATTGCGCTGGTAAATAGCTATTTCCGAAAATTCACAAATGAAGAGTTTTGTCATATTCACGGAATACCAGCGCAAAATATTGATTTTTTCTGCCATATTGAATCTGTAGGAATGGCTGATCGAGTGCACTACTACGAAGCTCTTTTCAATACCCCAAATGAAGATGAATTCGTACAATGGCAAAGAAGGTTTAGGTCGGCGTAAGAACTATAAAAAGACAATCGATCGTCCTGACTGCGAAATGCCTGAGTTTTTTAATTTGCAGACAGCCTTACGTTCACTTTAGCGTTGAATATTTTAGCGAAGAAGAAATATGAGTGATGTAGTTTACGGTGACTATGTGTGGGAATGTGAGTGTGGTGAGCCTGTAAATAAATTTGTGTTTTTGCAGGCCATCATGGCAGTGTTATTTCGTTGCATAGAATTGGCAAGGAGTGATGTCAGGGTCTTTGAGCTACGTACGGCATGTGTTGCCAAGTGTGCTCGATCGATGTGGTTGGCTTTGGTTTTACTCCTAGCCTCTCAAGTCGCCCATGGTCAGGCTTGCTTTGCTGTCGGAATCAGTTGCCAAAATTCGTCTGTTCGTTTGGGCGATGTCACAGAACGCAAGGTGCTCAAAGTTTTTGAGGCCTTTTCAGCTAGTGAGAGTCTCAAATGTCAAACTCTCCCTGGTGCTCCAGACATTAGCCTCTTCTGCGAAAAAGATGGTGGCATACAGCTACAACTCCAGAGCGATGCAGAACGTCTTTGGTTTGTTTCTCGTGCCCCATTTGGCCTAAAAGGAAAGGGCACTCTACGTGATTTCAACACACGGTTGGCGAGTTTTTTAACAAGTCAATTCAATGACGCTGCCGAAACCATTCGCGATACGCCGCCAATCCCGAAGATAGATCGCTTCTCGGGGATTTTTCTGTCCGAATCAAGGGAGCGGTTTGGAACGTCAACGCCAGGTGAAGTCCGCATTGAAATTACTCGTGATGGCTCAGCGTACTATATGAACTATTTCCGAGATGGGAAACAGCTTTTCGCGACCCAAGCCGAGGAATGCGATCCACGGGAATACCCAATTATCGGCGACGATTGGATTGATGAGACAGTCTCGGGGCTCTGCACGCCGGCGGGACATGTCCAAATGATATTTACAATGCGAGGTTTAACCGTCCCTGAGCCGATGAATCCTAGTCGTCGTCGAACTTTTAAAAGCCACTATTATTCACACGTCCAATGGAGTTTCTATGCTTTTCGAAAGGTTCACTAAATAAATGGAGGTATAAATCGGCAGACAATAGCGCAGTTGCCGTAGTTGCGTGTAAGGATGCAACGAGCGCTTTACCGATGGGTGAACAAATTGCTGAGTTTGAGAAGAATGGGAACTTGGAGTCGCCTCAGGGTTAACAGATTATAGCCAAGGGCCGCGAAAAATAGCACTTACGGGAAATTGAAGTCGTAACAGAATTCCCGTATAACTTGAGTAAGGCGAGGCTGAGCGAATTTGGTGAGTCAGCGATCTGGCTTCTCAGGGAAGTTGTGGCGCTAGCACTTCATCAATTCCATTGATGTTGGTTTGAAATGATTCAGCGTGAAATGAAGGGAGAGGCTAATCATTGACGAGTTTCTCCCTTTTTCTTTTGGACAGACTTGCCTTGTTCGGTCGATTTATTTTCCTTCCCCAACCACTCAGGCACAATCCGCAAAGAGAGAATAAGGACAGGCAGTGCCGAGACCAGTACCCATAAGAAGAAATTCTGATAGCCCAGTGCGTGTTGGATGTCGCCGCTGAAGGTGCTGAAAAAGGAAATAGGGGGCGCGAAATAGGGGTCGTAACAGAATAGTCTTAACAGAATTTTCTGAGCTTCACACAACGAGAAAAATGCCTGCATACACCCGACAAAACAGAGGTGAGACAAGTCGCATTTCTAATCAAAGAGCAAGCGCTTCCTGTCACCTTAAACGAAAAAATGAAACGCGAAATCGATAGCCCAGAAGGTCGACGACGTTATAGCCAACGCATGGGTACAGTAGAACCCGTGTTCGGTAATCTGCGCTACAACAAAGGCCTAGATCGATTCACGTTACGTGGCCAAATCAAAGTGAATACGCAGTGGAATTTATTCTGCTTGGTGCACAACATTGAAAAGCTGGCACATCATGGTTATGGTGAAAGGCGATAAGGAGCAATCAGGCCTTCAAGACCCTTTAAACCGCAAAATGAAGTGAAAAAAGCTTGCTTTAAAAATTAAAAATGCGGCACACTCGCTGTATGAAATTTTTTTCCAATTTATTCGCCGAAAACTCCCGATGCCCGCTGACTTTGATGTGTGTGGTTGGGGTTTTTATACAGCTTCGTTAGCCACTCTTTGCGCTTGAACTACATCGCAGAAAGAAATTTATGAATTTTTTGAAAGGAATCTTTTTGATGTCTTTGTTTTCTATGATTTTTGGTTCTGGTGCAAAAGCTGTGCAGTCACAAGATGTATTCCCTGCTGAGAAATTCATGGTGATTGAAGGAAAAATCGACAATCAACCTGTGATTGGTTCATTCAACGCCGGATATAAAGATTATTTGCTGAAGAAGAAATATTTTTGGTGCTTGAAACTTGCTATCGGACTTGATGAAGGCAACTTATATGAGAATGGCTTACCTAAAGGTGAAGAATCTGCGGTTGCAAATAAACTAGAAGATGAATTAGTTGAAAAGATTAAGAGCCTCACAACCGCTCATTATTTAGGCCATTTATTTAACGATACTTTCCTTGATGTTTACATCTACTTGGATGCCCCTGAAGTGGTGCATCAATATCTTCAAACACAAGTGAATAAAGAAGGGCTGGTGAGAGGTATCGCTTACGAAATGAAACAAGATCCTGAGTGGCTTATTGTCGCTCCTTTCATAAAAAATTAATACCGTGGCTAACTTGACATTCGAGTTCGCTACACTTCGTTCCGCCGGACGCGCAAGCGCGTGCCGCTCAATTGTAAGCGTCCAACGCTCCCACCTAACCCAAGGCACATAACTCCCCTAAACTCCCTCGCCAATGTTTGGATTAATTTACGGGAGGAAGTTGATGATGAATGGCGTCATACAAGAGTCGATGAGATCGAAAGAAGAGAAACGTGCGTTTTGGCGGCAGCATCAATTGGCTTGGGAAGTAAGTGGATTAAGCCGTACTGCGTATTGCTTGCGTGAGAAATTGAAACTTTCTTCATTTGATTATCAACGCGCC
>JACQDW010000156.1 GCA_016200845.1 Burkholderiales bacterium | reverse complement strand
CAACGAAATGTTCACCGCCTCCAAAGGCGCAGGTGCATTCTTAAACGACAAACGTATACGCGTCACACGCTGCGACAAAATGGCTGACGCCTTGATCGGGACTGGTTTCTCGGGGCGTGATATGTCCGGCCTCGATGAATACATGGAAATGTACAAAATCATGACGCAAAAATGCCAGGGCTTGCGTCGCCCGGGCGCTGCCGCTTTAGACTTGGCTTATGTCGCGATGGGGCGCTTAGATGGCTTCTTTGAAAAAGGCCTTGCCCCTTGGGACATCGCTGCAGGCTCATTGATGATCACAGAAGCAGGCGGCATCGTCGGCACGTTTGCAGGCGAATCCGATTACCTCTACAAAGGTGATGTTTTGGCTGGCACACCTAAGGTTTTCGGACAAATGGTCAATGCATTGCAAAGTTTTGCAGTTAAGAAGTAAGGTCGCTCTATAGATCCAATTGTGGGGCGCATTGCGTCCAGCTTTAGCTCCCCTAAATTGAAATTACCGCAGCACCATCAGCATAAAAAATCGTAATACCGAAGTACCCAAACAATTCGCACACACTGTGCGAGCTTGGTTTTTATAGAAATTAGCATGACCACTTTTTCAGATCTCGGTCTTTCCGAGTCCATCGTTCGCGCTGTCAGCGAACACGGATATACAATACCTACCCCGATTCAGGCGCAAGCGATTCCGGCTGTCATTCAAGGCGGCGATTTGCTTGCAGGTGCGCAAACTGGCACAGGAAAAACGGCCGGATTCACGCTGCCTATTCTTGAACGCTTACTACGTCAAAACAATTCTCCCAAAAATAAAACTGAGCGCCGTCCGATCCGCGTTCTGGTATTAACACCAACCCGCGAACTGGCTGCACAAGTAGAAGAAAGCGTTAATACCTACGGCAAACATACGCCACTTAATTCTGGTGTTATTTTTGGTGGCGTTGGCATCAACCCGCAAATCAAATTACTCAAAACGGGCGTCGATATCTTGGTCGCCACGCCAGGACGTTTGCTCGATCATCATCAGCAAGGCACTATCGATTTGCGTCATATCGAAATTCTCGTACTCGATGAAGCAGATCGTATGCTCGATATGGGCTTTATTCACGACATCAAAAAAGTGTTGGCTATCCTGCCAGCTAAGCGCCAAAACTTATTATTTTCCGCAACCTTCTCCGACGATATCAAAGTTCTCGCGGATCGATTGCTGAATAATCCAGCAATGATAGAAGTGGCGCGCCGTAATTCAACGGTTGAAGTCATCGCGCAGAAAATCCACCCTGTCGATCGCGACAAAAAACATCCCCTACTGGCTCATCTGATCAAAAAGAATCAGTGGTCACAAGTCCTGGTATTCACCCGTACCAAACATGGCGCCAACAAGCTGGTCGAACAATTGGCACGCGATGAAATCAACGCAATGGCGATCCACGGCAACAAGAGCCAATCTGCACGCACCAAGGCACTGGCCGAATTTAAAGATGGCAGCCTGACCGTCTTAGTTGCGACTGACATCGCAGCACGTGGCATCGATATCGATCAATTACCACACGTGGTTAATTACGACTTGCCCAATGTGCCAGAAGACTACGTGCATCGCATCGGTCGTACTGGTCGTGCCGGAGCAACTGGCGAAGCCGTTTCTCTGGTCTGCGTCGATGAATTTAAATTGCTGGCCGATATCGAGAAATTTATCAAACGCGAGATTCCCAAAGAAATCGTGGACGGATTTATTCCCGACCCTAACGCCAAGGCACAACAGATACAATTGCGCAGCTTCCCCAACCCTGCACAAAATCGTGGACGTGGCGGCAACCACACCAAGAACGCAGCACGATCACCAGCAGCTACGCACGGCGCGCAACGCAATGTCAACTCACATCGTTCATCGGTGGCAGGGACAAGCGTCAAGCAAAGCGCGCCACGTCGCACTGGTGGGCGCGGTGGCGCCTAGGGAAACGCAGATTTATTCGAAAAGCGCGAATCCCCATTTTTTGAAGGCTGAAAATTGCGATTTTACTCAACGAAAAATGGGATTCCCTGGTTATAACAAGGTCCTCTGTGATAATTTGAGCGTAGGTGGACCGTAAAAAGTCCACTCATTTTTTATTTACGGCTTACCTAAGTGCTCGGCCAAAAATGACTCCAGCTTTTCATAAAGCGCTTTCTTACGCTGCACATCATAAAAGCCGTGACCTTCGTCATCTTCAAATGTCCAACTCGGCTTGTTTCCAGCTTTAATCAAAGCCTCTCGCATACGGTACACGTGCTCTGGCGGTGCCACGTCATCTTTACCTCCATGAATAAGCCAAACCGGTATTTTAATTTTGTGCGCTTGTTTTGATGGAGAAAAGCCCGCAAGTTGTTCGAGATCTTTTCCTAGCGTTCGATCGAAGAATGCAACTGCAGCTTTACTGGTTCGGGTTCTTTCTTCTTCAAAAATATAGGATAAGTCATATACGCCAGCATATCCAATTGCACATTTAAATAAATTAGGTTCACGAACCGGCAGCATTAGCGCCGAATAGCCTCCAAAGCTGGCACCATAGGTGCAAATGCGAGTGCCATCAGCAATACCTTCTTTGACCACTTGCTTAACAGCGTCGATTAAATCGTCTTGTATCTTGCCGCCCCATTCGCGATAGCCAAGTTCAATGAAATTATCCCCCCTTCCCGCAGAACCGCGATAGTTTATCTGAAGAACAGCATAGCCCCTATTCGCCAGAAATTGCGCATCTTCATCGAAATACCAAACGTCCTTGACACCGTGCGGGCCACCGTGTGGATAAACCACCAAGGGGAATTTTTGATCGTGAGTTTTCGCGCTCTTAGGTAGAGTCAAAAAGCCTGAAATCATTTTTCCATCACGTGATTGAACCTGAATCGGGCGGCGCTCCGCCATTTCATTAGGGTCGATTTCGGCATTCACGGAAAAGAGTAGATCTGCAGTTCCAGCCTTCTTATCGAAAAGATAGAACGACCCCGGGTCACGGTCGCTCGACACACCGAACAAGAGTTTATTGCCGTCATCGGTGAAGTCGATAAAGTGGACAATCGCGTTTGGAAACTGTTTGGAAAGCAGCTTGTGCAGTAATGCATTCGCTGAATTCTCATCCAAATATTGAAATTGCGGTATCCCACCATGCGTCACCACTGCAAACGGTGTGTAAGGTTTCTCTCCCCACTCAATACTAAGCTCTTCATTCTCGTTCTTTGCCAAGATTCGCCTATTGCCAGTCTTCATCGATTCGATAACGAAAGCGGATGGCTCTCCTGATGAACTCGAAAAGGCATAAAAACTTTCGTCGTCTTTCGTGAAGAGCAGCGGGAAGTACCTCTTCCCTGATTCTTCGTTGGGGATAAGTTTCCAATTGCCTGTTTGTTCATCTCGACGATGAATTGTTCTTAACCCAGTTTCCTCGTCGACTCCTGTTGCAAATCGCGGTACACCATTTGTTTGCAAATGAAAAGTAAGGCCTTTTTTGGGAATATCGGTGATTAGTTTTCGACTCGCTTTAACTGTATCGATCTCGTACAGCGAACTGCTATTGCTGCGCCATAAATGCGTCCCCAGAAAAATACTGCCATTTTGACTTTCCGGGATCCCCGCCAGTGAACCATAACCGTGATCATCCCCATACCGATCTCCCTTTGTAGAAGATCTAAAATTATCATAGCCAAACAAATACTGGAAACGTTTACCATCAAAGTCGACCGCAACGACTTCACCAGTCGCTCGCGGAGCCTCACGAAGGCCAACCTCAATACCTTTAGTCATAATCAGACGAGTATTACTCACCCAACTGTAATTAAGCGGCACTTCAAATTTTGGTAAAGCCATCGTGCTAACGATGGACAATTCCGGTAAATGATAAATCGTCAGAGTCGGTGTTAATCGGCCATTGCGCATAATGCGAACCTTGATCGCGATGTGATTGCCATCGGGCGACAGTTTCGGATTGCTATAGGTGTCTTGACGAATGAAATCCTCAATCGGCACAACACGATTTTGGGCCTCCGACTCAAAACCAAAGAAAAACAGAAGAGAAAACATAGGGAGGACTAGCTTAAACTTGGCAAACATTAAATTTCTTTCTAAAAAATAATCTTTCTGTTGTTGTCCACTTAAGGAAGGTAAGTCGCCCCCCCCCAAGAAGAGCCACAGCGTTACCACTTCGTCATGATAATCGATTGCCAAGCATTTTTACGCTTTTAACAGAACAATTTTACTTTTTCAGAAAAATCATGCCTCCCCCGCCCCTAAAATATCGAACAAAGCCTTCAGTTTTTATAAGGCTTTTTGGTAAACCTTAGAGAAGTCAGCCACATTTGCGATATGATTTCGCTCCCGATGAAAAATATCCATCGCACGCTCAATTTTTATCAAAAATAATTCAAGAATATGGCCGTCACCGAATCCAACCACACACCCATGATGCGGCAGTATCTTGCGATCAAAGCGGACTATCCAGACACGCTGGTGTTCTACCGCATGGGCGACTTCTACGAATTATTTTTTGAAGACGCAGAAAAAGTATCGCGCATCCTAGGCATCACGCTCACCCAACGTGGCACATCGAATGGTGCGCCGATCAAGATGGCGGGTGTACCATTTCATTCACTTGAGCCTTACCTTGCCAAGCTGGTCAAGACCGGCGAATCGGCCGCCATTTGCGAACAGATCGGTGACCCGGCCACCAGCAAAGGGCCAGTTGAACGCAAAGTGATGCGCGTCATCACCCCCGGCACCTTGACCGATACCGATTTGCTGCCAGAAAAATCCGAACGTCCTTTGCTCGCACTTTGCCTCGCGAAAGAACGCAAAACCATCACAGTCGGCCTGGCCTGGCTCTCACTTGCCAGCGGCAGTTTGAAATTAATGGAATGGAGCACCGAAGAAAAAACGCTTGCCTCACGCTTACAACACGAACTCGAACGTATCTCACCGGCGGAAGTGTTGATCTCACTCGGCGCACTCGCCTTAGAAGAAATCCGTAGTGAATTACCGGGCAAATTCTCCGAAGTTCCCGACTGGCATTTCGATATCAAGCAAGGACAAAAAGCCTTGCAAGATCAATTAGCAACCTCATCCTTAACTGGATTTGGTGTTGAAAACTATGGCGCGGCATTGGGCGCGGCAGGTGCACTATTACGCTATGCAGAATCGACTCAGGGGCGCGGACTCAAACACGTCAATGCGCTGAGTGTAGAAAACGAAAATGAATTCATCGGTCTGGACACCGCCACTCGCCGTAATCTGGAGCTGACCGAGACGCTGCGTGGGCAAGAATCACCAACCTTATTTTCTTTGCTCGACCACTGTCGCACCGCGATGGGCTCGCGCTTTTTACGTCATTGCCTGCATCACGCCCGACGCGATCAAAGCATCGCACGCAGTCGTCACCAAGCGATTGACGCTTTATTGCAAGCTGATGCCAGCGCAGGTTTATCGACCACGCTTTCCGCTGTTCCCGATATTGAACGCATCACCACCCGCATCGCCTTGCAGTCTGCACGTCCACGTGATTTAGCGCACTTGCGTGATTCGTTATCACGTTTGCCAGATTTGCAAAATTTATTAGAAAAAATTCACCCGCATAATTTAAAAAAATTACAGCAGAAAATAAATACATTTTCAGCACTGCATGATTTACTGCAAAAAGCGATTATTGAAAATCCTCCGATGGTTATTCGCGATGGCGGTGTTATTGCAGAAGGTTATGATGTGGAACTTGATGAATTACGACACCTTGATGGCAACAGTCAGCAATTTT
>JACQDW010000014.1 GCA_016200845.1 Burkholderiales bacterium | reverse complement strand
GTTCGCTTGCCCGACGGTCAGGAAGTCACGCGCGAATTTATACGTCATCCCGGAGCGGTCGTTATTTTGCCTTTGTTTGAAGATGGCAGCGTGCTCCTAGAGCGGCAGTTTCGCTATCCTTTACACCACGTTTTTCTCGAATTCCCAGCCGGCAAAATCGATGCGGGTGAGACCTCTTTGCTTTGCGCTCAACGTGAGCTGAAAGAAGAAACTGGTTACACGGCGAGTGATTGGCAATTCTTGTGCACCATCCACAATGCGATTGCTTATTCGGACGAACACCTCGATCTGTATCTGGCGCGCGGTTTGACTGCAGGTGAAGCTCATCTGGATCAAGAAGAGTTTTTAGAAACCTTCAAAGTGCCTGTGAGTGAATTGTTGGAGTGGGTCAAGCAAGGAAAAGTCACCGACGTAAAAACCATTATCGGCGCATTTTGGCTGGAAAAAATTCTGAATGGAAGTTGGCAGAAGTAAGTTTTTACCCCGACTAAAAGAGCCTCAAGTCCATATCGGAGCTTGAGGCTTTTTAAATTTACATGCCAGAATAATTCGGGCCGCCACCGCCTTCAGGTGTTACCCAGACGATGTTTTGCGTTGGGTCTTTGATGTCGCAAGTTTTGCAGTGTACGCAGTTTTGCGCATTGATTTGCAAGCGATCAGCACCTTCTTCGTTTTTCACAAATTCATAGACGCCAGCCGGGCAGTAGCGGGTTTCTGGACCAGCATACTTTGCCAAGTTCACATTGACTGGCACCTGCGCATCTTTCAAAGTCAGATGGATGGGCTGATCTTCGGCATGATTGGTGTTGGAGATGAACACCGAGGACAGGCGATCAAAGGTTAATTTGCCATCTGGCTTGGGGTAGTTGATCGGTGTGAATTCCGCTGCCGGGCGCAAGCAGGCGTGATCTGGCGTGGAGTGGCGCAAAGTCCAGGGTGCCTTGCCGCGCAACAGCACTTGATCTATCCAGACCAGAGGTGAGCCGTAAGCGCCGCGTTTTAAAAGATTTTTGACATTGCGCGCACGGTGCAATTCTTCATGCAGCCAGGACGCTTCAAACGCGCTGGCATAGGCGTTCAATTCATCGTGCTGACGATCTGCTTGTAACGCGTCAAATGCGGCAGTGGCGGCCAGCATGCCAGTCTTGATCGCGGCGTGGCTGCCCTTGATGCGGCTCATGTTCAAGAAACCTGCATCGCAACCTATCAGTGCACCGCCGGGGAAGCAGAGCTTAGGCAAAGACTGCAAGCCGCCTGCGGTGATCGCACGTGCGCCATAAGACAGGCGCTTACCGCCTTCAAACACGCTGCGAATCGCAGGGTGAGTTTTAAAGCGTTGGAATTCTTCAAACGGAGAGATGTAGGGATTTTCGTAGGCAAGTCCGACCACATAGCCGACCGCGACCTGATTGTTTTCTAAGTGGTACAGGAAGGAGCCAGCGTATTGATCCATCATAGGCCAACCAGTGGTGTGCACCACTAAGCCTGGCTTATGATGCTTGGGATCGATTTCCCATAATTCTTTAATGCCGATGCCGTAAGATTGTGGATCCTTGCCCGCATCTAAGGCATATTTGGCGATCATTTGCTTACCGAGGTGGCCGCGTGCGCCTTCTGCAAACAAGGTATATTTGCCATGCAGCTCCATGCCGATCTGGAAGGCTGGTGAGGCTTCACCTTCGCGGTTGACGCCCATATTGCCAGTGGCGATGCCCTTGACCGATCCGTCTTCATTAAACAAGACTTCGGCAGCAGTAAATCCGGGGAACACTTCTACGCCTAAATTTTCTGCTTGTTGTGCCAGCCAACGTGTGACGTTACTCAGTGAAACGATGTAATTGCCTTCATTGTGAAAGCATTTTGGGACCAGCCAATTCGGTGTTTTGAAAGCGCTTTTTTCAGTCAAGACCAGAATTTCATCTTCGGTGACCGCAGTGTTCAAAGGCGCGCCTAATTCCTTCCAATTCGGGAATAATTCGGTCAAAGCGATCGGATCCATGATGGCGCCAGACAGAATGTGTGCTCCGGGCTCGCCGCCTTTTTCCAGTACCACAACCGAGATTTCTTTTTCCGCCGCTGCCGCTAATTGCTTGAGCTTAATCGCCGCTGACAGCCCAGCAGGGCCGCCGCCGACGATGACAACATCGTATTCCATCGAGTCGCGTGGGCCATATTCTTCTAGGAGTTGTTGTGAGCTTGTAGTCATCATGTTGAATGCTTTCTAAATTCGGGCAAGGTGCAATGAAGCACGATCTTATGAGGGCTTGTCTGATTGCGCAAGGCGATTCGCTAGTGGCGGATTTCTAATGCCCAAGCTTGTTGCGCATGTGTCGCAGATTAGGCCTGGTTATGCAGATTTTCTGGGGACAGAATTTCTCAGTAAATTAAAAGCAGAATTATCCCAGATTTTGTAGTGCTTGCCTCGCTCACAGGTCTGGTCCACAACGCTTTGCGGCTAAAAAATAGGAGAAGTGCGGCAAAAAAGTGGAAATCCCCATGATTTGCTTGGGCTCTATGGCTAGCTTTCCTTGTTTGAGAGTATGATTCGTCCACATGAAAATTTGCTGTTTTGGTTGTTGTTTGAACTAAATGAGTCCCCGAAAAATGGGGGCTTTATTGATTATGAGCTGGAGAATTAGATGGGTATAGAAGTTAATTTTGAAGGCAAGGTCGCCTTAATCACGGGCGCATCCAGTGGCTTGGGAGCGCGTTTTGCTAAAGTTCTGGCGATGGCAGGAGCGCAGGTGGTGTTGGCATCGCGCCGCATCGACAGATTGAAAGAATTGCGCGCTGAGATCGAAGCCGATGGCGGCGCAGCACATGTGGTGGCATTAGATGTCACCGATTATGCCAGCATCAAATCAGCCATCGCGCACGCCGAAACAGAAGCCGGGCCTATCGATATTTTGATTAATAATTCCGGCGTCTCGACATAACAAAAATTAGTTGATGTGTCGCCAGAAGATTATGCCTTTGTGATGGATACCAATCAGCGTGGTGCATTTTTCGTCGCGCAGGAAACAGCAAAACGCATGATCACACGCTACAAAGGCGATCACAAGAAGCAGCATCGCATCATTAATATTGCCTCAGTCGCTGGCTTACGCGTCATTCCGCAGTTGGGAATTTATTGCATGAGTAAGGCGGCAGTGGTGCAGATGACGAAAGCGATGGCGGTCGAGTGGGGGAAATTCGGAATTAATGTGAATGCGATTTGCCCAGGTTACATAGAAACCGAAATCAACGAAGAACACTTTAAAACTAACCAAGGCAAACAATTAATCGAGCCTCGTAAACAAAAAAGTAGAGAGATTGAAATAGCATGAAACTTGCGACGATAAAAGACGGCTCCCGCAATGGGCAACTTGCCGTCGTCTCACGTGATTTAAAGACAGCGCAAATAGCCGATGATGTAGCGCCCACACTGCAGGCGGCCTTAGATGATTGGAATTTCATCGCCCCGCAATTACAAGAAATTTACGAGCGACTCAATCAAGGCAGAGGCATTAATAGTTTTGAGTTCGACACCCAAAATTGCATGGCTCCGTTGCCGCGCGCCTACCAGTGGGCCGATGGCTCCGCCTATGTCAATCACGTAGAGCTAGTCAGAAAGGCGCGCAACGCAGAGATGCCTGAGAGCTTTTGGCATGATCCTCTGATGTATCAAGGTGGTAGTGACGATTTCATCGGTCCGACCGACGATATCGCGCTGCTGTCAGAAGACTGGGGCATCGACTTTGAAAGCGAACTCGCGGTCATTACCGATGACGTGCCCATGGGTGTGAAAGTGCAGCATGCGGCCGATCACATACGTTTGCTGATGCTGGTCAACGATGTCTCCTTGCGTAATTTAATTCCAGCCGAATTAGCCAAAGGATTTGGATTTTTCCAATCCAAACCTGCGTCTAGTTTTTCTCCGGTGGCAGTGACGCCCGATGAATTGGGCGAGGCATGGAAAGAAGGAAAAGTTCATCTGGCATTGCGCTCGACCTGGAACGATGTCTTGGTAGGGCAGCCGAACGCCGGTGTCGATATGGTGTTCTCCTTCCCGCAATTGATCATTCATTTATGCAAAACCCGTCAGGCACGTGCCGGTACCATCATAGGATCAGGCACAGTCTCGAACAAAGACAGCAAAAAAGGCTATAGCTGTATCGCCGAAAAACGCGCTTTGGAAATGATCGCCCAAGGTGAGGCCAGCACTCCATATATGAAATTTGGCGACAAAATCCGGATTGAAATGTTAGACAGGAATGGCAAATCAATTTTTGGTGCGATTGAACAGAGTGTGGTCGAGTACACGCAAAAATAATGCAGAGAATTCCCCATGTTTGGGGATTTTCCATGGAAATTCTGCCCTTGAGTCTATATACTGTCCGCAGTATATAAAACGTTTAATAATTGCATTAAACGCATAAGCCAGAAACTTTATTACAAGTGGGACTTACGCAAAATTGCGCTGGCTAGGCGTGGAGCCGAAGACAGTACACTTGTACGGCGAGGCGAACACAACAACGCCAGCGTCTGTTTTGCGTGAGTCCTAACAAGCAAGGTTTTAGACGCAAGGATCCCTGCATGAATTTACATCAATTGCGCTTCGTTCGCGAAGCCGTCAGACAAAACTTTAATTTAACTGAAGCTGCTAAAGCGCTATTTACCTCGCAGCCCGGGGTTTCCAAGGCCATTATTGAGCTGGAAGAAGAGCTGGGCGTGGATATTTTTGCGCGTCACGGCAAACGTATTCGTGGTCTCACCGAGCCAGGTCGTGCCGTGCTCAAATCGGTCGAAATGATCATGCAAGAGATCGATGGCTTAAAGCGTATCGGTAAAGAATTCGCGGCTCAAGATAGCGGTAGCTTTACCATCGCCACGACGCATACCCAAGCGCGTTACGCATTGCCAAAAATCGTCCCTGCCTTCATGCAAAAATACCCTAAGGTCAGGCTCTCGTTGTTGCAAGGCAGCCCCAAGCAAATCGCCGAAATGGTGATGCGCGATCAGGCCGACATTGCCATCGCGACCGAAGCGATTACCAGTGTCGATGGACTGGTCTCCATGCCATGCTACCAATGGGAACACGTGGTGGTCGTGCCACCTGAGCATCCCTTGTTGAAGCTAAAGTCTTTGTCACTGGAAGAGGTCGCAAAATATCCGCTGATTACCTACGATGCTGCATTCGCCGGACGCAGCAAAATTGATCACGCCTTTGACGTTCGTCATCTCAAGCCTGACGTGTTGTTAGAAGCGATCGATGCCGACGTGATCAAGACCTATGTAGAACTTGGTATGGGCGTTGGAATTATTGCTGGTGTCGCCTTTGATCCAGAGCGTGACCTCAATTTGCGTGCGATACCCGCCGGGCAATTATTCGGCATGAACGTGACGCGTGTCGCCGTGCGCCAGGGCGCTTACTTGCGTAGTTATGTGTATACCTTCATCGAAATGCTGGCACCTTCGATGAATCGGAAGTTGATTGAGCAGGTGATGCAGGGCGGCAAAGATACGTACGACCTGTAAGGGTCGCTGAAAAGCCGTGCTAGGCATGCTTTTGAAATTTATTGAAAGTGAATTATGTCTGATGTTTTAGCGAAGTATTACGCGCTGTGTGCCGCGAGTTTTGATCAAAAATATTTGCAGCCCGATTTGGATGAAGATGCCGACGCAGTGGCGGAACATCTGGAGACTGTGTTGGCGAATAAGTCTGTCCTTGAATTGGGCTGCGGATCTGGTTTTTGGACCGAGACAATTGCGCAAACAGCGTCGGCGATATTAGCGACTGATATCAACGATGAGATGTTGGAATTGGCGCAAGAGCGTGACTATCCAGATGGCGTCGTCGAATTTGCGAAGGCCGATTGGTTGAGTTTGGATCTGCCTGCCGGACATCAATTAAACGCCTGCTTTGGCGCGGGGGTCTGGTCGCATGTGAAGCGTGAAGACTATAGCAAAGTGTTGGGAAATATCCGTCGTGTGATCGGTGCGGGTGGCGTGTTGATTCTGGTGGACGATAATACGGTGGAAGGTTTCACCCGTCCGGTGGCGCGTACCGACGCGGAAGGGAATACCTATCAAATTCGTGAACAGGCAGATGGTGCGCGGGTAGAGATTTTGAAAAACTTCCCGACCGACAGCTACATGAAGAAAAAATTCTCAGCGATTGCGCGGGATATTCGTTTGAGTCGCAATGAGTATTTTTGGATGCTGACTTGCGTATTGAAATAGGTGGGGAAAATGAGCATGCATTTACAGACCTGTACCGAAAAAATTCGGGAAAAATTAGGCCAGAATAGTAGCCTGCAAGCGCGTTTGAAATTTGATTGCGCCAGCGAAGGCGTGGTTTTTGTCGATGCGATTAGCGTACCGCACGTGGTTGATAATGTTGATCGCGAAGCCGATTGCACTGTGAGTTTAAGCTTGGAAAATTTATGCGCACTATTGGCGGGTAATCTCAATCCAGTCGCAGGTTTTATGAGTGGACAGTTGAAATTGGCAGGCGATATGAGCATTGCGATGCGCCTGCAAAAAGTCGTTTAATCACACACTACTATGCAGTTTCGCATTCGTTTGATTGAAGCCGACCAGCAGTTTTTTTGCGACGCTGATCAAACTATTTTTGCAGCGGCATTAGCGCATGGACTAACCATGCTAAGTTCTTGTCGCAATGGGACATGCCGCACCTGTATGTGTCAGTTGAAGAGCGGTCAAGTGCGTTATCAGGTCGAGTGGCCAGGACTCAG
>JACQDW010000161.1 GCA_016200845.1 Burkholderiales bacterium | reverse complement strand
ACCGTCACGGTCGCCACGATTGATGATGCAGTGCTAGATTCTGCAGCGACAGAAACTTTGCCTCTCGTTGTTGGAGGTGTGACTGGTAATGGCGGAATTATCGACAATGAATTTGCGCCAACTGCGACGTCGAAAACCATCACAATCACGGAAGATGCCGCTGGTGTTACAACGGGTGCTGGTACTACGAGTGCAGCGACTTATCGCTTTGGCTGGGCTGACTTTGGTATAACTGACGCGAACGTGGGTGATACTCTGAGTGTGAAGATTATTACGGGACCAGCTTCTGGAGCGTTGCAGTTCTTTAACGGAAGTTCATGGGTAAGCGCTGTTGGTTTGACGATCACGCAAGCGCAGGTTACGGCGAACAATTTACGTTTTGTGCCAGCAGCAAACGAATCTGGAGACAGTAGTTTTGCTTCTGCGGGTGTGGGTAATCTCAAGAATGATTACGCCAGTTTTACTTTCCAAGGCGTCGATAATGGCGGCAACTTGAGTTCAACTGCAACCTTGACAGTCGATGTTAAGCCAGTTGCAGATACTCCGACAGTGAGTACCACTAACTTTACCAAGGCGACTCTATTCACGACCTCTTGGGAAGCTGCTGACACTGGCTTGTCACAAGCGGTGTTAAATCCAGACTCGGCGAGTGCTCCAAATGGTACTTCGACTTCATATACAGCAACTACGACTCTGAGTGGTTGGACACGAGTTGATAGCCCCGATAGCTATGCTGGTGGTACAAACTCGTTTGAAATCTGGTCAGTCGGCGATCGTATGTATAGTCAGTCTGCTGTTTATATGAATTTGACTTCCGGTGCTCCGGGTGGAGGATCGAACTGGGTCGAATTGAATAATGCGGACGATGCGGGAGCAAAGACTCAGACCTTGGGTATCGAACGCAATGTAATCACTACGGCTGGCCATGTCTATGATATGTCTTTCTCATATGCTGGCCGCAATGGTTTTAGTACCGACTATAGTAAGATCACGGTGCTTGTTGGTGGTGTCAAAGTGGCTAGTTATGCGAGTGTAAGCGCAAATGATAGTCTCAATTGGGAAACGATACACTTTAGTTTTGTGGGTAATGGTAGCAGTCAAGCGATTAGGATTATTACTGACCCGTTGGCGTTTAATTCTAGCGGACGTGGTGCGATGATTGACAATATTGTTCTCACCGAAGCGCAAGGAGCTTTGGCTGGTAATGCAGTTTCTGGAACAAAGACAGAAATCGCGCTGACTGGTTATGTGAATGGCGCGCTTGCCGATACAGATACATCGGAAGTATTGAGCTATACATTTAGTAGTTTGCCAGCTGGTGCTAATGTTGTAACGACGGCTCATCCGTCTGGTTTTACTGTCACAGGGGGTAGTGTGACGGTTCCCGCAGCAGAGTTTGCGTCTGCTAAGTTGCAATTGTTGTCTAGTTATTCTGGCGATCTCACGATAGGTGTGACAACGACATCAACTGAGCCAAACGCAAGTAGTGCGACCTCAAGTAGTCAAAATCTGACATTCACGATCTTGTCGGGTATGGGAGCAGATGGGTATGATCATCTCAACGGCGGCAACGTAGGAACGAGTGGGACTCCAGACAACAACAACACTATCAACGGTGGATCGAACAATGACTGGATTGATGGTGGCGTGGGGAACGACACTATTAGTGGAGGATCTGGAAATGATGTCTTAATCGGCGGTCAGGGCAACGATAATCTGACGGGTGGCGCAGGTGCGGATACCTTCAAGTGGTCATTGAGTGACAATGGAACGACGGCTTCACCAGCGGTTGATACAGTGACCGATTTTGGAACGGCTGCCTATACCTCAGGTGGCGATCGTCTCGATTTGCGCGATTTGTTAACCGGCGAATCTGCGGCCACTCTCGATAAATTTGTTCATTTTAATTACGACAGCGCTACTGGAAACACCACGATTTACATTAGTGTGACAGGTGCATTCACGGCTGGTAATGGGGTCGCGACAAATCCGACCAATGTGACCAATAACGATGTACAGCAAATCGTTTTGAGTGGTGTTAATCTGACCTCTGGATTCACCACAGATCTGCAAGTGATTAATGACTTGATTGCGAAAGGAAAATTGATTACTGACTAATCGATTACAGGTGAAAAAAACACCGGGGCAATTTCGCTCCGGTGTTTTTTTGCGGTTAATGTTTTATTCAAACTGCCGAACAATTGTCGCTTGTTGTTGCCACAAATGCGCTGAAGTTTATTTTGCTAGTGGATAGGCCTGCCCAACCGCAGGGCCCGTCATCCCGTCGAGTCCCAAGCTTCCCATCAAAGTTAATTCAGGTGCGCTGGTAACGCCTTCTGCATAGACTGGAATCCCCAATCTGTGCATGACTTGCGCGAGGCCTTGAACAAACTGTTGATTGGCTTGATTCAAGTCGATATTGCGAATGAAGCTGCCATCGAGTTTGATGTAGTCGAGTCGGATATCGTGGATCAGATTGAGTTTGTCAAAGTGGCGGCCAAAGTGTTCAATACCGAGTTGACATCCACAACGTCCGAGTTCGTGGTGGAAGATGCGATAGGTATCAATGTTGGCGAACAAGCCGCTTTCTGGAACTTCCAGACAGAGCTGGCGCGCCGCCGCTGGTTTAGCGTTTAAGAGGGCACGCAGTTGCTGTCTAAATTCTTCGCTTTGTATTGATTGTGCCGAGATATTCACGGCGATTTTTCCGGTGCTGGTATGTGCCAGCTCGTCTAGCGCCAATTTGACTGCGATCATGTCGAGTTTTTCGGTCAGTCCTAATCGTTCGGCGATCGGCAAAAAGCGACCCGCTGGGAACCACTCGCCTCCAAACATTAAACGTAAAGCGGTTTCACGATGCAGCAATTCACCTGCATTGGTCATCACAGGGAAATAAGCTAGTTTGACCCATTTTTGCTCTAATGCACGCAAGATGAGTTTTGACCAATCGTCATTGCTACGCGGCGCATGTTCAATATTGAGGGGCGCAGATTCTTGAATCGCGCTGACTCCGCTAGCTTCTGCGCTGGCGACAGCTGCATCCACTTGCGATAACAGGCTACCCGGCGCAATACCGAATTCATATTTTCCGTATCCGATATACGCTGCAAAATGCGCTTGATCGTTGGCGAATAAGACGTGTATTTGCTGCAGAATTTTTTCCGCGACCTGACGTGCATCTGCTTCCCGGAAAAGGAGAGCAAAGTCGCTGCCATTCATGCGTGCGGCCAGGCCATCCGGCAAGTGCTCCTGAAATTCTTTCAGATACACGCCGAGCTTTTTCAGCATGGTATCGGTGTGGTTGTGTCCCAGTGATTTATTTAATTGCGCCAGGCCAGCTAAGCGAATCAAAATCAAATGTCCTTCAGGCGCATTTTCTTCTTCCAATGCAACTTGCAACTGCGTGATGAAATGATTGCGATTAGCTAGCAGAGTGGACGGATCGGAATTTGCCTGTACCCGCAATGCAGCCAAACGTTCCGCCTCCTCTGCAAACATGGCTTTTAACAATTCGCTGCTTGAGTTCATCGCGCTCGATAGCTGCTTAAGCTCTGGCACTGAGGGCTCCGGCGTCGTGATAAACCGACGTTCGCTCATCCCCTTTGCTTGCGCGATTACCACATCCAATGGTTTTTTTAAACGCCTTAGAACAAGGGCGCCGAGATAGCAAGCGACCAAACCGGAAAACGCCAAGGCGACAAACATGTCCTTCGCAGATTGCCAGAGTGTCTGATAAGCCCCATTGCTTTGACTAACCAGATGGATAGTGCCTAGCAGTTTCCAGCCATCGTTAATTTGCGCCAACCCCGGGGTGGATTGAATCGGAAAAGCCTGAATAAACCAAGCGGGAACTTGTAATGCAACTTCATTGGCTTTGCGTTCGACCAATATGTTGCCGTCTGGTGCGATGATTTTGATGTGAGCGTAATGCCCATTATCGAACAACGATGCGACGATTAATTCCAGCTCGACCGGATCTGGTTTCTTTTGATTCAAAGATAGTGCCAATACAGTCGCATTGTCACTATTTTTCATGCGTAGTTGCTCGTTCAAATAGGCACGAGAATTAAAGGTCGAAGCGAACAGACTGCCTGCCACAGCGATCAGCGTGCTCAGTACGATGGCAAACCATAGTTGGCGGTACATGGACATAATCGTTCCTTTTCTTCGTAGTGGCCAATTCAAAAAATATTATTGCGTGGCCGTGTCACTGCTAAGTTCAAAACCCTCTTGCCGGGCACGTTCGAGTAAATCCTGCCAGCGTGAAAGACGACTGGTACCGCCGGGGGCGGGGCGCGTACTGGCATTGGTTCCAGCGAACACCCCTTGTGCGTTAAAGCTGAAAACTGGGCTTAAGTCAGTGCGTCTCGACGCTGGGCGTATATCGGTAATCAAATTATCGAGAATCAGAGGTTCCGCATCACTCGATGCATAAAATGCCAACACCATATGTGCTTGCGAAATCGTACTGCGTTCTCCGCCGATCTTTGCTCGGACATAGACTAATCGCAATTGCTGATCGCTCAAGCCTGCGCTGCGTAAGCTAAAGTATTTGGCGATAACAAAATCCTCGCAATCTCCCTTTCCGCGGGCGAGACTTTCAAGCGGAGTGGCCCAATAGTCCGACTGTCCCCAAACATCAATGTCCTCGGCATACAATAATTTGCGATTAAAAAACTGATTAATTCCTTGTAATTTACGCTCTATACTCGCCGATTTGACACTGTTAATTAAGCGATTCCACTCATCAAATACCTGCTCGTTACCACCAAGTGCGCGCATGCTCTGGCGTAGCTTTTCCCAATTGTCGCCATAGGAAACTAAAGGCAACATGAGACCCGCGACAAAAAGAATTATCGATAGACAGACAGCACGGCATTGAAAGTGATTTTCGCAGTATTCGTGCATTTCGCCTCAATTGGGCAACAAAATTCGGATTGAAAAACAGGAATGCTGTGACCGCGTGTTACAGCTGACGACGCGATAAATCAACTCTGTCGTTTATGCCTGAGCATTCCATGCCCAATGATAAACTCATCCTATTCTACAAAAAATGCTGCCCAAGAGAAACAAAAAGGACGAAAAAAAGCCCGATTCCGTAGAATCGGGCTTTCAAGAAAAAGACACTTACCATTGCTTGGCGTTAGGTCCTGACACGACTTCATTCACGATTTGCCATTTACCCTTAATTTCCTCCCAATACAGTGTTTTTTGCAAAGTATCTTGATAGAGAGCGGAGCGGTAATTTTGCTGGAAGCTCGATGTCGCATGTTTGCTGTCTTGCATGACGAACTGAATATCCGACAAATCCAGGCTGATTTTTTGGGCAGTCATCAAACGTGCGCGACGAGCTGCGCGCCATGATTCGCGTGAAGTATATTTCGCGGCATAGAAGTCAAAATATGCTTCGGAGTTCATGCTGATCCAAGCTTCGCGCCAGCCCTTTAGTGCGTTTAACACAGTGCTGCGTGCTGCGGCGACAACGTTGACAGGAATGGCCGGAGCGCTGACTGTTTCAGGGGTGGTCGTTGCCTTCACCATAGGTGCCGCGACTGGTAAAGCAGCTTTGACAGGTGCTTTGCTCTCTTCATATTGAGACAGACTTTCCATGGCACGTTGATCTAATGCTGCCTTATTGACGACATAGTTGTCAGGCGCCTCAATAGAACAATGTTCTGAACTTTCCTTTTCACTCTCGCGCTTTTCCTGACCATTGGTATCGCGGCGGCTCAGCCCCAAAGCCTGATGCAACTGACCCATGCTGGCGTGGGTGCGGGCATAGGACAGGAATAAATCAATTTCAGCATTTGCGAAAGAGCGCTTTGCCTGGAATAATTCGTTTTCGGTGTCTAGTAAATCCAACAAAGACCGTTGTCCAATATCAAATTGCTGACGGTAAGCATCACGCGCTTTTTCAATCGATAACTGATGTTGATCCAAGAAGCCTAGCTGATCGGTCAATT
Source organism: Burkholderiales bacterium (assembly GCA_016200845.1). Classification (GTDB taxonomy): domain Bacteria; phylum Pseudomonadota; class Gammaproteobacteria; order Burkholderiales; family Burkholderiaceae_D; genus Undibacterium. The sequence goes on along the minus strand of JACQDW010000161.1, from coordinate 11,498 downwards.
TACGAGTGTCGTTGAAAGCGATCACCAAAGTTTGACGAATATCGCGACAGGTTTTATCACGGAGATCACGCGCCAGATTAAGTTGATCAGCAGCTTCTTGTACACGTGCCTTATCGCTGCCACCATTGAATAAATTCCAAGTCATGACAACTTCGGCTGTATTGTTAGTGGTACGCCCTTTGATAAAATCAATATTGTTGCCGTGTTCAGAACGCGCTTTGAAATCGAAGCGGGGTTGATACGTAGACTTACGGGAGCCTACTGTGGTATTAACCGCTTCTATATTCCGAGAGACTCACCAATTTACGGAAACGTATCACATCGGCATAAGCGCGCGTCACTTCCAGCGCAATCGCTTCTGACGTATCTTGAAATTCAAAAAAACGCACTTGCTTCAAATGATCCAATTGCTTGACTTGATTTCTGGTAAGGAAACCATCGTAAATCATTTGGTTCAAACTCAACGAAGTCGAATTGCGATTGAGTTCAGTTTTACCCAAACGATTGTCGCGATCATCTTTTCCTGCATTCGCGCTCAAATTAAGATTTGGGAGATATGCTCCAAAGGCTGCTTCACGACTTGAACTGGTCGATTGAAAGTTATGCCACTTAGCCAGAACTTCAGGATTGTTTTCCATAGCGCGTTGCGCTGAGTCTTTCAATGTCTGAGTCTGACCATGTACGAAAGCCGAAGTCGAAATCAAGCTGATTGCGAGACAAAGTTTGCTGAGGTTTAATTGCATGTTTTTCTCAAGAGGTTCATTTAATTGTTGTGAAGGATAGTTGAAGCTCATTGGTGAACACAAGGAAACTAAGAAGCGAATGGCTTGATTTTTCAGTAATTAACAATTCAAAATGTCTTTTGACGCCTTAATGCCACATTTTACATGTAAATTTCATGAGCCGACTCTCTTGCTGCTTGTATCGTCGCTTCTATGTCAGTATTGCCATGCTTTGCTGACACGAAACCTGCTTCGAATGCCGAAGGAGCAAGATATATGCCACGTTTTAACATGGCATGGAAAAAGGCATTAAATTCTTGCGAATTAGCCTTCATTACTTCCGCAAAACTGCCTGGCACCGACGCGCTGAAATACAAACCGAACATGCCACCGAGAGAGTCAGCACAGAATTTCTGACCAAACTCGGCGCCTACCTGATTCAAACCATGTGCCAATTTTTGCGTCTGACTGCTCAGATTTTCATAAAAGCCTGGCTCTTGTATTAACTTGAGGGTAGTCAAGCCAGCGGCAACAGCGACTGGATTGCCAGATAAGGTGCCAGCCTGATACACGCCACCTATCGGAGCCAAGTGCGCCATGATGTCAGCGCGACCACCAAATGCCGCAACTGGTAAACCGCCGCCGATCACTTTGCCCAGCGCAGTTAAGTCTGGTTTGATGTTGTACAGAGATTGCGCACCGCCAAGTGCAACCCGAAAACCACACATCACCTCATCGAAAATCAGAATGCTGCCATGTTGCGTACACAGTTCGCGCATAGTGCTTAAAAACTCATTGCTAGCTTTGATCAAATTCATATTGCCAGCAACCGGTTCAACAATGACGCAGGCAATCTGATCACCGAATTGAGCAAAGGCTTGTTTTAATTGTTCAGCGTCGTTGTAGTCCAATACCAGCGTGTGTTTAGTAAAATCCTCGGGGACGCCGGACGATGTTGGATTGCCAAACGTTAATAAGCCGCTTCCAGCCTTCACCAACAAAGCATCGGCGTGGCCGTGATAGCACCCCTCAAATTTAATAATTTTGTCGCGCTTTGTCGCGCCCCGTGCCAGTCGCAACGCGCTCATGGTTGCTTCAGTGCCGCTGGAGACTAATCGCACTTGCTCGATTGAAGGAACTAACTTGCAAATTTCCTCAGCCATTAAAATTTCGCCCTCAGTAGGAGCGCCAAAACTCAAGCCAAGGCTGGCCGCCTGTTGGACTGCCTCGATCACTTTAGGGTGTGCATGGCCGACAATCGCTGGCCCCCAAGATCCAATGTAGTCAATGTACTTCTTATCATCGGCATCCCAGAAATACGCATCAGCCGCACGCTTGATAAAGCGGGGCGTTCCGCCAACTGAACGAAAGGCGCGCACTGGTGAATTGACACCACCGGGCGTTGTGACTTGAGCGCGTTGAAATAAGACGTCGTTTTGTGACATGGTAGTAACCTAAGGTAGATAAAAATAAGGGAAACTGTGCGACAGTGAATGATTCTTTCAGACTCGGCAAGCGGCGAAAAATACAGAAGGAACAACGCTGAACTGCTTACTGGTTTGTTTCTGATACAGGCCAGCAGGCTCCCTATCTTGATAAGATCCGTAATTCAAATGAAATTTATGCTCTAAACCTGTTAATTTATACATGCGGTTAGCGCGATCTCTTGTTAATATATTCTACCTTGTCAGCATCTCGCGGCGAGGGTGTAGTCAAAGTAAAAAATATTTGCTCGCACTAAGTAATTGTTGTCGTGATGATAGTTGACATTGATGAAGCTCTTGCCAAGTCATTATTTGGGCATGATGATAATGCAGTGGGAATTGAAAGTCGTTATTTTAAAGGAATGAAATTGGTGGAATTTAAAACATATATGTGTTTAATTTGTGGCTGGATGTACGATGAGGCGGAAGGTCTACCCGAAGATGGCATTCCGAAAGGTACACGCTGGCAAGATGTCCCTTTGAATTGGACTTGTCCGGAATGTGGTGCCCGTAAAGATGATTTTGATATGGTGGCGATTTAATTGTTATCCGGCTTTTAGCTCCCGATTGTGACGAAAAATCGCGTCGACAAAAGTAGAAACCAATTAAATTGAGGTGAAATTTAGAGTTTTCCTTTCCGGAAGCATTTTTATTGTTGTTTCACAGTGAAGAAATGCCTAAAAACTGGTGCAAGCTTGATAAATTTTGTTAAAGTGCGGTGTAGTAACAACTCTTTCCACTCTGAGATAGTCTCATGTCTACATCAACAGGTAACGAAAACATAAGAATTATGGTGATCGATGACAGTAGTACGATTCGTCGATCAGCAGAAATTTTTTTAGGACAGGTCGGCTACAAGGTCGTGCTCGCAGAAGATGGGTTTGATGCCTTAGCAAAAATAAACGACACCCATCCTCATCTAATTTTTTGCGACATCTTGATGCCGCGCCTAGATGGCTACCAAACCTGCGCTTTGATCAAAAAAAGTGCTAAATTCCGTGATACGCCTGTGATCATGTTGTCCTCCAAAGATGGCTTGTTTGATCGGGCACGCGGAGCGATGGTGGGGTCGGACGAATATCTGACCAAACCATTTACAAAAGATAGTCTTTTAAAAACAGTGAAAAAGTACACGTCAGAAGTGCTTTCTAACTAAGTAATTACATGTAAATAAATTTGAGGTTTATTATGGCAATACAGAAAATCCTGATCGTTGATGACTCGCCAACCGAGCGTTATTTTTTAACTGATATTCTGGTGAAGAACGGTTTTTCTGTCTCGACGGCAGAAAATGGGGAAGACGCTCTGGCAAAGATCAAAGCGGACAAGCCACAGTTGATTTTGATGGACGTGGTGATGCCGGGGCAAAATGGTTTTCAGATTACCAGCGCTATTTCTCGCGATCCGGAAACGCAAGATGTTCCAGTCATTATTTGCACCAGCAAAAATCAAGAGACAGACCGTATCTGGGGCTTGCGTCAAGGCGCACGTGATTACCTGGTGAAGCCAATTGATCCACAAGAATTGTTGGCAAAGATCGCAGCACTCGGTTAAGCGAAGTGAACTATGAGTGAAAATACCAGTGGCAAATTAGTGGCTCCGGTTGTAGAACCGGCAAATTTGAAGTCGGTCAATCGGCGTGCACGATTGCGCGATTTTCAAAGCCAATTGATGGAGCGTATGCAGGCTGCGAAGTCGGGCGCGCATATTCGTGCAAATCAATTGGGGATACAAATAGGTCGGGCAAAATATTTGATTGATCTGCGTGAAGCTGGCGAGATCGTGTCTTCTGGAAATTTAACCAAAGTTCCCTTAACTAAATCGTGGTATTTAGGGCTTTCCAATATTCGCGGAAGTTTGACGAGTGTTGTTGATTATTCCCTGTTTGACGGTGGTGAACCGACCCTGCAAGATTCGTCGAGCAGGGTTTTGGCGTTTTCCAACTCACTTTCTTTTAATAGCGGCTTGTTGGTGTCTAAGGTGCTCGGCTTACGCAATGCCGATGATATGGACTTGCTGGATGAAGATAAATCAGGTGATCTTGGCTTGAGTGGAAAAAAGCCCTGGGTATTAAATCGCTTGGTCGATGCCGACGGCAATATCTGGTCGCAATTGAGTTTGTCCTTGCTGGTTCAGGACCAAGAGTTTTTGCATATTGGTGTGTAAGTAAAAAAGTGTGACCCGCATTGTGAGCGGTGTTTGAGTAGGTTGTTGAAGGAAAAGTAAAATAAAGAAAGCCTAGCTTTTCAATCGTTTAGGAGATTTTGTAATGGCATTGAGTAACCAACCACATTCGACTGAGGATCAGGAAGAAGTCCAGAATCTCGACTTCGCGAATATCCCTTCTGCGTCATCGGACACATCGATTGAGAATGAGTTTCAACCCATTGAAACGATAGAAGAAGCACACAATGTGCGTATGCTAAGCGAAGAGGAGACGCCCGTCGTCGAACTCGCGCCCACAGTAGAGCCGAAGCTAGAAGAGCCAGCGGTTCCTTTTGAAGATAGCACCATTAACCGTGTCGATGCCACGATGATTGGTGACTCCCTTGACAAAGGACGCGACATCCGTCTGCCATTGATCGGTCACTTACCGATTCCAAAACAGATTCGTTACCTCTTCGTAATGATGACCGTGTCGATTTTATTGAGTATCGGCTTCGTTGTTTTGAACTCGAATCAGTCGGCACTTATTTCCACGCAAGCACAGATCGCGGGCGAAGTCCTGATGCACTCGCAGCGTATCGGTAAAGCGGCACCTAACGCGATTTACGGCAAGCCAGCCGCGTTCTCGCAGCTTGAAGAAAGCCAAAAAGCGATTAACTCCAACATCAATACCTTATTGAATGGTGGTGAATATAAAGGCCGTACCATTTCCAAGCCTAGCGCTGCGCTTGAGGCAGTATTGAAATCGACTAAAACATCTTGGAACGACTCTAATGCCGCGGCGACCGTGATTTTGAAAACGAAGAAGGAATTGGCAGGTTTCCGCGAAAACTTGGAAAACATGAGCTTGATTTCTCCTTCACTTGAAAGTCTGACGAGCGAAATCTCTACGCGAGAAGTGCAAGGCGGCGCACCAGCGCAAGCGATTTTCGCGTCCGGTCAATTAGTTATGTTGACGCAGCGTTTGGCACGTAGCGCGAGTGAATTCATGACACCTGAAGGTATTAACCCAGAAAAAGCGTTCTTGCTCGGTAAAGATGCGAATACATTCTATGAATTGGTTGAGGGCTTCTTAAACGGCAGTGAAATTAACAAATTAGCGGCGACTAAAGATCCTGCGATCCGCAGCAAACTTACTGAATTGCAGAAGGTGTTCGCGGACTATAGAAAACACGTCGATAATATTCTGGCGAAGAACATCGATTTTATTGAAGCAAAGCGTTCTGAGCAAACCATCTTTAATGAAAACGAAAACCTGAAACAAAAAATTTCTGGCCTAGAGAAAAACTACACCGCGCAACAAGATTCCACCAACCTCTCTTTCTGGTTGCTGTTACTGACTGCTTTGTTTGCGTTGATCTCTGCAGCGGGTATTGCGCTGATGTTCTTGCAAGACAGCCGTAATCGTGCGAAAGAGGCGAACCAACGTCGTATCGAGGCCGACGCGCAAATGCAATTGGCGCAAAAGCAAGAGGAACAAGCGAACGCCGTGAACGAACAAAACCAGGCTGCGATTTTGCGACTGATGAACGAATTGCAGGAAGTGGCGGACGGTGACTTGACAGTGCAAGCAACGGTTTCAGAAGACATCACGGGCGCGATCGCTGACTCCGTTAATTACACGGTGGAAGAGTTGCGTGGTCTGGTAGGTCGCGTTACAACGACAGCAGTACAAGTTACGAGTGCGTCTTCTCAAGCGCAAACGATTTCTGACGAATTGTTGGAAGCGTCTCATCAACAAGCGCGCGAGATTGTCGATGCTGGTAAAGCGATTACCACGATGGCAAACGATATTACTGAAGTCTCCCGCTCTGCGAATGAATCCGCTGAGGTTGCGCGTCAGTCAGTTGCGGCGGCGGAACAAGGAGCCTTAGCGGTGGAAAACACGATCAAGGGCATGAACGAGATTCGTGAGCAGATTCAAGAAACTTCTAAGCGTATTAAACGACTCGGTGAATCTTCACAAGAGATTGGTGAGATCACAGAACTGATTTCCGACATTACCGAACAGACCAACGTGTTGGCGTTGAATGCGGCGATTCAGGCGGCGTCAGCGGGTGAAGCGGGTCGAGGCTTCTCCGTGGTTGCGGAAGAGGTTCAGCGCCTTGCGGAACGTTCTGCCGAGGCGACCAAGCAGATTGGTGCGCTGGTGCGTACGATTCAAACGGATACCCACGACGCGGTTGCCGCGATGGAAAAATCAACACAGGGTGTGGTTGAGGGAGCAAAACTGTCCGATGCGGCGGGTACGGCGTTGTCTGAGATCCGTAGCGTTTCAAACCGCCTTGCGGAACTGATTCAAGGTATTTCTCTTTCTACCGAACAGCAAGCGACTTCGGCGAACGGTGTTGCGCAAAATATTGAACACATTTTGACGATCACGGAGAAAACGCAGAACGGTACTCAACAAACTTCTATGTCCATTAAAGACTTGTCTAAATTAGCTGAAGAGTTGAAAAACTCCGTATCGCGGTTCCGCGTTGCAGCTTAGTTTTTTAGATAATTGCCCGAATCTTTGCTGATTCGGGCAAACCATGACAGCAAGGCGAGAAACATAGTTTGTCGCAACAAGTCTGCGGGGATAAAGAATGACATCAGCTTCTTCTATGTCGTCAGGCAACGGCCAAGAGCAATTCGATATTGCTCCTTTGTCGTGGGTGATGACCGAATTACGAGAAGCACTTACGAGTGCTGGAAAGCTCTTGAGCGACGCTGTCGCCCAAGATGCAGAATCGCGTGCAACCTCATTGTTGCAAGCGAAAACTTATTTACATCAGGCACACGGTGCTCTGCAAATCGTTGAAATCGAAGGCGTTGCCATCGTGACGGAAACGGTTGAAGAGCTCATTGAACGGATTCAGGCTGGGAAATTAGAAATTAGTCAGACTGCGGTCGCCAAAATGACCGAGGCTTTTTATGCGGTCTTGCGTTATTTGGAAGACCTCCTTTCTGGTAATCCGCAGCAACCAGTTCGTCTATTCCCTGAGTATCGCGCCTTGTTAGAATTAAAGGGCGCGGAGCGCATACATCCAGCGGATTTATTTTTCCCATCCTTATAAGTACAAGAAAAAATCCCTGAGCTGGCATTGTCGGTCACCGATAATGCGATCAACTATGGCGCGATTCGCCTGCGTTTTGAAAAATTACTTCTCACCGTATTGACCAACAAAAATCCAGCGGCTCAACACGAGGCTGCGGAACAAATGTCAGCATTGATACGTGAGATAGAACAAGCTCAAACCAGTTCACAAGCCAAGGCTTTTTGGCTAGTTATGCGCGCTTTTGCGGAATCTTGTTCGCAAGTTGATCAGCGTGATGAGCGCCACGTCAAACAAATTTGGGGTCGCATCAATCTACAAATCCGTCGATTGGTTGAAGGTAATACCAGTGTGCCAGAACGATTGTTGCGAGATGCTTTGTTTTTTATCGCTCAAGTGAAGCAGCCATCAAGTTTCGTCAGTCAGATACGTAAAGCTTATCAACTTGAGAACCATGTCCCAGAAGACTACGATCAGCGTCGTTACGGACTGATCACTCCGCAAGTGTTAACCAGCGCGAAAGAACAACTGTCTAGCGTCAAAAATTTGTGGGGGCGCGTTGCCAACGGTGATGCTAGTTCTGCGGAAAAATTCACTCTGAAAGTGAAAGAGTTGGCCGAGACCGGACAGGCTTTGCAAACGCCACCGCTTGCTAAGTTGTTGAAGGAGTTGAATGGTATGGCCGGTCATGCCGTCCGTACCAAGGATAAAGAGCGCATGGGGATAGAGTTGGCAACCTGCCTGCTCTTCATCGAAAATGCGTTGGAACAAATCACACATTTACCGGCTAATTTTTCAGCACGTGCAGATGAGATAACTTCGCGACTTTTGTCGGTTGTTGGTGGTGAAGCGCCAGGCAATCAGGCTAGTTGGATAGGTGAAATTTCACGCGAAGCACAGCAACGTCAGACGATGGGTGTGTTAGTCGGCGAAATGCAGTTGAGTTTAAAGCAAGCCGAGAAAGCCCTCGATGAACACTTCCGTGATCCATCCAATACGGCGATTTTGGCGCCTGTTGATGGTGTGCTGGCGCAACTTGGCGGTGCTTTGGCGATTTTGGATCAGGATGATGCCTTAGCTGCGGTCAATCACACCCGCAGCTTGGTGAACAAATTTAATGTTGAACACGAAGGAAAGCCTGGTGCAGACGTAGGTGATTTGTTTAATCAGGTTGCGCAAAATATTGGCGCTTTGTCGTTCTTCATTGAGACTTTGCAAAGCCAGCCTGAATTTGCTAAAAAACGCTTTGTTTTTGATTCTGAAACCGGTTCATTTCAGACGATGGTACAGCAGCAAAAAGAATCTGAGCGTCTTTTCGCTTCGTTAGTCGAAGCGCCGCAAGACTCGCAACTCCAGGCGCAATTAAAAGATTCCTTAGACAACGAACGTTCTTATGCAGCGCTGCTCGACGATAGCGAAGCGAGTGCACGTGCCAAAACAGCCATCGATTTATTGGCGCACACAGATTTTGAACATGCGAGCGAATCATTAGAAGAAATCGTCGCGGCCACGTCTCACGTTGAGCATGCAACCGAAGTTTCAGCTCCTCTGGATTTGCCAGAAACCGAAGCTGAAATTGATGCTGAACTGTTAGAGATTTTCCTGACAGAAGCGGATGAAGTGCTTGATGCCGTCAGCGAAAATATTCCCTTGTCACGGCACGAACCGCAGAATCAAGAATATCTCATTCGCCTGCGTCGGTCTTTCCACACCTTAAAGGGCAGTGGACGTATGGTCGGCTTGAATGTGTTCGGTGAAGGCGCATGGAATATCGAACAAGTCATGAATCTGTGGCTGTCCGAGACCAAAGATGGAACAGAAGCGCTATATCAATTACTTGACTACGCGTCGAGCGAGATGCGTGAATGGGTCGATGAGCTCAAAACCCGCGGTGCTTCAAATCGCAATGCGGATGCCATGATTGCCGCTGCGATCGCGGTGAAAGAAGGTGGTCCATTTGAACTTAAATCGCCAGAGCCAACCGTCACTGCGATTGAACCCGACACCCAAGTCCTGGAAACTGCAATTTTGCCAGAAACAACTGATGCCCATGCTGATGCAGAATTGATCGCTCCGATCAGTTTTGAATCGGCGCAAGTTGAAGTTGCGGAAGAGGCATTGCCAGTATTGACGCTTGCCGAAGAGCTCGATCCAGCTGTCGAGGATGTGCCGGAATTTGCTACTGAAGTTGCAGCTGACTTTGCAGCCGATATCGGTGCGGAAGACTCAACTGAACTAGCACCTGCGTTGGAATTTGAAACTCTGTCAGAATCAAGTCAGAGCCCAGTCATAGACGCCGCAATTGAAGTGACAGCTTTACCTGTATTAGAAGAAGACTTTGCGCTTGAGATTTCCGAACCTGAAGTTCTCCAAACAGCGATTTCTGAGGCCGCGCTTTCATTGCCCGTCGATGAACCAACGCAAGCCGACCCGTACGCGTCAGACGTTGTCGCAGAAGAGCATATTGAAGTAGTGGCACTAGAGCAGGCGAGTGACGAAGAATTGCCGATGCTAGACGACGTCATGGGGCATATCGCGGCTGAGGCTGACCTTCCAGTGCCTGCGGTTCATGTGATTGATGCGGAGGAATTAGCCGAGGTGGCGCTTCCCATCGCTCAAGATAGTCAGGAAGCGATAGTCGATAGTATTGATGCCATCGAAGCTACCGAGCCTGACCATATGCCGCAGACGGTTGCGAGCGAAGAGTTGCCTGAAGAAGTTGTGATACCTGTGCTGGAAGAAAGCGTCGATCAGCTGGCTGCACCAGAGGAGACTTTGTCGCCAAGTACGAAGACGGCACAGATTATCGAATTCCCAGATTTTACTTTGCCTGCCTCGAAGGAATCGGATAATACAAAACGCATAGGCGAAATCGAAATCAGCTTGCCATTGCATACGATTTATATGGCTGAGACCGATGAAATCGTACGTTTTCTGGCGCAAGATTTTTCCGAGTGGCGTCATGAACCTGGCCGTCAGGTTTCGCGTCATGCGGTCCATGCATCTCATTCATTAGCGGGCAGCTCCGCGACAGTTGGCTTGTATGCGGCGCAAGAGTTAGCGCATAGCCTGGAAAATGTATTGCAACGATTAGAGCGTCACCCAGTCGAGATGACGGTGACTGAATTTGATTTGTTGGATCATATAGTTGACTGCATCAAAGCGATGTTGCAGCAATTTGCTTTGTCCGAAATGGCGGAGCGTGCGACTTCGGAAAATCTGCAACTTGCTCAATTGTTAGAGTCCATTATTGCTCGCTCAAATGCAGGCGACGATGAAGAGTTCATTACGTCCACAAACGAGCGTCTCGACTCTGCGTTGCTAGACGATAGTGAAGAGGTTCACGGTGACGCAGTTGTGCCTGAACTCGATAGCCTTGATGTTGCTGCGGTTGAAGTTGAATCAGAACCAGAATCAGCCGCTTTAATTAGTGCCGAGGTCATTGAACTTAGCCCAGTCGAGGACGTGTTAGCTCCTCAGATGCAAGAAGCCACAGTTGCAGAGAACGATGATTCAGTTGCTACAGGTGATATAGAGCTCAAAGTCAGCGATGAGATTGACTTTGACCTTTTGCCCGTGTTCCTCGAAGAGGGCGGTGACTTACTGCCGATGATAGGAAGCTTGCTGCGTTCATGGCAGCAAAATCCGCAAGACGATGCAATTCCCCAGTCAATATTGCGCCTGATGCACACAGTCAAAGGAAGCGCACGGATGGCAGGTGCGATGCAGCTTGGGCAGCATACGCACGATATGGAAACCCGTATCGAAAACCTGATGCACACCGGTAGTACGATTCGTCAACCATTGTTGGAAGACTTGTTGTCACGTCATGACTATGCAATGCATTTGTTTGAACGCTTGCAAAATCCTGACTTGGCGATGCAACAGGCACCGCAAGCAAGCTCGTCTGAATTGACAGCGACAGAGGAAATGAATCAGTACGAGGAAGGATTAGTTGAATCAAGTGCTAGTCTGGAATTGGCGGCTTCTTTAGCTGATGATAGCGCTGCCTCCGAATGGGCTGGAGCGGCGGTTGAATCGACTTTGACTACTGTTGAGTCTTCTGTGGCTACTGAAGTAACTAGCTC
>JACQDW010000160.1 GCA_016200845.1 Burkholderiales bacterium | reverse complement strand
TGATTCATCATCAAAATCACGCTCGGCATAATCAATCAGATAGATGCAGGCGACGCACTCGTTATTGATATCAAAAACCGGATGCTGCGCACAAAAAACAATCCGTGGTTCACCCGCAACCGAAGGATGATGCGCAAATTCCTCTTCAAAATTCAGATTATTATAGACACGGATTTCTTCGCAAAAAGGCAAGCTTTCACAGAAAGCAGCCTCAATCACCACCATGGATTGCTCACTGCGATCAAACCGTTCCAGCAGATGCCCAAAGCTGACAATGCAATTAGCCACACCAAATAAGCGCGTACCCAGTCTTTCAAACCGGGCGATCTTCGCTTCATATTTACTGGCATCGACTTGACCAGTTCCCGAACCTTCCAGGAACAAATCCATACGACTTGCCCGCTCCAGTGGTGTGACCATTGCTTGCTCCCTACTAAAACAATTCTCTAGACGCTATCGCTAAAAAACTGTCTGGTTTAACGATGAGGCAGGCGATTAATCCGCGCGGTAGTTCGGTGCTTCTTTGGTGATCTGAACATCATGGACGTGCGATTCGCGCATACCTGCTGAAGTGATCTCAACAAACTCTGCCTTCTCGTGCAAATCTTGAATCGATGCACAACCACAATAACCCATAGAAGAACGCACGCCGCCGACCATTTGATACAGAATCGCCAGTACACTACCCTTATAAGGAACCCGACCTTCGATACCTTCTGGCACTAGCTTATCAGCATTGTTGGCAGAGTCCTGGAAATAACGATCGGCGGAACCATCAGCCATCGCACCCAGACTCCCCATGCCGCGATAAGATTTATAACTACGTCCCTGGAACAAAATCACTTCACCTGGCGCCTCTTCGGTACCAGCGAACATGCTGCCCATCATCACAGTGGATGCGCCTGCCGCCAAGGCTTTTGAGACGTCGCCAGAAAAACGGATACCACCGTCAGCGATACACGGAACACCCGTGCCGCGCAAGGCTTCGGCCACGTTAGCGATAGCTGTAATTTGCGGCACGCCGACACCAGCCACAATACGAGTTGTGCAAATCGAGCCAGGACCAATACCGACTTTCACCGCATCAGCACCATGTTCAACCAATGCCAGCGCCGCAGCCGCAGTTGCGATATTTCCACCGATTACTTCGATATGCGGATAGTTTGTTTTAACCCACTTCACGCGATCCAAGACACCTTTGGAATGACCGTGTGCGGTATCTACTACGATGACGTCGACACCCGCTTTTGCCAGCAGATCAATGCGCTCATCGTTATCGGCACCAACACCAACGGCTGCACCAACGCGCAATTTACCCTGCTCATCTTTCGATGCAAACGGATGTTCGGTTGCTTTTTGTATGTCTTTTACGGTGATCAATCCACGCAACTCAAACGCATCATTGACGACGAGCACGCGTTCTAAGCGATGCTTGTTCATCAAACGTTTGGCTTCACTCAAATCAGCGCCGTCTTTAACGAACACTAATTTGTCACGAGGCGTCATCTTGGCGCGCACTTCTACGTCAAGCTCTTGCTCAAAACGCAGATCGCGATTAGTAATAATGCCAACGACAGTTTTGCCTTCGACGACAGGAAAACCACTGATGCCATATTGCTGGGACAATGCAATCACATCACGGATCGTCGTTTCTGGCGTAATCGTAATCGGATCGCGTACGACACCGGACTCGAAACGCTTGACCATGGCGACTTCGCGCGCCTGTTCTTTTGGCGTGAGATTTTTATGGATAATACCAATACCACCTTCTTGCGCCATTGCAATCGCAAGACGCGCTTCAGTAACGGTGTCCATAGCAGCGGACACCAGAGGGATATTGATTTTGATATTGCGTGTCAAATTCGTCGCAAGAGAGGTATCTTTTGGGAGAATATTTGAGTAGGCTGGGACGAGCAACACATCATCGAAAGTGAGTGCTTTTTGAAGTAGACGCATACTATTTCCTATAGGCGCAAAAGCAAATTATACAGAAAACTTGCGGTCACGTCTCGTTCCATGTAAAACTCTCTGTTAAATATTTTCGGAAACTTAGAAAAAATAAAACTAAATAGGGTCTAAATCGGGTTAATCATGCAAAAAAACATTGCCACTCTCGTCAGTTCACTGATTTTCGCACTAATGGCAACTGCCACCGCACAAGCACAATACGTTTGGCTCAACGATAAAGGGATCAAACAATATTCCGACACACCGCCACCGCGCAGCGTTCCAGCAGATCGCATTATCAAATCCCCTGGTGGAAAATCAGCAAATAGTACGCACGCGTCACCCTCATCAACAACACCAGCAACGGAGACGAGTGGCAAGAGTGAACTGGCAAAAATCGAAAAACCAAAAACGCTTGCAAACAAGATTGAAGACTTCAATAAACGCAAAATAGCAAAAGAAGAAGCGGAAAAGAAGGAAGAAGCCGAACAGCAAAACAAAGAAGTCAAAGCCAAAAACTGTGAACGTGCAAAAAACTATAAACAATCCCTGGACGAAGGCGGGCTCATCATGACCCGATCTAAAGAAGGTGAACGCATTCCCATGGATGAAGCCCAGCGCAATAAAGAAATGCAAGAGGCAAAAAAGGTACTTGAAGAGTGCAAGCAACAATAAATTCATGCAGCCACACCAAACAAAAAGCCAGCACAAGCGCTGGCTTTTTAAATGACCTACATCTTGCCCGATTTATGTTCGCGCCGGGCGCGTTTCCTGCGGATATCCATGGGATGAATTTTGAGCGGGCGGCAAAATTCAAGTCGATCGCCTTCACACAAAATATAAGAGGTATCCTTCTTTTTCCCAAAGACCGCGAGTCCAAAACCAATTGAGCTAAATACGGCGGGTGCATCTTTGGCAGAGGTCAACCTCGAAATCAGCGCCGCGATACTGGTATTCACATCGATCTTCATGCGTCGCAACACCACCACTTCGAATTCCTGATAACAGACTTCAATTTCGATCTGCGGCAACATCGTATTAGTCATTACCATCTCCATAAACACGCTCGGCGCGCTCGCAAAAAGCGTCAACAAAACTATTCGCAATCTTGCTGAACACAGGGCCGATCAAATGCTCAAGCAATTTGCTGGAAAATTCGTAGTGCAAATCAAACTCAATTTTGCAGGCATCGTCGCGCAGCGCAGTAAATCGCCATTGCCCATCCAAATGCTTAAAAGGTCCATCGACCAGCTCCATCTCCATACTGTGTGGACGAGTATTTTTGTTTTTCGTGGTAAAACTTTGTTTAATTCCGTGATAATTGATAGATAATGTCGCAGTCAAATGATCGTCACGACGCTCGGCGACGATAACCTCGCCACACCAAGGCAAAAACAGAGGATAATCCTCCACTCTTTCAACCAGCGCGAACATTTGTTCGGCACTGTAAGCAACAAGAACATTTTTTTTAACGACTGCCATTATCGATTTCATTTGGTAAGATCACAAACCAGATTTTAACCGATCAAAATAGAATCAAAATAAGATTTTCGTATGAGTATTGCAGATAATAAGAAAGCATTTCACGACTACTTCATAGAGGAGCAATTCGAGGCAGGTGTCGTTTTGCAGGGCTGGGAAGTCAAAGCGATACGCGCCGGACGCGTGCAGCTCAAAGAGGCCTATGTCATTGTCAAGAATGCCGAAATTTACTTATTCGGTGCGCACATTGGCGCTCTACCGACTGCCTCCACCCACATCCATCCCGAGTCATTGCGTACCCGCAAGCTCTTACTGCATGCTGAGCAAATCAAGAAATTGATTGGGAAAGTTGAACGTTCCGGCTATACGTTGGTGCCCTTGAACATGCATTTCCTCAATGGACGTATCAAATGCCAAATCGGACTTGCCAAGGGCAAAAAACAGCACGATAAACGGGAAAGTGAAAAAGAACGCGACTGGCAGCGCGAACAGCAAAAAATTATGAAGCAACATCGGCGCTAAGCAGGTGCCGAAGCAACACTAGCAGCGTCTTTAATTTTGCTTTTGCGAATAAATTTCGCGTCGCGCTTCGCGAATTTGCTTGCGTAGCGCCATCTTCTCTTCCGGACTCATGCGCCGGAACTGTTCGTTTGGCCGTTCATTAGCAAGCTCGCCTTGCTGCGCTCTTTGCTCGGCAAGGCTGGCACGAATCACTTCTTTCACCCGCTGCCGCTCCGCCTGACGCTGCACTCTCATCTCTTCCATCTGACGCTGACGATTCTCCATTCTTTGCTGCGCCATAATGGCATGCTTATTTTGCGGAGCTGCGATTGCGCTAGCGCTCGTACCGAGCACACACACAACACTCACCGCACCAAGATAGCGCCACGCGCTCATGGTAATTCTGGTAGGCAAGTGAGTAAAAAATCGCATGAACACAATGAGAGTTTCAAAAAAGAGATAAAAATAGACTGTCAGAATCGGGCAAAGTTCCATGCCCAATATAGACCTGAGTTTATGCGTCCCGCCAAGCGCTGACTAGCGTGTTTATGTAAGCTCTGTAACAGTTTGTAATCACCCATAAAAATTGATGGGCGAATAAGGATTTTAACGATAAGATTTCAGCACTCTATTTTATCTGGACTCCGCCATGAATGAAACAAAAGCCAAACTCTTAGTTGTTGACGATGATATTCGTCTGCGCGATTTGCTGCGGCGTTATCTCAGTGAGCAAGGTTATCAAGTGATCGTCGCGGAGAATGCCACCGCGATGAATAAACTCTGGATACGCGAGCGTTTTGATTTATTGATACTTGATTTGATGTTGCCGGGCGAAGATGGGCTTGCCATTTGCCGACGTTTGCGCGGTAGCGGCGACCAAACTCCCATCATTATGCTGACAGCCAAAGGCGAAGAAGTAGATCGCATCATCGGACTGGAAATGGGCGCCGATGATTATCTACCCAAGCCATTTAATCCGCGCGAATTGTTAGCGCGTATCAATGCCGTCTTGCGGCGGCGCGGCCCGGATGAACTACCGGGCGCACCCAGCGAACCCGGGCAACAATTTCAATTTGGTGATTTTGTACTCGACTTGGCAACGCGCTCACTCAAGAAAAATGGCGACGCTATTGCGCTGACTACGGGCGAGTTCTCCGTGCTGAAGGTGTTTGCCCGTCACGCCCGTCAGCCTCTCTCGCGTGAAAAACTAATGGAATTGGCACGTGGTCGTGAGTACGAGGTCTTTGATCGCAGTCTGGATGTACAAATATCGCGCTTACGTAAATTAATCGAGACTGACCACACTAACCCTCATTACATACAAACGGTCTGGGGTTTAGGCTATGTGTTCATTCCCGACGGGCAATCGTCTTAAGCCTTCAGGGAATATTAATGACTTCGATCAAACGCATGCCCTGGTTTCGTAGTGGTTTGTTTTGGCGCACTTTTTTATTGTTGAGCTTGTTGGTGACTGCCAGTATGGCGAGCTGGTTTATCAGCTTTAAACTGGTCGAGCGCAAACCAAGGGCGCAACAATTATCGAATCAAATCGTTTCGGTGGTCGCCATAACGCGCGCCGCCCTCACACACTCTGCACAAGACAAGCGCCTGCAATTACTGACCGATCTGGTGCGTAATGAAGGCATACAAATTTATCCGCTGGAAGAAAATGATCAGGTAGAAGTGCTGGCTGAAACGGCGTTTCATAAAGAACTCAAAAAACGCATACAAAATAAATTGGGTGAGCACACGCGCTTTGCACACAAAGTCAATGGAGAAGATGGCTTTTGGTTGAGTTTTAGCATAGAAGACGATCAATATTGGCTAAGACTGGAGCAGGAAAGAATACAGACAGACAGCAGCTTGCAGTATTTGAGTTGGGTCGCTGTCACCTTAATCATCACGCTCATCGTCGCTGCGCTGATCTCCCGGCGAATTAATGCGCCGCTGTCTGATTTAAGCAGCGCCGCACGCCAACTGGCGAGTGGCAATCAACCCGCTCCTCTGAACGAAGCAGGTCCGGCTGAGATACGTCAGACTTACGCCAGCTTCAATCAAATGATGCACGATCTGGCCCGCATCGATGCTGACCGTGCTTTGATCTTGGCCGGTATTTCTCACGACTTACGTACGCCACTGACTCGCCTGCAATTAGAAATCGAAATGGCGCCCGTTGATGACGCCACTCGTGAAGCAGTGCAAGCCGACTTGCGTCAAATGGACAGTATCATTCAACAATTCCTTGATTATGCTAAACCCATCGCTGACTATGATGTGGCAGAAATAAATCTCAGTGAATTGTTAAAAGCCTACATCAAAACGATAGAACGCGATGCCAGCAAACACGTACATGGCGATATTGAAGAAGGCGTCATGATCGCAGGGTCAGAAACAGAGTTGCGGCGCTTGTTGAACAATTTATTTCAAAACGCCGACCGCTATGGGCGTGACCCGCACACCCAGCAATTAGACATTGATCTGCATTGCAGTCATGATCCAGAACAAGGCGGTGTAAGACTGCTAGTCCGCGATCATGGAAGTGGCGTCCAAGGTGCTGATTTGCAGCAGCTTTTACGTCCATTTACGCGCGTCGATGAGGCACGCAGTCAAGCCTCTGGCGCTGGCTTGGGGCTGGCGATTGTTGATCGTATCGTTGAACGCCATGGCGGGAAAATTCAGCTCAGCACACCCGTAGATGGTGGTTTGCAAATTGAGATATTTTTACCGATCTCGGTGTAAGCTTGGCACGGTGTAAAAAAAGCCTGAATGCGGACATTCAGGCTTTTTTTCTTCGAGAAGAGACTCAGAGTGCTTTGGAAGGTGGGGTTTCAGGCTGCAACTGATACGTCATTCTCAAGCTCTCAGCGCTACTCACCGGAACCGCCGATACCTTGGTTTCTGCGGCGAGTGGTGCTTGACTTGGGATAGTGTTGACCTTGGCCTGAGGTGATGCATCCGCTTGGGCTTGCATCACACTCCAGCTCGCCACGCTTAACAAGCCCAAACTCATTAAGACTGAGAACAATACCGGTGAACGCCAGCTTTTGCGTTTAGCACTTAATTCTGACTGGGCAAGAGCCGCCGCCTCCGCCATTTTTGCTTGCTGTTCAAGTACGGAAAAATCAAATTGATGCGGGCTGGGCGACGCTTGCAAAATTTCATTCGCGCGATGGCACCACGTCGCATGTTGAGCGCGATCCAAGGTCAATCTGTCGATCAATTGTTGTGTCAGACCGAGTGCATGTTGCTTCTCTTGTTCGCATTGCTGCTGAATTTGCTGTTGCTTCGCCAGTGAGTTTTCAATTTGCGCTTGTGCTGATTTTTTCAATTGCATTTGCAAGGCTTCGGTCTGCGCCAAAATCGCCAATTCTTCCGCATGCTTTGCATCAGCCAATTCGACCGCAGCTTGCTCTTGCGCCACCCGCTGCTGCATCAATTCCTGCGCTTCGCGCTCACGTTGCAAGCGTTGCTGTGCCAATTGATGTAAGTGCTGCGCTTCCAGCACTTGCTCGGCCAGCAAATGCGCCACTTGCTTTTCTGCCTCGGCACGTTCCGCTTCCAATTGGCTTAAGAGAGTTTGCTGTTCACTGGTTTTCAACAATTCGCCCGCATGCTTTTCTTCTTCCTGCGCCAATGCGGCTTGCGCTAAGGTGAGCGCCACTTCGGCGTCATAACGTTGCGCTTCATTGGCAGCAGCTAAGCGCTCTTGCGCCAATCGTTCTTGCGCCTGAGTCAGACAACGGTGTTCGGCATCGGCACGGGCGCGCGACTCTTGCAAAATCAGATTCTCTGCCTCTATCTTTAACTCGATATCGCGCAAACTCGCCTGATGCAATTGACTTAATTCATGCTCCATGGCGAGCTGCTCTTGCAATTTGTCAGCGAGCGTTGCTTCCAATTCCAAGCGTGCTGTTTGCGCTTGCTGCAAGTTCATCAGATCGTTCGCATTATTTTGCTCTGTGACGTTAAGATCTTGTTCCAACTGTGCTCTTTGGGCGGCCAACACGCGGACTTCACTCTCGGCTGCAAGGCGATTTTGTACGGCAATTCTAGCTTCTTGTTCTGCCAAAATACGCTGTTCACATTCTTGCAAATAAGCCTGATCAGCCGCGACGCGTTTGGCTGTTTCTTGTGCTAAAAATTCCTCCGCAATGCGTTTTTGCTCCAGCAATTGCAAGGCCAATTGCGCTTTGGCGACATTATCTTGTTCCAGTGCGCGCAACTCTTCAGCTTGCACCAAACGCGCTTCCACCAACATGGCTGCCGTTTTTTGGGCTTGAGTATGATCACGCGAGCTCAGCAACAAACTATTTTCGTGATTGAATTTCTCTTGAATATAATGTGTCG
>JACQDW010000152.1 GCA_016200845.1 Burkholderiales bacterium | reverse complement strand
CTCGAACCTGTCCAATCGCCGTTTCTAGGTTAAAAGGAGTCCAGCGTGCTGCCACGTCGTCGTTTTCTACAACACTCTGCGTTCGGTATTGCGGCCAGCGCAGGGCTGCCTCCCCTGTTCGCTCAGGCACGTTCTACACCGTACTCTGACCCAGTCTGGCACATGCCCGATGAAGCCGATTCGCATACGGCAACGTGGATGGCATTTGGTGCCAGCGGTGAGGTATGGGGTGACCGGCTATTGCGTGGTGCTCGCGAAAACCTGGCACTGATTGCGCGCACTATTGCGGCTTATGAGCCGGTGCATATGCTGGTGCGCGAAGACGAAATGGAGCTTGCCTATGATTTGTGTGGCAAGCAGGTCGATTTGCTAAGTTGTGCTATCGATGACCTCTGGATGCGTGACACCGGACCTGTATTCGTCAAAGGTCCATCAGGTCAATTGGCGGGCGTGAATTTCAATTTTAATGGATGGGGCGAAAAGCAAGACTATGCGCGAGACGCACTGGTCGCAAGCTATGTCACACGTCAAACAAATTCACAAGGCCTGACGACATTTTTAAAATTAGAAGGCGGCGGCATAGAAGTGGATGGTGAAGGCACGGCGATTATCACCGAAAGCTGCGTTTTGAATCTCAATCGCAATCCCGGCATCAGCAAGGCGCAGTGCGAGCAAGAGTTGCGTCGGCTGTTAGGTGTGCAGAAAATCATTTGGTTACCCGGCATTGCCGGACGCGATATCACGGATGGGCACACCGACTTTTACGCACGTTTTGCCGCGCCCGGTGTGGTTGTCGCAGGCTTTGATCCTGATCCGCAATCAGAAGAGCATGCTGTGACGCAAACTCATCTCAAACTCTTGCGCAGTGCCGTCGATGCCAAAGGTCGACGCTTGCGTGTGTTGCGATTGGACGCTCCGAGCTCAGTACGTCCACAGTTTGAAAACAAAGAATTTGCTGCAGGCTATATCAACTTCTATGTCTGTAATGGTGCCGTCATCATGCCGCAATTTGGCGACCTCAAAGCAGACCGCAATGCGCGCGATACCCTACGCGATCTGTTTCCCCAGCGTGATATAGTGCCGCTCAACATCGATGCGATCGCCGCGGGTGGCGGTGGCATCCATTGCACTACGCAACAAGAACCAGCTTAGATAAAGGAGCATGTATGACTGCTGTAACAGACACCGTCATCGTTAATAAATATTCAGGCGACTATCGTATTGATGTCTTATTGCCTTCTGAAAGCGCGCGTTGGAACGCAAGCAAACCTGTTGGCACCGCAGTGACTGTCAGTTTTAGTTTTATGAGCGAGGCTCCGAGCTATGCGGATGCCGATGACAAGAAGGGATTTTCTGTTTTTAATGAGGAACAAAAAGCCGCAACAAGGCTGATTTTGGCTCAAATAAGCGAACAGATCGGCATTACGTTTGTTGAGGTGATAGATAGTACGACGACGTGGGGTGAACTGCGTTTTGGTAATAACGATCAGGGCGAAACCAGCGCTGGATACGCGACCTATCCCGATGCAGCCAAGTCGGACGCCGCTGGAGACTTGTATATCAACAATAAAGCGGCAGATAACCTGAGCAAAATTGTGCCTGGCAGTTTTGCCTGGGCCACACTGGTGCACGAAATTGGTCATACACTAGGCTTGAAACATCCGGGTAATTACAACGCGGGCGAAAAAAGCTCCACAACGCCGGATAATTTTCTCGCTAAGGCTGAAGACAATGGTAGCAATACGGTGATGTCTTATACCGATGTAGAACAAAAACAGCAGAGAGATTTTTTCGGCAAATACGACATGTTGGCGTTGAAGTATTTGTACGGGACAAAGAGCTATCACAGCGGTGACGATGTCTATCGCTTTACAGATAGCGATGGCACCCTACTCAAACTCGTCGGCGATACTGGCGGCAACGACACGATTGACGTCTCTGCCTGCACTGTCGCTGCAAAAATTAATCTGAATGCGGGTGCGAATTGTTCGATAGGAAAAATAGAATCGGGTGTCGCTGCCATCGATAACATCTCACTTGCCTACGATGCGCTGATAGAAAATGCGATAGGAACCTCGTTCAATGATGTCTTAGTTGGAAATGGCGTTGCTAACTTGTTGATGGGTGGCGCTGGCAATGATGTTCTCGACGGTGGTGCTGGCATCGATACCGCACAGTTTTCGGGAAAGCGTGCCGATTTTCATCTTGCAAAAACTAGTACAGGATTTACGGCCACCGACAAAAGAACAAGTGAAGGTACTGATACGCTGGTGAATATGGAAATCTTGAAGTTTGGCGATATGCTTGTCAACCTCACGGTAGGCGACAAAGCTAAATCGATCGCTCAAGACAGTTTGAAATCGATCGTTGAACTCTACATCGCTTACTTCAATCGCGTTCCTGACGGCGATGGAATGGCGTATTGGATAGACCAGTTTAAGGCAGGCGCATCGATAGAAACCATAGGCCAGTCATTTTATGCGGCTGCGGTGAGTCCCACTTTTAGCGCATTAACGGGTTATTCAGCCACGATGAGTAACTCAGACTTTATTAAGATCATCTACCAAAATGTCCTCGGTCGCGATCAGGTGGATCAACAAGGAATGGACTATTGGAGTGGCTCACTCGCCAACGGAAGTCATACCCGTGGTTCACTGATCAATACCATTCTCTTCTCGGCTCATTCATACAAAGGCAAGGCCGATTATGGCTGGGTGGCAGACTTACTCGACAACAAATTCACCATCGGCAAAGTCTTCGCAATCGAGCAGGGCTTAAGCTATAGCAGCTTACAAGAGACCTATAGCAAATGCGCAAAAATTGCTGCCGCTGTGACGGCGACGAATATGGAAATAGCGTTGACGTTGATAGGGGTGAATGATGTCGGATTTAGTTTGACTTGAGTGTCCGCTTGGGAAAGCTAGAGCTTTCCCAAGCAGTTCAAAAAATCATGCGAATCATTCCATTTTACGTATTCTCCTATGGATTTACTGTAATGGAATATAGAGTGTAATAAATTAAGCATAGATTGCTGTTGTGACCAACTCTGATGACATCTCCTGCGGTCAACTGGGGAGTTCTGCCAGTTGAAAATACTTCGCTAGGTTGAAAGGAGCGACTTGAAGAAATAATGGTATCAAATAACATATATTTATCTTTGACATCTATCAGTTTGATCGACTTCCGACTATTGCAACTAGCCCAATCAACATCTAGCCACTTAGTGAGATTGAATGGATCACTAGCGTAAGCTGAATTCCACGTCGCAGCGCTAATACTCATTGGAATGGCGGCATTACAAGTAATTAAGATCAATGGTGTGCTTAAGGGCGTTGCTATCTTAATAGTTCGTATCGCAGTGAAACCACCAAAACTGGCACTGAGTTTGACTGTTCCTGGCGCAATAGCGGAGAAGATACCCGCATTATCGACCGTGACTTTTGTGGAATCTGATGACACCCAGTTTCCCCGTACTGGGAAATAACTGTCATCTGAAAAAAACATACCAAGTGTTAATTTCACCTTACTTCCTTGGGCAAAGACATTGGGTTGCAGGCTATAAGGATCAGGGCCAGGACCACCGATACCCAAGCCTATCGGTATCGCAGCATTAACGACAAAATTGTAGCTTGCTGTTTGCCCGCCAGCGGTTGCACTGATCTTGGTCGTACCTGCAGACAAAGGCGTGATGACGCCAGCATTGACTGTAGCAACCGCTGGATCGGACGATGTCCATACCGCCGTTGTTGTGACGTCTTCATCGAAACCATGTGTCAAAACAGCTTTGGCAGTCAGATTTTGATTCACACCGACTGGGAAGGAATTTCGATCTAGAGTTGAAAGTTTAATGCTGCTGGCAACCACGGTAACGGTCAGGTTAGCTGACGCTGTAACCCCATTGTAAGTTGCAACGATTTTGGAATCACCAAGACCTATAGTTGTTGAGGCTAACCCAGAAAAAAAATTAATAATCGCTGTAGAAGGATTATCTGATGACCAATCTGGCTTTATCACCGCATTTGTACCATCTGAATAGTGCGCAGTTGCAATAAATTGTTGGGTGGCGCCTTTTACAATCGTGGCTGTCGATGGTGAGATAGAGATAGATTCTAGTGCTGCGACAGTCACCGACACTGCTGCAGAAATACTTCCATTCGTCACGCTAATGTTTGTCGTTCCTCGGGCAATTCCACTCACAACACCAGAGTTACTTACAGTGGCGACTTTGGGGTTTGATGATACCCATTGGGCGTTATTTCCTAGCACGGCGGTGGTTCCATCAGAGAAATTCTCAGTCGCAGTCAATGCTTGAGACGCGCCAGCAATGACCGTAGTAGCACTTGGGCTGATCGTTATAAAACTTAAGTTCGCTCCATTTACGATCAAGCTTGCACTAGCGCTTTTACTTCCATAAAAAGTAGAAATAGTTGTGACGCCTGGTGCTAAACCCTTGGCTATACCCGATCCACTGACACTTGCAACGACAGAGTTTGACGAGCTCCAATTTGAACTACTAAGTACCTGCGAGGTACCATCGGCATAATTTCCTATTAGTTGATAGGACTGAGTTACTCCGGGATCGATTTTGTGCGAACTAGGGGTTAAAGCAATGGAGCTAATCGATTTACTCAGACTAAAGTTTTTATCAGGTGCAGGAATTTTTTCTTTTGCCTTACTCACATCGGTTGGTGAAATCGCAGCGGCAATTGCGACGCCTTGGGTGATCGATTCTTGAGGTGTATTGAAATTCAAACCCTGTTCAACAGCAAAAAACTTACCGACGCTGACCTTATTGTCCAGGAGCTGTGGTACCCATCCCCACTTAGCATCTCCAGCAAACGTGCGTGCAGAACTAAGCATGGTGACAACTAATCGACCTTTACTGGAACGACCCGTATCTAATTCACTTGCCCAATAACTCACCTCTTCATTTGAAGGCGCAGTTTCACCTGTTCTTCCCAGCACATTCTTATAAATAATTTTGACGAAATCAGCGCTCGTCATCGTGACTGAATAGTGAGTGACTTCGGTAAATTGTATGGCTGCGTTGTAGAAATTATTGGCGAGCTGGTCGACTGTCATACCTGCTTTGATTTGATCTATCCAATAGCTCATTCCATCGGCATCGGGAACACGATTGAAGAAGGCGACATATAGCTCAACCAAGGTATTGAGATCCTTCTCAGCAATGGTCTTCGATTTTTTCTCCACTAACAAATTGATACTGACATCAGTGAATTTGATGCTAGTTTTGCCGCTCGCAGAAATCGTACCTCCATTACCGACTTTGTCCGTCACAACAAACTCATCACCTGAATTAATCAGACTGTAATTGCTGCGCGGGCCGTTGATCGTTAATACCAAACTTTCAGGTGCAGAACGTGGAGGTTCTGAATTCATGGAGGCAGTCGACGAAATCGCATCATGGTTACTTCCGCCACATCCCGCCAGCAGGATAGATAAGCAGAGCAGTATCGGCGCTAGGATTGAGTACTTTCTATAAAAAATCATGGATGGCACTTTTCTATTAGGAGTTGAAGATAAATGTTGTATTGGAAGGTGAAGCCTTCATTAAATTGACTTAAGTTTAACACAGTTGATTTATATATCATTGATATTTAAGCTGTTTTTTTCGTTTATATAGATCTTCTTTTGATCATCCCCCTCTCGTTGTCCTCGTATCTGTAGCGTTCCAACTGTTTGTTCTATCCCTTCCACGCAGCCTTCCCTCGCTCAAACCAATCAATGAAAAATATTGATTGATTGCCGCCAAATTCATCACTTTTTTATCTGACGCAATCGTCTTAGCATGCAAGTGAGTTGTTTGTTTTGTTGAATCACGCGCAGTGATGCGCGAGGCAAACAGTGACTCTTTGCTGCAAACCTATTGCAAGAAAAATCAATATTTTTTAAGGAGACTAAGATGAGTGAACAAAAGAAGAATAATCCTGCGCAACTGGCGGGACGTCGGCGCTTTTTACAGATCGCGGGATTTGGCGCTGCTGCTGGGTTATTGGGTGGGCAGGCTTCACAAGCTTTTGCACAAAGCTGTACGCCGCCGGCTGGGGACGTCATGTTGGTGCCTGGTGAAGATCAGTTACATGCGCGGACTTGGATGGCGTGGCCAGCGAGTACCTCGATCTGGGGTAATTTGCTCAGTGGTATTCAAGCCGATGTAGCGCTGATTGCCCGTACTATCGCCAAGTATGAGCCTGTCATTCTGTGTGCCGACGGCAGTTATAACGCCAGCACTGCGCGCAGCAAAGTTGGCAGTACAGTGACCGTGATTAGCGACATTCCTGTGAACGATTTATGGGCGCGTGACACCGCTTGTTTGTTCCGTGTGAATGCAGCTGGCACCCACGATGCGATTGGACTAAACTTTAACGGCTGGGGTAACAAGCAAACCTATACCAAAGACGGGTATGTCGCCGAAGGCATCGCTTACAAAGCAGGTGTGCCGTTTAGTCATGCTGACTTTGTGTCTGAGCCTGGCGCAATCGAGCAAGATGGTGAAGGCACTTTGATTGCGACCGAGAGCAGCATTATCAACGCTAACCGCAACCCGGGTATGACAAAGGCACAACTGGAAGCAGCGATGATGGCAGCTTATGGCGCAACTAAGGTGATCTGGGTTCCTGGTGTGGTCGGTCAAGACATCACGGATGACCATATTGACGCGACAAGTCGCTTTGTCCGTCCGGGCGTGGTGATGGTGCAAGTCGCTCCCGACTCGAACACCACAGTGTGGGGTATCGATTCGCGTCAACAATTTGCGATTTTGTCGAATGCGACCGACGCTAAAGGTCGCAAATTGCAAGTGATCAAAATGAGTCCACCAACAAATCCTCGCGTCAAAACTCCCGATTTTTTAAATTCATACATGAACTACTATGTATGCAATGGCGCAGTCATTACAGCGCAATTTGGTGATGTAGCCGCTGACGCAGCTGCCAAGGCTGCGTTACAAGCTGCGTTCCCAGGGCGTGTGGTGGAAATGTTGAATCTGGATCGTTTGTATGGCGGTGGTGGTGGCGTTCATTGCTCAACGCAGCAAGAGCCTATCGCGTAGCTTTAAAAAATCAGGAGCAGATACAAGGCGCTTCCGGTTTTGTATCTGTTTCTCACAGTATCAATCGTCACGTCGCAGAATAGAGTTAACTATGTCGAACAACACTTCCCCCACCCACACCTCTTCCAAAAAACCAGTGGTCTTAATGAGCATGGGCGCACAGCAGCGCGCTGGACATGATTATCAAGTGATGACGCACAAATACATGCGCCCTCTGGTTGAACAAGCGCAATGCTTGCCGCTGTTGATACCGACCTGCTTTGGCAGTGACGATGTCATGCAATATCTGTCTCTGGTCGATGGTGTTTATCTGACCGGAGCCGGAAGCAATATCGATCCGCGTCACTACGCGCAAGACAATAAAACACCAGAAAAAGGGCAAGATCGTGGCCGCGACGATGTTGATCTCGCGCTGATCAAAGCCGCACTGCAAATGGGTTTGCCGTTTTTTGGTGTGTGCCGTGGCATGCAAGAACTGAACGTTGCCTTAGGCGGCAATTTACATCAACAGCTCTATCGTTTGGGCGATATGCTCGAACACAGAGAAGATGAGCACACTCCCATTGAAGTGCAATATGGCGCATCGCATTTGGTGCGTCCTGTCCCACACACCTGGTTCGCGGAGTTGATGCAAGATCCAGAATTTAGTGTCAATTCTTTGCATGGACAAGGCTTGGATCAACTTGGGCGCGGTATCGAAGTGCTGGCGACAGCGCCAGACGGTGTGATCGAGGCGGTGCATCTGCCCTCCCATCCTCAATTTTGCACCGGAGTGCAATGGCACCCTGAATGGCAGGCTGATCGCAATCCGTATTCGATTCGCTTGTATCAGGCTTTCGGTGAGGCGTGCCGTTTGCAGATGCAAAAACGCGTTACTGATATCCCAAATTAAGCAAGCGGATGACGACATTCGCCAATCACTAAGAACATAATCAAGGTTATTAACATGCATAACAAAACCTCACTCCCCCACGCCCCTTCCTATTACGCTGCCAGTGCTCATCCCTCGCCTGCACGCCCGCCTTTGCAAGGTGCGGTGGACGCCGATGTATGTATTATTGGCGCAGGCTACACGGGTCTTTCAGCTGGCCTGCATTTAGCCGAAGCTGGCTTTAAGGTCGTGATAGTGGAGCAATCAAAAGTCGGCTGGGGCGCATCCGGTCGCAATGGCGGGCAAATCGTACACAGCTATTCGCGCGATATTGATGTCATCGAATCTAACTATGGCAAAGACAAGGCCAAGCCACTGGCAGAAATGATGTTTGAAGGCGCGCAAATTATTCGTGAGCGCGTCGCCAAATACAATATCGATTGCGACTTAAAAAACGGCGGTGTGTATGCCGCGTTGAATCGCAAAAAAGCGCATGCCTTAGAAGAGCAAAAATTTTTATGGGAGAGCTGGGGGCATAGACAGCTAGAATTCATCGATCGCCCCGACGCGATCAAAAAAATCATCAACACCGATCATTACGAAGCGATCTTAGTGGATAAAACCGGAGGCCATTTTCATCCGCTCAATCTGACTCTGGGCGAAGCGGCGGCGTTGGAGCAAAACGGTGGCGTCATCTATGAAGACAGTGCCGTCACCAAAATTGAGCGCGGTGTCAAACCGGTGGTACACACCGCGCAAGGCCAGGTCAGAGCGCAATTTGTGATCGTTGCCTGCAATGCCTATATCGGTGAACTGGAACCCAAACTCACCAAGATGGGCATGCCTTGCGGCACACAAGTCGTTGCCACCGAGCCTTTGGGCAAACTCGCTCACGAGTTAATACCGTCCGACTACTGCGTGGAAGATAATAATTTTCTGCTCGATTACTATCGTTTGTCTGGCGACAAGCGCATGCTGTTTGGCGGTGGCGTGATCTACGGAGCGCGTGACCCTGCGCATATCGAATCCATTATCCGTCCGCACATGGCCAAAGTTTTCCCACAATTGCGCGATGTCAAAATCGATTACGGTTGGACCGGCAACTTCTTATTAACTCTGTCGCGCATGCCTGAAGTCGGCAAACTGTCTTCGAATATTTATTACTCTCAAGGTTGCTCTGGTCACGGCATCACCTTCACTCACTTGATCGGTCGCTTAATTTCTGAAGCGATACGGGGACAAGCCGAGCGCTTCTCTGCATTCGAGAGTTTGCCGCACTACCCTTTCCCTGGCGGTCGCCTATTCCGTGTGCCGCTGACGGCGATGGGCGCAGTTTGGTATGACTTGCGTGACCGACTAGGAGTGTAGCTCTTCATCCAACCAGAAAAGCACCGCAAAATCGCCAGCGTATGCGCTTCACTCGAAGGCGATTTTGTATCTCTCGCTATTTAAAGGAAGAATCAAAATGAACTCAGGCCTATTAAATTCGCGTCGCGTTATGGGAGGAATTGCTCTCAGTCTGCTCGCGATAGCAGTTTTTGTACTGGTGCGTTGGACGGTTTTTGATCACGAAGAAATCTCACTCAATCCCGACGATCTGATGCATGCGCAAACCGATCAGCCAACAGGTGCAGGACACCGTCGCCTTAGTGCATCGCAGACTGCGGAAATTCCACTCTCCAATCAATTTCAATTGAATGCAATCATTGCAGCGACCAATATGGAAGACAACATTGCGGTCATCTCAGAAATTGGATCGAATCGACCCGATCAGCACCGACATCTAGGCGAGCAACTTAGCGATGGCAGCATTTTGCGAGAGTTATTTCCCACATTTGCGATCATCGACAGAGAGGGACGCTTGGAGCGCGTTCCCCTCAAAAAAGCTGCGCAGATCAACGACAACAAATCCAACAACAATCAAGAACAAACGCCCACAGCGCAATTAGAGCCTGTCACGACGACAGAAAATGGGGAGCAGCAAGAACTCCCCCGGGCGGGATTCGCACTCAAAGCGAAATCACCTTCGCATCACGTTCCACGACAAGATGCAAAACAACGAACCAGCGTCCAAGATCGACAAATCGCCGAGAGCGCCAAATTACCTGGCTATCACCTGGAGCAAAGAAATCGCATGATCGTTCCGCAAGCGCCCGATTCCAGCATTCTCGACACGCCGGAACGCAGCGTCCCTAAAGCACAAGGCAATCGCCTTCCAACGGCGTCATATACACCACCACAATCGTAAGGAAATCACATCATGGGTTCATTTAGCATCATGCATTGGCTAATCGTTTTAGTCGTCGTCGTTTTAATCTTTGGCACTAAAAAACTCGCCAACGTCGGCAGTGATTTAGGTAGTGCGGTGAAGGGGTTTAAAGATGGGATGAATGGAAAAACAGAGGATGAAGTCAAATCATTGCCTGCGCCGACTTCTGTTTCAAATCACACCGCAACAGAAGCTGGAGAGCAAAAAAAATAATCGAATGAAGAGTGAAAACATCTTGTCGCAGAGACGCAGAGAAGAACTTTCCTCTGCGTCTCTGCAACAAGTCTTTAAAGCGACCAACTCATGCGCCAATTTTGATCCAGGTCGTCTTGATCTCCGTGTATTTATCAAACGCATGCAAAGATTTATCGCGGCCATTGCCCGATTGTTTATAGCCGCCGAATGGCACGGTCATATCGTCTTCATCATAAGAATTAACATGCACGGTTCCAGCACGTAAGGCGCGGCTTGCTTTGATTGCCTTGTTCAAATCTGCTGTCCACACTGCGGCTTGCAAGCCGAAGGCGCTGGCGTTGGCCAGACGTATCGCGTCATCGAGATCATCAAAACTAATCACCGCCAACACCGGGCCGAAGATTTCTTCAGAAGCGATTTTCATGTTTGGCAGCACCTGATCAAACACCGTAGGCGCGACATAATAGCCGCCGCTCTCAGATGCCACTTGATTGCCGCCACTGATTAACTTTGCACCTTCCGCCACGCCTGCATCGATATAGCCCATCACCGACTTTAATTGTATTTCATCGACGATCGCGCCCATCACGCAAGCTTCGTTTAAGGGATCGTCAGGCTGGAAGCTCGCCATCAAGGCCTGCGCTTTTTCTAAGAACAAAGGCTTGATAGCAGCTTCCACAAACAAGCGTGAAGGTGCATTACAACTCTCGCCCTGATTGAAAAACATCGCGCCCAAAGAAGCGCGCACAGCCGCGTCAAGATCAGGACAATCTGCGCACACAATATTGGCCGACTTGCCGCCCAGTTCTGTCCAAGCACGCTTCAAATTGGATTGCCCAGCGTATTGAACAATCATTTTGCCGACACGGGTCGAGCCTGTGAAACCTATGCAATCGACATCCATGTGCAAGGCCAAGGCACTGCCCGCTTCATGCCCCATACCCGGCACCACAGAAAAAACGCCGACTGGCAAGCCTGCTTCCAATGCCAACTCCGCCAGACGCAAGGCGCTCAGGCTCGATTTCTCTGAAGGTTTTAAGACCACGCTATTGCCGGCGGCTAAAGCTGGCGCCAACTTCCATGCTGCCATAATCATGGGGTAATTCCACGGCACGATCGCTGCCACCACACCGACTGGCTCACGCGTAATTAAGGCCAATGCCTGCTCCGATGTTGGCGCGATTTCATCGTAAATCTTATCAATGGCTTCGGCATACCAGCGTATGCAGTTGGCGGTCGACGGCACGTCGACGCGCAAGCTATAGCGTATCGGTTTGCCCATATCAAGGGTTTCCAATAAGGCCAATTCTTCCTTGTGCTGCGCAATCAAATCAGCAAATTGCAGTAAGACTTTTTTTCTTTGCGCCGGAGCTTTCCCAGCCCAACGCCGGTCATCAAAGGCGGCACGCGCAGAGCGGACTGCGAGATCAATGTCAGCCGCATCGCAACGCGCCACTTGCGCGATTTGTTTGCCATCGATGGGCGAAATACAAGGGAAGCACAATTGCGAAATCGCATCAACCCGCCGCCCGTCAATAAAGGCACGGCCATCAATTCCTGCGTTCACCAGCGCATGTGCGCGGGCATGCCAGTCGATTTTTTGATTCTCAGAATTCGACATATTTTTTCCTTTATTCGTTATGCTGTTCAGCGAACCGGCGCAAGCGTTCTGCCCGCGCCCGATACAGGGTAGAAAAAACCACAGCCAGCGACACCACTAAAATGGTCAGTGCAGCGACTGCATTCACGCGGGGATCGAGTCCCAAACGGGCGCGTGAAAAAATCACTAAAGGCATGGTGGTTGCGCCGGGACCAGACAAAAAGGCCGACAACACCACATCATCCAGCGACAAAGTAAAGGTCAACAACCAGGCCGAACCCAGTGACTGCGTAATATTCGGCAAGGTCACCAAGAAGAACACCTGATGCGGCTTACAACCCAAGTCCATCGCCGCTTCTTCCAAAGATTTATTCATCTCACGCAAACGCGCTTCGATCACCACGGTAGCGTAAGCCATTCCCAACAGACTATGGCCGATCCAAATCGTGATCAAACCACGTTCAGGTACGCCCACGCTTTTTTGCAAAGCGACCATCAACAATAGCAGCGACAAACCTATGATTACTTCTGGCATCACCAAGGGAGCATTGACCATGGCCTGAAATAAACCACGCCCCCGAAATCTGGCGTACTTGTGCAATACAAATGCGGTAAAACATCCCAAGATCACCGAACTGGTCGCCGTCAGAATCGCGATTTTTAGCGACAATAAAAAACCGGCTAAGATCTCGCTATCGTTTGCCAAAGCTTGATACCAAACCGTGGAAAAACGCTCCCAGATCATGTCTTCCCGCGAACTATTAAACGAAAAGACGATCAGCACAATAATCGGCAAATACAAAAATAAGAACCCTGCACTTAACCACGTCACTCCCAACCAACGCGCGTTTTTCATATGCGTCCCTCTTCTTGTTTGGCCTGATACTTATTGAAAATCGCCATCGGCAGCAAGATCAACACCAGCATCACGATGGTCACCGCCGACGCCATCGGCCAGTCATCATTGATAAAAAATTCGTCCCATAACACGCGGCCTATCATCAGGGTCTCCGGTCCACCCAATAATTCTGGAATCGTGTATTCACCTATGCAGGGAATAAATACCAACATAGAACCAGCGATGATGCCCGATTTAGATAAAGGGATAGTCACCAGCCAAAAGGTTTTCCAAGGTGTCGCCCCGAGATCGGCGGCGGCTTCCAGATAGCGTTGATCAAGCTTCACCAAACTGGCATATAAAGGCAAGATCATAAAGGGGAGATAGCCATACACCATACCCAGTGCCAGCGAGAACGAGGTGTGCATCATCGCCAACGGTGTGTCGATCACGCCCAGCCACAGCAGGAATTGATTGAGCAAACCTGTGCTTCCTAATATCCCCTTCCAAGCATAAATCCTTAACAGGAAAGACGTCCAGAATGGCAGCATTACCAGCATCATCAACATAGGACGCCACTCGGCCTTAGCGCGTGCCATAAAGTAGGCGAACGGGTAGCCGATGAAGAGACACAAGACCGTCGTCAGCAAGGCGAACTTCACGGAATTAAGATAGGTAAATAAGTACAGCTTATCTTCAGCAATGAAGGCGTAGCTCGCCAGCCTGATTTTGATCTGCAAAATCCCATTTTCAAAATGACTCAAGCTGCCAAACGGCGAGCTCGCTTCACTCATGTCGGTCACGCTCAGTTTGAGCACGATTAAAAATGGAATCAGAAAAACCAGTATCAACCAGAGATAAGGAACCCCAATCACCCAATGACGTCCGCTTAAGCCAGATTTGCGCGAGGCTTGATCAGAATTTGTCGCAGTGTTTTTCATGATAGGCCTATTGATCCAATACCACGACATTATCGGGATGCCAGTGCGCGTAAATGGTTTCACCCATCTGCATTTGATGCGCGTCACAACGGTCGGTATTACTCATGCTCGCCTTGAGCAAGAGACCGCTGGCAAGTGCGATGTGATACACGGTATAGCTCCCCATATACGCCCAATCGACTAATTTGCCCTGCACGCAGTTATAGCGTGCATCGTTGGTGCACGGTGCGTCAAAACTGATTTTTATTTTCTCGGGACGCACACCGATTGCAACCTCCATGCCCAGCGTGCCGCTGATGCCATGCCCGACATAGTGCTGGCACTCTGCTGTCTCCACCACCACATGATCAGGCTCATCGACGATGACATGGCCTTCGAATAAATTGACGTTGCCGATAAAGTCCGCGACAAAACGGCAATTCGGTGTTTCGTAAATCTCACGCGGCGCGCCTATCTGCGCGATGCGTCCCTGGCTCATCACGGCAATCCTGGTTGCCATGGTCATCGCCTCTTCCTGATCATGCGTCACCATGACGCAAGTCACGCCCACTTGCTCGACAATATTCACCAATTCCAATTGGGTTTGTTCGCGCAATTTTTTATCCAAAGCGGCAAGCGGCTCGTCTAGCAAGAGTAGCTGAGGGCTTTTGGCAAGGCTGCGCGCCAATGCCACGCGTTGCTGCTGACCGCCCGACATTTGATGCGGTTTGCGTTTCGCCAGTTTTGTTAATTGCACCAGATCCAGCATCTGTTCGACACGCTCGGCAATCTCGTCTTTCTCCATGCCATCGCGGCGCAGACCAAAGGCGATATTGTCCCAGACATTTAAATGAGGAAATAAGGCATAAGACTGAAACATCATATTGATCGGACGTTGATAAGGCGGCGCTTTGACGATGTTTTGACCATTCAATAAAATCTGACCCGAGCTCGGCGTTTCAAAGCCAGCCAGCATACGCAGCAGCGTTGATTTGCCACAGCCTGAACTACCCAGCAGCGCAAAAATCTCGCCTTTTTTAATTGAGATGGAAACATCGTCCACCGCCCGCACACCATCAAAGTCTTTGACCAGATTGTGTATCACCAGAAAAGCATCGTCATCCGGGTGACAAGGATGGGCTGTGTTAAAGTGTTCGCTATACATAACAAGTGCATTTCAAAAGGAATTAGAGAGAATTTGGGAACAATCAGAAAACTCAAAGAAGATTTTTCTGCTGCAAATCCGCCAAAGTACGGTCCAGACAAAAACGTATCAGCGCAATCATTTCATCTATCTGCTCCCTGCTCATCGTCAAAGGTGGCGCGATAATCATGCGATTGCCAACGGCGCGCATAATCATGCCGTTGTTGAACATATGCTCGCGACAGATCATGCCCACATCGACCGTTTTATCAAACATCACAGCATCGAAGATACTGGCGCCCTTCTGTTTCACCAAGACCAGCGCAGCCAGAAAACCACATCCATCCACCATGCCCACCAGCGGGTGATCGAGCAAGCTGGCAAATTGCTGCTGCAGATAAGGACCGGTCACTTCGCGCACTTGTTCGACCAAGTGTTCATCTCGCAATATGCGGATATTTTCCAGCGCTGCGGCACAGGCGGCCGGATGTCCAGAATAAGTGAAGCCATGATTAAAATCACCGCCCTCAGCGATCAATAACTGCGCCACGCGCTCACCGACCAAGACTCCGCCCAAAGGCAAATAACCGGAAGTCACGCCTTTGGCAAAAGTGATCAAATCTGCTTCGATACCAAAATACTCGCAAGCGAACCAATGCCCGGTGCGACCAAATCCGCAAATCACTTCATCGACCACCAAAAGAATGTCGTACTTGCGGCATATTCTTTGTATCTCTGGCCAATAACTGGCCGGAGGAATAATCACGCCACCCGCGCCTTGTAAAGGTTCGGCAAAAAATGCTGC
Source organism: Burkholderiales bacterium (assembly GCA_016200845.1). Taxonomy (GTDB): domain Bacteria; phylum Pseudomonadota; class Gammaproteobacteria; order Burkholderiales; family Burkholderiaceae_D; genus Undibacterium. Next base: position 7,179 of record JACQDW010000152.1, on the reverse strand, counting down.
AACGTTCTCAGCACCAAGCTCCAGAATTTTTTGCTCCAGCCAAGACGCCGCCTTTAGTCCAAATTCTTGCTCACTCAAGCCCTGGCCTGATTCTAGATAATAGGGCTGACCGATATGGTGTATGCCCGGAATGACGCAGGCATCTTGCTCACCCAATTGATTATGCATACCCGCCATGCCACCCAAACTGGCACCGCCGATGGTGCTGCCGTGATAGGCATTCTGGCGACTGATGATCAGACGCTTTGCCGCCAGGCCGCGCACATCCCAATAGCGCCGGATCAAACGCAGATTAGTGTCGTTTGCTTCGGAACCTGAGCCAGTGAAAAACACGTGTTGAAAGCCCTTGGGCGCAATTTCACTTAAGGTCTGCGCCAGACGCAGAGCGGGCAAATTCGTGGTATTGAAAAAGCTATTGTAGTAAGGCAGTTGTTCCATCTGTGTATACACCGCATCTGAAATCGACTGCCGTCCATAACCGACATTCACACACCATAAGCCCGACATCCCGTCCAGCAAGCGCTTGCCTTCGGAATCCCAGAGATAAATATCATCCGCTTTCACAATCACACGCGCGCCACGTGCTGCCAGTTTTTTGTGATCCGTAAAGGGATGCAGATAATGTTGCGCATCGGTGCTTTGCATGCAGGCGGTAGAAGTCTCGTTATTCATTTTAGTTTAGTCTTGCTTGTTTGAGTTCGTGTTGCATCCCAGCGCTTAGGCACTGTTTCTGCAACTCAAAGGTAGAAAAAAATGTCGGTAATGAGGTCAGACGTGGAGTAGCAAATGCTCGCGTTCCCATGGGCTGATGACGGTCATAAATTCTTGGTGTTCCAAGTCTTTGATGGCGCTATAGACATCGATAAAACGTTCACCCAGCACCGCACGCAGCTTGTCCTCTGCACGTAATGCTTGCAGAGCTTCTGGCAAGCCTTGCGGCAATTCAAACTTAAAATCATAGGCGCTGTCTGTGGTGATCGGCGTTGGTGTCAATTCTTCGGTCATACCCAAATAACCGCACGCAAGTGTGACCGCCAGTGCCAGATAGGGATTGGCATCGGCACCGATAATGCGGTTTTCTATGCGTCGGTCTTGCGGACCCGATTGCGGCACCCTAAAGCCCACCGTGCGATTATCAATTCCCCATTGAATATTAATAGGGGCTGCGGTGTGACGCACAATCCGGCGATAGGAATTCACATAGGGCGCAATAATCGCCATCGCGGACGGCATGTATTTTTGCAAGCCACCTATGTAGTAGTGAAACAAATCAGACGCTGTGCCATCTTCTTTGCTAAAAATATTCAAGCCAGTATCCACACTCAAAACACTTTGGTGCACATGCATCGCAGATCCCGGCTCTCCCATGATCGGTTTCGCCATAAAGGTCGCATACATGCCATGCTTGAGTGCGGCCTCGCGCAATGTGCGTTTGAAATAGAAAACTTTGTCCGCCAAGCCCAAAGGCTCGCCATGCAAAAAATTAATCTCCATCTGACCGGCACCGATTTCATGAATCAAGGTATCAACATCGAGATTCATCAACTCACAATAATCGTAGATGTCTTCGAACAAGGGATCGAACTCATTGACAGCGTCAATGCTATACACTTGACGACTGGTTTCAGCGCGCCCGCTGCGGCCTGCTGGAGGCTTTAATGGCAAATCGGGGTCGGTGTTTTGTGCCGTCAGATAAAATTCCAGCTCCGGTGCGACGACCGGTTTCCAGCCCTGTTTTTCATACAATTTTAAAATCCGCCGCAATACCGAACGCGGTGCAAAATCAACCAACTTCCCGTCCGAGAAAAAGCAATCATGGATCACTTGCGCGGTCGGATCACTGGCCCAAGGCACCATGGTGATGGTACTGGGGTCGGCCTTTAAAATCATGTCTCTATCAGTTGAGGAAATCGCCCTATCATAGGGTCCATCATCAACCGGACAATTTCCAGTCACTGTCATTCCCAATACCGCTTCAGGAATGCGCATGCCGCGTTCTTGTGTAAATTTACCGCGAGGGAGAATTTTCCCTCTGGCGACACCGGTTAAATCGGGGATCAGACACTCAATTTCAGTCACTCGTTTTTCGTTTAACCACAGATCCATATCCGTGTACGAAAAGTTTTCATGTATAGCCATGATTTTCTCCACTTACTGCGTAAGTCCTAAAGCTACTTTGCATCCGTCCTACTAAGTTTAGAACGCATTCCTTGCTTGTAAAGCACGGCATACGAAGAGTAGAAATGTGTTTGGTATGTCTACTCTTAGCAAGCGATATCATTCAACAACTAAAAACTCAATATCATGGCCGCGCCCAACATCTGGTTGTCGCGTACATATCGATTGTTATGTACATTCAAAAACACTGGCAAACTGGCTTTGTCGTAGCGATATTCCAACTTAAACATGGTGTTTAAGTTGTAGTTGTAACGCAGGCCAAACGTGATTTCTGAACGATTCGTACCGAACTCTTGATTGCCACTAGGATCAGGTCCAAGACCAGTACGTGAGTCGGGGAAATTCCAACCGCCATAGGTGCCGCCACCGTTCTTTTTGTTGTTGAAATAATCGAGACGCACCAAGCCTTCTAACTGCGGTGTCAATTTGTAACCGATAGTGCCGCTAGCGCCCCACCAACGGCTGTCACGCAAATTGCCAGTCACTGCATCGGCAGTAATCGCAGCATGTTTTTGCGCGCCAATACTGACTTGTCCGGCGAATGACCAATCACCACGCGTATAGCCACCTTCTAATTCCAGAGTCGTCACCAATGCATCGCGCGCATCATAAGCAAGACCAGAAATCGGATTCAGTTGCTTACTGCCATCTGGGTTCGCAGCAGCACGATAATTAGTCAATTTACCCACCATACCAACCAAGGCGAAGTAAGTGAATTCCTGTGCATAGTCGAAATAGTCGGCGCGAAACACAAGCGCCGGAGACTTTTCGCCGTTGGGCTTTTTTGACGCGTTCACATTGGCGAGCATCGTCTTTATGGTGTACTTGGGCGTCAACGCCTTTTCCACGCCGAAGCCGGTGAAGGAGGCAGGAATCGTCAAGTCAAATAGCAGGTTATGGCTAATCAGTTTATTGCGATACGACTCCAGAAATTCATAGCCTTCCCAAGAGGGAATTTGCCCCGCCAACAAGCGAGTACCATCCAACTCTTTGATCGGCATCCAGATGCTTGCCTCATGCACGATGGATTTGCCATCGATGGTATTACCTGCGCCAACACGATTAGGCATCAGCGTTAAACGAAATTTGGTACCGCTATCCATTTCTTTTTGAAAATCCAGCATCGCGCTGCCGAAGGCGCCATTATCAAAAGCAAATTCAGGCGCACCCGCTGGCGTTGTGCTGGAATTTAAAAATTGGAAACCGGCTCGGTTTTGGTTGCGAGTCGCGATATAAGTCGGATCAATATATCCACTGATTTTTAAACCCTTAATTCCCATGGCTGCATTATTATCAACCTGCGCATCAGCCAGCACGGAGAGACGATTTAATTCGCGCTCTTGTTCTGGTGTCATGCCCTGGCTTTCTTTTTCTCTGATCACTGCTTCTAATTCTTGAATACGTTGCTGCATGCGACTGAGTTCTTGTGCGATCTCAGTGTGGTTGTTTTTAGTCACCGGTGCATTCGTTTGCGCATAAGCGACGACCGGTAAGGCACTAAAGCTGAGCGCTAGCAAGCGGCTTAATTTTGAATTCTTCATGATGAACTCCTCAAATGTGTGGGCAAAGTCTCGCCCTGATCCACTCTTTCAGTGGATGCTCGTGTTTTGATCTTGGTAAATTTTCGGGTGGTGGCGCGGGTAAATTTACGCCCGCAAATTATTAGTAACCCGTTTTAAATTTGGTGAAAATACGCGAAGATAATCGTCGTACCTCGCCATTCATTTTGCCTTGTATGCCCATGCGATTAATCTCTTCTTCGCTAGGGAACACTTCAGGGCTATTCGCAATTTCTGGTTTCACAAACTTGCGCCCTTCCTTATTGGGATTGGCGTAAAACAGTTTGTTAGTCAGGGAGGCGTGGACTTCTGGGCGCATGATGTAATTCATAAACTTGTGCGCATTACCCACATGTGGCGCATCGATAGGAATCACCATGGTGTCAAAAAACATGATGCCGCCAATCTTGGGCATCAAGGGCTGAATCTGGAGCGGCTTGGACAAAGCAGCAGCACGACGCTTGGCGTTGGCAAGATCGCCTGACCATCCCATCGCCACACAGATCGATCCGTTCACCATGTCGTTGATATAGCCAGAAGAGCTGAACAAGGTGATATGCGGGCGAATCGCATCTAACATGGCACCGACTTCGGCATAATCTCTGGGGTCGACGCTGGCCAAAGGTTTGCCGAGATAGTGCATGGCAGCGGGAACTACTTCCGAAGGTGAATCTAACAAAGATACGCCGCACGACTTTAACTTCGACACATATTCTGGTTTAAACAAAAGATCCCAGGCATTGTCAGGCATAGGCATTTTGCCCAGCGTGGCTTTGACTTTTTCAACATTAATACCGAGCGTGGTATAGCCCCACAAATACGTCACCATGTATTGATGTTGCGGATCGAGTTTGGCGATTTGCGCCTGAATCACCGGATCCATGTTCTTCATGTTCGGCAATTGATTTTTATCCAGCGCATGCAATAAGCCACCGACCGCCTGCATTCTGCCCCAACCCGATGACGACATCACGACGTCATAGCCAGAGCGCCCCGCGACTAACTTAGCATGCAAAATTTCGCTGCTATCAAAGGTGTCGTAACGTACTTTGATGCCGGTTTCTTTTTCAAAATTCGCGATGGTGTCATCAGCGATGTACGAAGACCAATTATACAAATTAAGAATTTTTTCTTCTTGCGGCAAATTCTTTCCCGACACGGTCACTTGCTGCATCTCGGTTTGCGCATGCGCCAAATAACTGCAAACCACGCCCGACGCCAACAGCGCCGATCGCAAGACTGCTTTTATACTCAACTTCAAATGATGGGTGTTCATTTTTTGTCTCCTGAATTTCATTATTAAATAGGGTGCTGTTAATTTTCAATACTTTGGTCTTAGCGCCAACTCATTTCATTTCTCAGATTTGTTGTTGTGTAATGCAATGTATCCCTCCTCCCCCTGCTGCAATGCAATCAATATTGATTTGCACGATTTCCCGCTCTGGATAGAGCTCCTGCAATACTTTGCGGGCATTCTCATCTGCATTCTGATCGCCAAATTCTGGCGCGATCAAGGCGTTTTTTGCCAAATAAAAATTCAGATATCCCGCCGCAAAATGTTCATTTCTAAATTCCTGTCGCACATTCCTTGGCGCTTCCAACAGGACAATGTTCAAAGCTTCGCCACGCGCATCTCTGGCGGAACGTAAAATTTCTAAGTGACGCAAAGTCATTGCATGCACATAGCTAGAACTATTCGGCTCCAGATGCACCAGCACCACACCAGGTTTCACAAAGCGCGCATAAAAATCGATGTGGGCGTCAGTGATGTCATGCCAGCGTATGCCGGGCAGCCAGATAATCTGCTCCAGCCCCAGCAAGCTTTTCAGACGACTCTCCGCCGTTTGTTTGCTCATGCCAGGATTACGGTTTTCATTCAAAATACTGCTCTCTGTCATCAAGGCAGTGCCTGCACCGTCAACTTCAATCGCGCCGCCTTCCAACACCAGATTGCTACGCTTGAGCTTCACGCCAGCTAACTTGGCGGTTTGTGCCGCCACCCGCTGATCATGTTTATGCGCTTGCTTATGTCCCCATCCATTGAAATTAAAATCCAATGCCAACACATCGCCATTCGCTTGTCGCACAAAGCATGGGCCGCTGTCGCGCATCCAGATGTCGTCCAGTGCACAGGCATGCAACTCCACGCTGGGATGACACAAGCGTCGTGCCAACTCCATTTCATTTGGCCGCACCAACATGCTGACTGGCTCAAAACGCGCAATCGTATTGGCAACAGCCGCCAATTGCGTTTGCACCGCCGCCAGCATGCCACCCCAAATCGCCTGGCTAGCGCCAAACGCCATCCAGGTGCGGGTGTGGCTTTGCCCTTCGTCCGGCATACCGGCACGCACTGGGTCGGCATGCGAAATGAGTTGATCAGGAGTCGTCATGTCTTATCCAGCCCGACGTAAATCAGGACGGCAATGCTGGCCATCACTGGTCTGCAAAGTCGCGTACATCTCGGGGCGACGGTCGCGAAAAAAACCAAAGCTTTGGCGTTCTTGACGTATCGCCTCCAGATCAAATTCCTGGATCAAGATGCACTCATCAACACGATTGGCTTCCTGTACTTTTTTACCGGTGTGGTCAGCGATAAAACTGGAGCCATAGAACACACCCGTCAGTGGCAGTTGCTGTGCATTGTTGTTACCTATGCCGGTCTCGCTACCGATACGGTTGGCGGCGACCACTGGCACCATATTCGCGGCAGCATGGCCTTGCATGGTGCGTTGCCAATGACCCGAGGTATCCATCTCAGCGCTATGCGGCTCTGAACCTATGATGGTCGGAAAACACAGCACTTCCGCGCCCATCAAAGCCAGACTGCGCGCGGTTTCGGGATACCAGTGATCCCAGCAAATCGCGATGCCTATGCGACCAAAACGGGTGTCCCACACTTTGAATCCGGTGTCGCCCGGCGAGAAATAAAACTTCTCGGTGTAACCCGGGCCATCTGGAATATGCGTCTTGCGATACACGCCCAACACCGCACCGTCGGCATCGGCCACTGCGATGGAATTAAACGCCGCGTTGCCGGCGCGCTCAAAAAAACCTATAGGCAAAACGATGCCCAGCTCACCCGCCAATTTTGCAAAATGGGCGATGCGTGGATTGCCTTCAAACGGCTCAGCCAAGTCCAGATGTTTCCAGTTTTGATCCAAACAAAAATACGGCATCATGAATAATTCGGGACACAGCACCAGATTCGCACCTTGCGCTGCGGCCTGACGTATCAAGCGCTCTGCTCTGTCCATATTCTTTTGAAAATCCCAATCGCCGGAGGCCATTTGCACTGAAGCGACTTTGATTGATCTCTGTTTCATATTGAGGCTCCTCTTAAAATAAATGGCAGACCTGCAGGCGATTCGCCAGCATAGGATGTTGCTGGGTGGAGCAATGCGTCGCCCCGCCACCGAGTGAGATCGGTGCAATCGGCAGT
>JACQDW010000147.1 GCA_016200845.1 Burkholderiales bacterium | reverse complement strand
GTCGGAGTCGGAGTCGGCGTCGGAGTCGGAGTCGGCGTCGGCGTTGGAGTCGGGCAAGCACTGGACGTGACGGCGGTCCATGCACTAGTCCACGCCCAGCCTACGCCAGGCTCATAAGCCGACGCTCCTGACGAACACCAGCCACCCACATCGCAACGATAGAAACCGCCAGCATTGCTAACAACTTTACCCTGTAGATACGTGGTCCACGCCACATAGGCGGCACAACCTGGAGTTGGTGTAGGCGTTGGTGTGGGAGTAGGCGTCGGCGTTGGAGTAGGCGTCGGCGTCGGAGTCGGTGTTGGTGTTGGTGTTGGTGTGGGAGTCGGTGTCGGCGTTGTCGTCACCAATTCCCAAGGCCCCCAGGGGTCCGAACCGGGGACATTTCCCTGTGTCCACCATTTCGCCTTGTAAGTTGATCCTAGATATGAAACGCAATTACTCGTCTGTGTATAAATTTGTGTGCTGCTCCAAGCATCGCACGTGCTCGTTGCTGACTCCGCTGGTGGCATTGCAAGTGGTGCGTTGCTTTTGATCGTGTCGGGCGCATTACTGCCGCCGCAAGCGGCCAGCATACTGCTGATCAGGCCTATCATTAATCGGTTGGTCGTTCTACTCTGTCTCATCCTATCCTCCATAGTTTTCATTATCAAAAGATGGCTTGTTTAATCAAAGCCAATTCAGTCTTTTCCTGTTTCATTTTTTCTTGAAACTGTTGATCACAATGTTGCTCAATAAAAGAGCAGTCAAGTGGTTTTGCTTGGTGAAAATCACTAAGAGATTCCGAAAAGAAAGCGGGCTGAAAAGGGCAAAATTTGAGGTGAAAGTAAGAGGTGAAGCACAGAAAATGGCCACAAAGAAAGAAATGCCACATGCATACCAATGTTGTTTTTATGTTTAAGTGGTATTGTGACGGATGAATACGTTTTTCTCAATAATTGAAAACCCGTTGTCGCTTTGTCGATAGCCAGAGGTGAGTTTGAGGAAAGTTGCGCAAAGGAGTTATCTCAAGTTTTTCGGCAATGATATTTGGTCATAAATAAAGGCAAATAAGTTTAAAGTTAAAATGCACCATTTTGAAGCATTCAAATCGCACTATAATGGTGCGCGTGCCTGATGGGTGCGTTATTTTGGCGCATGATAATGATAGGCAACCTGATGTAAAAAGACTTGTAACTCCCATTTTTCATAAAAAACAAAGACTTAAATATTCACAAGCTCTTGTTTTCTTAGCCTTGTACATGGCACGCTTTCTGCTAATATCCTCGTCGTGATTCAGGGCAGGCTTTGCATTAGCTTGGTGCATGTGAGCTTTATTTGTGCAAATGGCTGATTTTTGCCCTGAATTGAAGCGGTATTGGGTATTGAGCGTAGTTTTAACGCGTTTTTAAACTTATTTTCTGAATGAATTGAGGAGCTTCAAATGGCAATGACACCAGCAGACGTCCTGAAAATGGCAAAAGACAACGAAGTGAAATTCGTTGATTTTCGTTTTGCAGACACCCGTGGTAAAGAACAACACGTGACCGTTCCTGTTTCGCAGTTTGATATCGATAAATTCGAGTCTGGTCATGCATTTGACGGTTCTTCTATCGCTGGCTGGAAAGGTATCGAAGCGTCTGATATGTTGTTGATGCCAGATCCAAACACGGCGAACATCGATCCCTTCATGGAAGAAACGACCATGTTCATGCAATGTGACGTGATCGAGCCTTCCGATGGCAAAGGCTACGACCGCGATCCGCGTTCTATCGCTAAGCGCGCAGAAGCTTATTTGAAATCTTCTGGCATTGGCGATACGGCTTACTTCGGTCCAGAGCCAGAGTTCTTCATTTTTGATAGCGTACGCTGGAAAATCGATATGTCTGGCTGCTTCGTGAAGATTGATTCCGATGAAGCTTCATGGACTACAGGCGAAAAACTCGAAGGCGGCAACACTGGCCATCGCCCAACTGTTAAAGGCGGTTACTTCCCAGTTCCACCAGTCGACAGCTTCCAAGATATGCGTTCTGAAATGTGCCTGATCTTGGAATCGTTAGGTATTCCAGTTGAAGTGCATCACCATGAAGTTGCAGGTGCTGGTCAAAATGAAATCGGTACTAAGTTCTCCACTTTGGTAGAGCGTGCTGACTGGACTCAGAATTTGAAATATGTCGTATGGAATGTAGCGCACACCTATGGCAAAACAGCGACGTTTATGCCTAAGCCTATCGTTGGCGACAATGGTTCTGGTATGCACGTGCATCAGTCGATCTGGAAAGATGGCAAAAACCTGTTCGCAGGTGACGGCTATGCTGGTTTGTCTGAATTCGCATTGTTCTACATTGGCGGTATCATCAAGCACGCACGTGCTTTGAACGCGATCACCAATCCAGGTACGAACTCTTACAAGCGTTTGGTTCCAGGCTACGAAGCTCCAGTTAAATTGGCGTATTCCGCTAAAAATCGTTCTGCTTCGATTCGTATTCCTTATGTTGCAAATCCAAAAGGTCGCCGCGTTGAAGCGCGTTTCCCAGATCCATTGGCGAACCCATACTTGTGTTTCGCTGCCTTGATGATGGCCGGCTTAGATGGCGTGCAAAACAAGATCCATCCAGGCGAAGCAGCGTCGAAAGATCTCTACCATTTGCCACCTGAAGAAGACGCATTGATCCCAACAGTGTGCCATTCTTTGGAGCAAGCGTTAGAGGCGCTGGACAAAGATCGCGAGTTCTTGACACGTGGTGGCGTATTTAGCGACAGCATGATTGACGCTTATATCGAATTGAAGATGCAAGACGTACAGCGTATGCGTATGACGACGCATCCAGCAGAATTCGATATGTACTACTCTCTGTAATCGGATGTGAAAAAAGCGGGGACCTCCCCGCTTTTTTATCGTCTCGTGTGTGCGAATTTGTAATTGTACATTCTCATCGCTTGACATACACTAGGCACCTGTTTGTTACCAGAAGCCACCGATTATGAAGCGTCACTTATCTATGTTTGTCCTAGCCGTCTGTGTGTTGGCGGGTGTGAGTCATGCCCCTGCTTTTGCGCAATCGGATGTTTACCTCTGTATTGATGCGAATGGCAAGAAGGAATACAAAAATACAGGTGTGACCAAAGGCTGCAAATTGGTTGATTTGCCGCAGTCGAAACCGATTCCGGCACCAGCGAGTGCCAATAGTGCGGCTAAAAAGCCACTTGCGAAAAACGCTTCAACGCCTGCGGGTTTTCCCAAGGTTGATGAGGGCACTCAAAAGTCACGCGATTCAGATCGCAAACAGATTTTGAGTGATGAGTTGAAAGCAGAAGAACAAAAATTAGACGCATTGAAGAAAGAATACAATGGCGGAGATGTGGAGCGCCGTGTCGATGAAAAAATGGCGGCAAAATATGTGGAACGCGTGAATAATTTAAAGAGCGATATTGCCCGTGCCGAAAAGAATATAGAAGCACTCAAACGCGAGATCGGTAATTTGAAATAGTGTGTCCAGCGCCCATCAGCAAAAGGTCGCGTTGCGGCCTTTTTTGTTTTATTCCATTCGTCTCAAGTATAAAAACCAATGAATTCATTCGCAGGATTAGAGTTGCTAGCCTCTGCCGTATTGGTGATTAGTCCAGATGGACGCATCGTCTATGCCAATCCCGCTGCCGAGAATTTATTGGAGCGTCCTTTTAAGCTCTTGCAACACGCCGAGTTAAAAGACTTATTTTTAAATAGTGAAGAATTATTCGATGGCTTTCAGCAAGCGATCGCTCAGCAATTTGCTGAAAAGCGCCAAGACTTGACCTTAGAGCGCAATGGGCATGAAGCCCTGCATGTGCATACCATCGTCACCGCACTCGATCATCCCGATACGCCTGTTCTGATCGAGCTGCGCGAAAACGTACAGCAAATCAAATTAGATCGCGAAGAGCGCATCCACGATCAACATAAAGAAAACAAAGAGCTGATCCGCAATCTCGCCCATGAAATTAAAAATCCACTGGGCGGCATACGCGGTGCCGCGCAACTCTTGGAATTAGAATTGCCCGAGCAAGACTTGCCAGAGCGTCGTGCGAAGGAACTGCGTGAATATACGCAAGTAATTATCAAAGAAGCCGACCGTCTGCAAGTGCTGGTGGATCGTTTGTTGGCACCGAATCGTGTCCCGCAAATGATCGCCGATGTGAATGTGCATGAAGTGTGTGAGCGCGTGCGCAGCCTCATCGTTGCTGAATTTCCACGTGGTTTGCGTATCAAGCGCGACTATGATTTATCGATTCCAGAATTTCGCGGCGATCAGCAGCAGTTAATACAAGTGGTGTTAAATATCGCCCACAATGCGGCGCAAGCTTTATGTTATCGCATAGAAGAAGGCGATGCTGAGATCATTTTTAAGACTAGAGTGGTACGTCAAGTGACCTTGGCCAAGGTGCGCTACAGGCTGGCATTAGATTTGCATATCATTGACAACGGCCCAGGTATTCCATTGGAGATTCGTGACCGGATTTTTTATCCTCTGGTCTCGGGACGCGATGGTGGAAGTGGTTTGGGTCTGACTTTGGCGCAAGCGTTTATTACGCAACATGCCGGTGTCATCGACTGCGAAAGCAGGCCAGGGTGTACTGATTTTCGTATCTTGATTCCCTTGCCCTGAGTTCGCATTGATACGCCGCTGCAAAGTTGCAAGCGTCTGTCCTTCATGAATAAATTCGCTGGAAACACACAATGATGAAAAGCATTTGGATAGTAGATGACGATGATTCCATACGATGGGTGCTAGAAAAAGCGCTGGCTCGCGAAGGTTTGGAAACACGTAGTTTCACCAGTCCCGAAGAAGTCTTGCACGCCTTGGAAGAAGACGTGCCACAAGTCTTGGTTTCCGATATTCGCATGAATGGCAATTCAGGCCTCGACTTATTGCAGACTGTTAAGCAGCGTTTGCCTAGTTTGCCCGTGATTATCATGACGGCGTTTTCTGATCTCGATTCTGCAGTCGCGGCATTTAAAGGCGGCGCTTTTGAATATCTGGCGAAGCCCTTTGATTTGAGTAAGGCCGTCGAATTGATACGTCGCGCCTTGGAAGAGAGTGCGCGCGAAGCGACAGTCGAACAAACTCAAGATGCAGCAACTGAAATCCTCGGGCACGCACTGGCGATGCAAGAAGTCTTCAGAGCGATTGGACGCCTTTCGCAATCAAGCGTGACTGTCTTGATTACCGGTGAATCCGGAAGCGGAAAAGAGTTAGTTGCACGCGCGCTGCACAAACATAGTCCACGCGTCAATCAACCTTTTATCGCATTAAATACCGCAGCGATTCCCAAAGATTTATTGGAGTCTGAATTATTCGGTCATGAGCGCGGCGCATTTACTGGTGCACAAGCCGCGCGCCGCGGACGTTTTGAACAAGCTGAAGGCGGCACTTTATTCTTAGATGAAATTGGTGACATGCCGTTTGATTTGCAGACCCGCTTATTGCGCGTTTTATCCGATGGGCATTTCTATCGCGTTGGTGGCCATCAGCCGATGAAAGCGAATGTGCGCCTGATCGCCGCAACCCATCAGCATCTGGAAGAGCGTGTCAAAGAAGGCGTGTTCCGTGAAGATTTGTTTCATCGATTAAACGTGATACGTTTGCGTGTGCCTAGTTTGCGTGAGCGTCGTGAAGATATTCCCCTGTTAGCCAAACATTTTCTGGCGCAAAGCGCCAAGCAATTAGGGGTCGATGCAAAGCGACTTTCTGATCACGCCTTGCATTTCATTTCGCATCTGGAGTTCCCTGGCAATGTGCGTCAGTTAGAAAATCTTTGTAACTGGATCACCGTCATGGCGCCGGGGCAGGTGGTGGAGGTGGCTGATCTGCCAGCGGAATTATTGCCAGTGCATAGCGAGCCTGCTACGCACAAGTCTGGTGCGGTCGACGCACTACCTGTTAGCGTCTTGCCTCAACATGGACGGAGCTGGGGTGACGCTTTAGAGTTGGAAGCGAGCGCAATGCTCAGCCAAGATGTCGCGGAAGTGATGGATAAATTAGGACGTGAATTTGAAACTATTCTGATCAAAGCCGCGCTAAAACATACCCACGGCCGAAAAAATGACGCTGCGATTCGCCTTGGCATAGGGCGCAATACCATCAGTCGTAAGATTCAAGAACTTGGAATTGAAGGTGTCAAAGACGAATGAGTTTTGATCACTTTTCTGTCGTGGTGTGACTGCACCTTACTTGTCGTTTTTTGGAGTGTGCGGTTTCGCGGAAAATATTCCCCTAAAGCATTTAACGTAGTATTATTTCCATACGAGCTTCGAACTTCATGACATCAATTTGTATCGATGCTCTTTGAGAATATCTGCTGTTAATTGTGCTTTTTTGTTTGACTGACTGTTCGTTTTACGATGCGATAGTCAGCTCTATGCAGTTTTATTGAATGCTGTAATAACAAGGGGATTTTTATGAATTTCGACACACTATTTCAGCAGCAAACCGCCTTGCCAACGATTCCTAAAGTTGTGCAAGAAGTGATCGATAGCTTTAACGATGACAATGTCTCTATCGATGAAATCGCCAGAAAACTGGCTGCTGATCAGGTCTTGAGTGCAAAATTGCTGCGCCTGGCAAACTCCTCTTATTATCACTCCTCACGTAATGTCGGCACAGTTGACGATGCCGTCTTGATGCTGGGTTTTATGACAGTGCGCACGTTGGTGATCAGCAGTGGACTGACCGGTGGCTTTAAGGCGATGCCGGGTGTCGATCTAAAACAATTCTGGCGCTATAGTCTACGCACGGCAGTCATCGCAAAATGGCTGGCAAAGAAAGTTGGCGGCAACTCTGATTTTGCATTTACTGTTGGCTTGATGCACGCCATTGGGCAACTAGTCATGCACGCGGCGATGCCAGAACAAACTCTGCAAATAGATAAGATTGCGGGCCCACTCGATGCCCGTCGCTTTGGCGTAGAACGCACTTCGTTTGGCTATGATTTTTCAGATGTCGGTGCAGAGCTTGCCCGTCGCTGGCGCTTCCCCGACAATTTCGGCACTGTCATTAAGGGTTTCCCGCAACCGTTGGAAGCAGACAAGTTTGATGTGATGTCCGGTGTTGTTCACCTCGCCGTATGGCGCGCCCGTGCCGAGGAAAATCAATATTCCAAAGAAGAATTGGAAGCAACCATTCCCACTGACGTCGTCGCCAAATTAGGGTTAAGTAATAAATTAATTCTAGAGGAAATGCCCCCTCTGGAAGAATTGGCGGAGGGGCTGGAAGATTTGATCAATTGATCTGGAAAAAAGGGAGTCGACACAAGTTGACTCCCTTTTTAAGTTTTAGAGCGATGTCTGGCGCTGGAAATTTTAGGTGGGGTATTTCTTCTGCAGTTGCAATGCCAAAGCTTCTGCAACTTTAATGCCGTCAATCGCGGCAGATAGAATTCCTCCTGCATAACCTGCCCCCTCACCAGCGGGAAATAATCCCTTGGTATTGATACTCTGCATGTCATCGTCATTGCGTTTGATACGAATCGGTGACGAGGTGCGTGTTTCCACTCCAGTCAAGATCGCGTCTTTCATTGAGAAGCCTTTGATTTGCTTATCAAATTCGGGAATTGCCTCACGTATCGCCTCAATTGCAAACGCAGGCAAAGCATCCGCCAAATTACACAAGGTGATTCCGGGTTTATATGAGGGAGTGACTTCACCGAGTGCGGTCGAAGCGCGATTCGCCAGAAAATCACCGACCAATTGTCCTGGCGCGTTATAACTTGCACCGCCTAAGGTATACGCCTTACTTTCTAGTTCGCGTTGCAAATCGATGCCTGCTAAAGGATGTGTTGGGTAATCAGTTTCAGGTGAAATGCCCACCACGATCGCACTATTCGCATTGCGTTCATTGCGCGAATATTGACTCATGCCGTTGGTGACCACGCGCCCCGGCTCCGAAGTCGCAGCCACCACAGTGCCACCCGGGCACATACAAAAGCTATAAACGGAACGATTATTCTTGGCGTGGTGTACCAACTTGTAATCGGCTGCGCCCAAAATTTCGTTGCCCGCATTCGGGCCAAAGCGCGCTTTATCAATAATCGATTGCGGATGCTCTATACGAAAGCCGATGGAAAAAGGCTTCGCCTCGACATAAATACCCTTGTCATAAACCAGTTGAAATGTGTCGCGTGCACTATGCCCGATCGCGAGCACAACATGATCGGCAACCAGCTTTTCATTGCCATTAATCGTCAGTCCATTTAACACGCCGTCTTTAACATCAAAGTCGGTGACCTTCTGTTGAAAGCGAATTTCACCACCGAGTGCGATGATGTTGGCACGCATTTCCTCTATCATCTTCACTAGGCGAAAAGTGCCAATATGCGGTTTGCTGACATACATAATTTCTTCCGGTGCGCCAGCCTTCACAAATTCCGTCAATACTTTACGACCATAGTGTTTCGGATCTTTGACTTGGCTATATAGCTTACCGTCGGAAAAAGTGCCGGCACCACCTTCGCCGAATTGCACATTCGATTCCGGTTGCAATTCGCGCTTGCGCCAAAGCCCCCAGGTATCTTTGGTTCGTTCGCGCACCGCTTTACCGCGCTCCAACACGATAGGCTTAAATCCCATCTGCGCCAAAATCAAGGCAGCAAACAAACCGCAAGGCCCGAAACCGATCACTACAGGGCGAGGGTAATCACCATCATTCGCATGCGCCACAAACTTGTAACTCGTATCTGGCGTAACGCCGACTTTCGATTGCCCTTGCACATCTTTGATCGTGGCTAAAAGGGCGGCCTCATTGTGAACTTCCACATCAACGGTATAGATCAAAACAATCGCTGTTTTTTTACGGGCATCATAACTACGCTTAAAGATGCCAAAGCTAATCAGATCGCTCGCCTCTATCTTCAAACGTTTCAAAATCGCGTTCTCTAAATCCGCTTCTGCGTGATTCAGAGGGAGTTGTATGTCGGTCAGTCGTAACATAATCAGCATGCTCAATAAATCAAAGGCGTATTTTAACTGTTACTGAATCAATGCCTCAAATAATCTGGACTTGCACAAACCCAGAAAACTTTGCTATAGTTCGCCTCCCGCAGAAATGCGGG
>JACQDW010000155.1 GCA_016200845.1 Burkholderiales bacterium | reverse complement strand
TGCGTTTTAGCTCCCGCCCTCTATGTTATTCGGGGAAAATTACTCAGAAAAATAACTCGCTAGGCGGCGTAAATCGATATTTCCACCAGACAGTATCACGCCTACTTTTTTGCCACGCAAATCGAGTTGCTTTCCTAATGCCACCGCGGCACCCAGGCAACCAGTGGGTTCGACGATGATCTTCATACGGCTTGCGAAAAACTGCATGGTATCGACCAGCTCCTGATCGCTGACCGTCAAAATCGAATCGACACACGCCTGAATCACAGGAAAAGTAAATTGCCCCAAATGCTGGGTCTGCGCGCCATTGGCAATGGTATTGGGTGTCTCAATATGCACGATGCTGCCGCTCGCCAGACTACGCTGCCCATCGTTGCCCGCCGCCGGTTCAACACCGATCACGTGGCACGCTGGGGACAACGTCTTTGCCACTAGAGCACAGCCCGACAACAAGCCACCACCACCCAAAGGCACGCACAAATAATCAAGCGCGCCGACTTCTTCAAATAATTCTTTGGCCGCGGGTCCCTGTCCCGCCATGACGTGGGGATGATCGTAAGGTGGAATCAAGGTCAGCCCTTGTTCATTAGCATATGCTTGCCCTAGCACCTCGCGACTCTCGGTATAGCGATTGTATAAAACCACTTCGCCGCCATAGGCGCGAGTTGCTGCAATTTTTACTGCCGGGGCATCCTCGGGCATGATGATTACCGCGCGCATTCCTAATTCCCGCGCTGATAATGCGATGGCCTGCGCATGATTACCTGAAGAGAAGGCAACAACACCCTGACGTTTTTGTTCGGGCGTAAATTGTGATAGAGCGTTATACGCGCCGCGAAACTTGAACGCGCCCATCCTTTGAAAATTTTCACATTTAAAGAAAAGCTCGGCGCCGGAGATGCGATTGGCTGTTTCCGAGGTCAGGACGGGCGTGTGATGAGCCTGATCACGCACGCGCTCATGCGCTTGCACGATGTCGTCGTAGGTGATGGGAAGCGAGCGAAATTGATCGTGGTGATGAGAAGTAGTCATAGCAGAACATCCTATTTTTCAGGGAAGGCACGCGATTTGGGTACTCGGCCAAAAAAGCGTAAAAGCGCGTGCAAGCATTGTAGCCCATGGTTTTTTTGTGAAGATGATTTTGTTGATGAGCGGTGAGCGCAGCAGAGCGAGTGAAGCCCTGATTAGGTAAATAATTGTCGGGCGAATTCACAAATGCGATTTTACATAAGATAAATTATGCGAAATTAAACCAGTACTTAAAAATATGGCTCTCTGGCATTTCCCCCTATGAAGAACCGTGATCATCCACGTTAAAGCTAAGATCATTACAAGCAACACACGGCTCCTTAACCCAGCCCAATTTGACCGCCACACTGTACAAGACGCAACCTGCGCAGATGCCCAGGATAGCTTCCATCCACATGAAGCTGACGCAGATGATGACGAGTGCGTTGGGTATCCATCCTGGCATGTAGTTGCGGGTGGTCGGTAGTAGCTCGGTTCTTGCGATGGTGTTGATCCACGTGGCGAATGTGTCTGGGTTGAAGAAAATCAGGCAGGTCATGATCATCACTGCGCCGAAGGTCCATGCGAAGCGTTTGGGGGTTAATGGCTTCCATTCCGCTGCGCGCCGTCTTGCTAGGGTTTTGGCGATCCAGATGGTTGGCGAGATGATTGAGCTCCATCGAAACATGCCGGCCAGCATTTCAAAAAGCGCGTACAGCAGCAAATTGGTTTGTAGTGAATATTCATAGGTTCGGCGTACCGCTTCCACTTGATACAAAATTCGGCCACTGAAATCTGTTTCGTAAGTATCGGTGATGAGATTGCCTGTGACCACCCAAGGCGAGCCATTCGTCGTATGCAATAAGGTGTAGGCCATGAACAATGGAATCGCCATCAAGATACCGGCGCGAATTCTGACTGCGGTGTCGTTGAGCATCGCGATTGGTGCATCTGCTTCTTTTTGCCATCCGTTCAGCCAATTTTTCATTTTAATTTGTAATAAGCATCGTTGAGATAGGCCGCGATGTTGAGTTCATCTTCGGGAAATAAACTCAGGCTTAATTGCGTGCTGCAAAAGTTAATCTGAGTGATGAGTTTTTCTTGCGTTGTGACTTTGCGACCGGGACGTGTGTAGTAGTCTTTTTCGTTTAAGCCGTGACGCTCTTGATGGCAGGCGCTGCATTTGTGCTCTTGATAGAGCGCCTTGCCAGCGGCGATATCTGCATCTTTGAATAAGCGCTCTTGCGATTGTGGCGCTGCTGATAGCGATAGCGTCAGCGCGAGTGAAATTCCACCGAGCGTGAGGATTTGATAGCACATATTCGCTCCCTGGCTTTATTTTGTTGATCTATGGCTTCAGATAAGCAAAATTCTCTTGTATCTGTAAACGAGTAACTTCGGCAACGCCAGATGGCACGACGGTCGCTTCCGGGAGTAATTTAGAGCGATCTATTTTGCGTCCCGTTAAGGTGTTATTGCAGACGCGGAATTCGACATGGCGGCTTGCCAGTTCTTGTACTGTGACGTCGTAAGGATTGCCATCTTTGTCGGTGGCGCCGTCAATCAGGAAATCGATGCCCATGCCGTGTGTGACGAAGACAATTTTTGCTTTGGGACTTTGGGCTAAATGATTGCGCGCATTACGCAAGGCATTGCTGGCATTGATGCTGTCGCTGATGTGATAGATGACTTTTTCTTCGCGCTCTGATGCAGCACTATTTGCGGTGGTCAAGGACATCAAGCTGATCACGGCGACGCAGAGGATGGCGAATTGTCTGAAGATGGATTTCATTGGGTTTCCTTTGATTTTTTTTTGAGGCAGCTTAAGCGCCCTATTTTGCCAGACTTTCTTTCTCCATCAAGAGATAAGTGCCATAAGCGTTGAGTCGATTAGCCTCTTTGAAAGCGGGCAGGTTTTCAAAACGTGACCAGTCGGTGCGTTGATAGGCTTCTTCAAAACCGAGTAAGTCATTGACTGCCATGCCCATTTGTTGGCGCAGATATTCCAGATACGACTTGGTGAGCTGCATGTCTTTTTCAGTCTGGGTTGACGCTGCGCCGTGGCCGGGAATCACAATGGTGGGCTTGACGTCGAGTAAGCGATCTAAGGTGGCGAGCCAGACGCGGCTGTCGGCGTTGCCAACGAAAGGGATGCGTCCTGAAAAATAAATATCCCCGGCAAACAGCACGCGATCGTTTTCCACAAACAGCAAGATATCTTCTGCCGAATGCGCCCCGCTGCTATCGATGATTTGAAAGCGTATGCCACCCAGACTAAAGCGATGTATTTTTTCTTTGGAAAAATTGAGCCAGTGATCAGCGCCTGTGACGACGGTGTGTTCATCGACCCAAGGGAAGAGTTCTGTCCTTCTTTGTTCTAGGCGTTGTTGCGCTAAATCAGAGTGGAGATAGCTCTGCCCTGCTTCGTGGGCGATGATGTCTGCGCCTAGTTGTTTGAAGGCTTGCAGGCCATAAATGTGGTCGGCGTGATAGTGTCCGGCGATGACTTTTTTGATCGGTTGTGTGGTCACTGCTTTGATCGCTTTGATCATCGCTTCGCCCAAAGCCGGTGTCGCCAGGGCGTCGAAAACGACCACGCCATCAGGCGTCACCACAAAGCCCGCGTTGGACATGAACCCTTGATTGGCAGCGCTGGCGACGCCGGATTCGCCTTGAAAATAATAGACGTGTGCCGACACTTTTTTGGGTGTCAGTGTGATTGCGGTGTCGGCGCTTGCGCGATGGCAGAAGGTCGCCAACATCATTAAAAAAGAGAGCGCAAGACGGATTTTTTTCATGGGCCGATTCCCGGATTGCCTTTGACACCGATGAGTTTGGGCTGATTTAATTTTCTGGCTTTGATCACGGGATGTGCTTTGAAATAGGTCTCCATCACATCCCAGATCGGCGCGCCCTGAACACCTTTGGCCACTGGTGCCCAGCTCGCGACTTTATACTTTTTGTTCGCGTCTATAGGTTTGCCGTTTAAGCGCATTTGGCTGATGCGTGAACCTGCTTTGGCATTCGGCGTGCATGCATATTCCAGACCACCTACGCGCACCATGTCGCCACCTTGTTGGAAATAAGGGTCGGGATTAAACAAGTTATCGCACACGTCTTCGAGCACGGTTTTGATGGTTTCGCCGCTCATCTCGGTCAGCGTGGTTGATGGATAAGTGATCGCCACCTGATCCATTAGGTGTTCGCGCGTAATTGCCTGTCCTGGCAACAGCGAAGTCCCCCAGCGGAACCCCGGCGAGAAGGCGATCTCAGCGCCCTTCACCTCGATCAAGGCATCCAAAATTAACTGGTCCCATGAGCCGTTGAAATTACCACGTCGATACAACAGCCCTTCGCTGACTGCTAATTGTTGTTTCAATTGATCTTGGTACGGTGCACGTACGCGATCGATCAATGCTTGCATGTTTTTGTTGGCAGGCAGCAGATTTGAATACACAGGCAGTAGTTTGTATTGGAAGCCTTGCACTTGCCCGGCACGTACGTCTAAATCCAGCACGCCCAAAAATTTACCATTCGATCCGGCATTGGTCACTAAGGTCTGCCCTTTGGCATTGGCGACAACGACAGGTGCGGGCACGCCGTCGTGCGTGTGACCGCCCATGATGGCATCGATGCCTGTGACACGCGATGCCATTTTTAAGTCCACGTCCATGCCATTGTGCGACAAAACGATGACGGCTTGCGCGCCTTTTTGTCGCACTTCATCGACCATCTTTTGCATGTTTTCATCTTGAATGCCAAACGACCAATCTGGCACCAGATGACGGGGGTTCGCAATCGGCGTATACGGAAATGCTTGTCCAATAATGGCAACGGGTATGCCCTTCATTTCACGGATCACATAGGGTTCAAACACCGGATCACCAAAGTCAGTCGTCGTTACATTTTGTGCCAAGAAATTGATCTTGCCTTGAAAGTCGTTGGCAATGATGTGCTTGACGCGCTCGGCTCCCAGCGTGAATTCCCAATGCGCACTCATGATATCGACGCCTAATAATTTGCAGGCATCAACCATGTCTTGTCCCTGAGTCCATAAGGCCGTGGCCGAGCCTTGCCAGGTGTCGCCGCCGTCGAGCAGCAAAGCATGCGGGCGACTGGCGCGCACTTGCTTAATCAAGGTGGCCAGATGGGCAAAGCCGCCGACTTTGCCGTAAGTTTTGGCAGCGCGCTCAAAATCAAGGTAAGTAAAGGCATGCGCTTGCGCAGTATGCGCCTTGATGTTGAATTGCTTGAGCAGATGTTCGCCGACCAGATGCGGCGCTTTTCCAAACGCGGCAGCGACACCAAGATTAACGCTAGGCTCACGAAAATGGATGGGCATTAATTGTGCATGACAGTCGGTGAAATGCATGACACTGACATTGCCAAAAGGGGGCACATCATATAGATGTTCATTGACCCCAGGCTGCGCTGCCAAGACCTTCTCGCTGCCTATGGTCATACCTCCAGCGCTGGCGATTGCCAACATCTGCATAAATTCACGACGGCTAATACTCATAATTGCAATTCAGCTTTTATTGATTGATCGGTGATTTAGGATCTAGCAACAGCGCCATCACATCCTTCATCTGCTGTTCGCTCAAGATTTGCGCTGCGCCATAACGGGGCATCACCGAGCAAGCGTTATAGGCGTGCGAGCTGAATAATTTAGTCCAGGTGTATTTCATCAAATCTTCAGAGGGACCGCCGCGTAGTTTTCCATATTCAGATAAGCTGGGGCCGATATTTCCAAAGGCGATTTCCGCTTTAGAAATTTGATGGCAGGCGTAGCAATTGCCGCCATTGACCGTCTTCGCATCATCAGAAAACTGCAATCCGCGACCGTTTTGCGCGATTTTTTCGCCCTCTTTCCAATTCCCTAAAAACTGACCATCGGCGGGAAATTTAACTGCGTCGAGCTCCGTTTTTTCTAGTTGCGCGCGCAACTCTGCTGGCATTTCTTTTTGCGCATAGTCGGAACAATTGTTTTGTAATTCGGATTGATTCAAACGGTCTACTTTGGCGATGCCTTTTTCATTAAACGACGCTTTAAAATCCATTAAATCTTGAGCTGCGTTGTGCGCTAGGTCGGGCGCTGTGATCACCGTGGCGCAAGCGGTCAATAGCAATAGTGCCGTGACTCCTGCCAGTTTGCTTGATTTTTTCATGATCTCTTCCTTGTCTTGTATAGGGATATTGAAGGACAGCGTTAACGCTTTAGTGCAGGTGCATCCATCGCACCGCCTTTTGCCATGACACCAAGGAAAGTGATTAAATCCACCGAAGTCAGTGAACCGTATTTCAGATCAGGGAAACGTTGTTGACGGAAGCAGTCATTCAAACGCCATTGCATCGTCCGCACAGCACCTTGACTAACGCGATAGGCGGGCCAGGTGGCGAAGGCTTTTTGTGCCTGCGCACCATTGAGCAGATTGGGTAAATCTTGTAAACGGATGCGCTTTTCATCCGAACCATGACAAGAGGCGCAATTAAAATCAAAAGGCCCCCCGCGAAAAAAGAAAGCTTTTTCGCCGCGTGCAAATGCCGCTTTTTCTTTGGCATGGTTTTGCGGAACGTTGATGAGCATGCCGCGTGATTCTGCGACGCCATACGCGGTTAAGGCTTCCAAATCGGTGGCGCGTTCGCCTTGCGATGAGAACGGTTTCTTGATCACGTCCTCAGGTTTAAAACCCTGCAAGCTGACCATGCAATGCACCAATCGCGATTCAAAATCCATGACCGCATCGACATCTTTAAAATAGCGCGGCATTTCTGCATACGCGCCTTTTAAAATACCCGCACCTTTACCCATATCACATTGTTCCAGCGAGGCGTTTTTGGGCCCGCGCTTGGTCGCCCACAATATTTCACCTTGCGCTTCCACTAATTCCGCAGGATTGCCGTCTGCCAGCATGGCGCGATATTTAGCGATCTCGTCGGCAGCAGATTGTGCCGCAGCTGCGCCAGAAAACAGGCATGCCAGAATCAGCAGACCGGCTTTGATATCCAGATATTTTTTCATCGTTCATCCATCCTATCGGTATGAAAGGTGCTGTTTGAAATCAAGCGATGGTTGCTTCGTCTGTGCGGGTGTCGCCTTTGTTATCGATCCAATTGACTTGCACTTTTTCGCCCTTAGCGCCGCCTTTAAATTTGAATGCGAGATAGGGATTTTGGGACACGGATTGTCCCCATAAACATTGCAAGACGATTTTGTTATTCCAGCTTGCTTTGACTTCTTTGATGAAGTGCGCAGGAACGATCTGACCTTGCGCATCTTTGCGCAAGCCACCTTCCATGGGGTGCGCCATCAGCACTTTGACTTCGGTGATGCCATTATTGTGATTCGCACGAATTTTCATTGGGTCTGCCATGTTGCTCTCCTTATTTTCTGCTCTTGATTTTGCTCTGTCTGAATTAAAAACGAACGACTTAACCGCCGCAACCACCTAGGGTCACTTTGGTTTCTTTAGACGCGCTAAATAGTTTTCCGCCCGCCTTGACGACGACTAAGACATTAGTGCTTTGCCCCATTTTTAAGCGCGTTTGCACTCTGGTTTCTGTGTCGGCTGGGATCATGAAAACTGCAGCTAAGGGATTGGGGTTTTTTTCGACAAAGATAAAAATATCGCTGACATTCGCCAGGCTGGTGTCGACCGTCACTGGCACCACCGCGCCGTTTTCTGCAATGTCGGGTGTGGTGATCATGATGTCTTTGCTGTCTACGGCAGTGCCGCCTAATACCGCGAGTGCATCGGACAAATTCTTAGCATCAAATCCGGCACGCACATCGGCAGCCAATGCTTCTTGCGATGTGATCACACCAGCGGCCAACAAGATGCCGAATGCGCTGGCGGACTTTAATAGGGAACGACGGGTAGTATTCATATTTTCTCTCCTCTTTTAATTTCGGGGGACTTACGCAAAACAGACGCTGGCGTTGTTACGTTCGGCTCGCCGTACAATTGTACTGTCTTCGCCTCCGCGCCTAGCCAGCGCAATTTTGCGTAAGTCCCATAGTGTAGTAAAAAAACTGTTCAGAACTTCGCACCAGCCATCAACCACGTTGCGATGGCCTGCACTTCTTTTTCTTTTAATTGCGTCTGAGCTGGCATAGGCACTGCACCCCAGACACCGGAGCCGCCTGATTTTATTTTGGTGATCAGGTAGTTTTCTACGTCTGCTTTGGTTTTGTATTTTGCAGCAATTTCATTGAAACCGGGGCCGACCATTTTGTTGTTGATGCCGTGACAGGCAGTACACGCATTCTTCGCCAGAATCGCTTTGACATCAAGTGTTGGTGTAGCCGCTGGTGTGGACGACTTCACTATAACCGTTTCTTGAACGGTATTGCTCAGACTTTTTGCCGCCGGGCGGGAAGTGTCTGCGCCGCGCACCGCGCCCACCAAGCGATTTTGTTGGGACAAGTTGCCATGCGCATTGCGGGCAAAATCGGGCAAGCTGGAGCTAATGGTTTCGGTGGCACAATTTTTCATGCATGCGACATTCTTAATATCGGGCTTTCCTTGGGTCTCCCACAATCCATCAAATCGCACCAGTCCATCGCGATTGGGCAGCAGTGCTTGTACTTGCGCGATATTCTCATTGGACAAAGTAAAATCGGCGGGCACCACGGCGCTCAAGTTCATGAGGTAGGCAACAACAGCATAGACCTCGTCGGTTTGCAAGGATTTGGGTGCGTTCCACGGCATGGCGCGATTGATGTAATCCCACAGAGTGGAGATCTTCGCCAATTTCATCATCATGGTTTTTTGAGCGATACCGCCCTGTGCATTGGCCGCGACAATACCGCGCTTGATATCCTCTGCTGTGGTACCGCCAACAAGGGGAGGAAATACTTCATTGAGTTCACCAAAAGTACCGTGACAACTGGCGCATTTGGCTTCCCAGATTTGTTCACCTTGTGCGACTGAGCCCTGCCCTTTAGGCAGCCCTTTAAAATCGCCGCGTACATCGATGTCCCATGCGCGCACTTCGGCGGCGGTGGCTTTGCGTCCTATCTTGCTCCAGGGTTTTTCTTGTGCGAGAACTAGGCTGGTCGTCAGCATCAAAAACGTGAGAGCACATAATTGTATGAGCTTCATCCGCATCATGACACCTGCACATTCGAGACTTCGCCATTGCTGTCTATCTTCCAAGATTGGATGGCATTGTTGTGATAGATCGATTTGGTACCACGCACGGCACGCAATTGATTTAACTTGGGTTGCACATAGCCGGTCTCATCGATGGCGCGACTTTGTATGATCGTGGGGGAACCATCCCACACCCAGTCGATATTAAAACGGCTCAGGGCTTTGGAGAGGATCGGTGTTTCTAAACGTGCGCTGCGCCAATTGCGGCCGCCATCGACGCTGACATCGACGCGTTTGATTTTGCCGCGTCCGGACCATGCCAAGCCAGTGATGTTATAAAAGCCCTTGTCCATTAAGACTTGTCCGCCCGACGGTGTGGTGATCACGCTCTTACATTCTTGCACCGAGGTGTATTGCCGGTGCATGCCATTGGGCATCATGTCGATGTAATGGATGGTTTCATCTTTGGTGTCATAGCGCTCATCGCCGACTTCGATACGACGCAGATATTTCACCCAACTAACGCCTTGCACGCCGGGCACCACCAGGCGCAAGGGGTAGCCGTTTTCAGGACGCAGCATTTCTCCATTCATGGCCCACGCGACGATCACATCATCTAAGGCGCGCTCCATGCTGATGGTGCGCGTCATGCTGGAACCATCTGCACCTTCTGCCAACACATATTTGCCCTTCTTTTTATCAACGCCACACATCTCCAATAAGGTCGAGAGCAAGACGCCAGTGAATTCAGAACAACTGAGCATGCCATGCGTGTATTGGACAGTGGGCAGCGCGACATTGCCCCATTCCGCGCCTGTATTGGCACCGCATTCAATAAAGTGAATGCGCGAGACACTGGGCAGGCGCATCAAATCATCCATGGTAAAAACACGCTCCTCCTGCACCAAACCATTGATCATCAAACGATGACCGCTAGGATCGATATCGTGCCAGCCCTGATGATGACGTTCAAAGTGCAAACCACTGGGGGTAATAATGCCGAATAAGCCTTGCAGTGGCGTGAAGCTGACCGAGGCTTGCGTAACTCGCGTCAGGCCGGGACTCTCGCGGCGTTGTAGGTTTTTTTCCCATTGCGAAGGCATGCCATAACCAGTCGCGGCAACTGGGAGTCCTAAGCTGGTGCTGTGAGTGGGTAAATTGAGAATGGCCTTATCGCCGTCTTGAGCTAGTGCCGAACTGGCTACCGTACTTGCAACACCGGCACCCATCGCTAAGGCTTTGCCCATAAAACTGCGACGTGCTTTGCGGGCTTCATCCAATTGCGCCGCATCGAGAAAGCCTTCTGGCGCCCGCATGATACGACCTATCACTTTCCTTAACTCAGCCGTCAATTCCCCACTCCTTTAGTCTTGCAAGAAAACTTAGATTCAATTATTTAACTACATGCGCATATAATCATGTGTAACGCATGAAAGCTCAAGCACTTTTGCTGATGCGTTGCAACAAGTGTTGAGGTTTGCTGGCTAGTTCTTTGATTTACCTCATTTTTTCTTTAGCCAGATGTTGGCAAATTACATCAGTCAAAGTTTACTCAATAACTAAATACCGATAGAGTGATCATTCACTTAGGAGACCACCTTATGCAAAATACCAAGAAAATTGCCCTCGCCGCCATGCTGATGTCGGCCAGTCTGCTCACCGGTTGCGGCACGCTACGCGCTGTGAATAATCTAGCCGATGGCGCGGGTGCCGAATCGATGAAAATGTGGGATCGCTGGGTCGAATCCAAAGGCGATATTGCAGTCGCGACGACCTGGGAAAGAAAAGTCAAAGACGGCGTAACGATTGAACAAATCGAACAGTCATTACAAAGCGTCGCGATTGAAGACAATATGCGGGCAGTCGGCGAGCTACCCTTGTCCAAGGAATTAGAAGCACGCTCAGGCAAGAAAGAAAAATTCCTCAAAGTGTATTCCTACTGCTCACCCGCGACCGCCAGAAAAATGATCGACTTTAGTCCCCACATGGCAGCCTACATCCCTTGCCGCATCACCGTGGTCGAGAAGGAAGATGGCTTATGGATGTACACCCTGAACATGGACATGATGATCAAAATGGGTCGAAAACTCCCTCCCGATCTGGCAGCTGATGCGATGAAAGTGCGCGAGACGATTTGGAAAATGATGGAAAAGGGTTCGCAAGGCGAATTTTGAAGCAGAAAAGGCAATTACTGATCGACCCGATGCCCAGCAAACACAACGACGATCGCCGTCATCATATACCGAAGATGTCGTTCAAGGTACAGAATTGGCCGAAATATGAAGCAGGATTACGCCGGCGTGGGAGTCTGACATTGTGGATTGATGATGCCGTACTGATCGTTGACAGAGTGTCGGGCCACATGGCCAGGCGCGTTATCGGAATATCGCCATTGAGACGAGTTTGATGCTGCGCACGGCATTCAAAATAGCACTTCGTCAAACTGAAGGATTGATGGAATCAGTACTGACATTAATGAACCTGACGATCACGGTGCCAGATCACACCACGGTCAGTCAGCGGGCGGTGGAACTGACGGTAAGGAAGTCACCGTCGGCGCCATAGGAACCGCTGCATGTGCTCATTGACAGTGCGGGTTTGCAGGTCTTTGGCGCAGGACAATGACTGGAAGAAAAACATGGCGCCAAGTCGCGCCGTAGCTGGCGCAAACTACAGCTGGCCATCGATGCCGATTAGGCATGATTGTCGCGCAGGTTCTCACCGATCAGCATACGGATGACCCATCTCAAGTGGGGCCACTATGGCTTGGCAAGAAGCCACTGGTTATAACCAGCGTGCTTTTTGTCGAAACGACCATGGGACGCTATAAATCGATCATCGGCCCTCGAACTGCGTGCGCGCAGATTCGAAGCGCAACAAACCGAGGCCGCCATCGGTGTTACTGTGTTAAATCGCATGCTCGCTGCTGGTCGCCCAAACTCCGTCCGTAGTCAGAAAATTCCTGCATAAATGATCGAGGGCTGGGGTACTTTCGCCTTTAACTTTCAAGTGCACCAACACCCAATATCGCACTAAGCAACACCTCCCACAAAAAAAGCTGCTCTTTTCCCACACACCCATGTACAATTTTCCGCATGGAAAAATTTCCACAATGAAACGGAGGGCATGATGAAACACATGAAGACGGTGTTAATTCTGGAGCACACGGAAGAGGTATTCGACAAGCTAACCTGCGATATTTGTGGGGCTGAGTCGAAGTGGGATCAAAATTGGTCGACTCGCGAGCATGAAAAATGGAATACGACCATTCAGCTCGAAGAGGAGGAATCTTTTCCTAACGGAGGGCAATCGACTCAAACGCAATACCATATTTGCCCGCATTGTTTTAAGACGACTTTGGCAGAGTGGTTTGAGAGCCATCGTAAGTCTAAGCCGACGATTACCAAGTCAGTTTGGTGATCTTTGGAATTTGTGGCAATCCGACTATTCAAATTGAAGTTGATGAGTAGGAGGCGTCGGACCATTTGCGTATTGGCGAATTCTGTCTCTGACTGGGGTATAATCAAAGGTTTGATTATTCTCACACTAGAAGACCCACATGGAAGCCGAACGCCTCAATAGTATTGCCAACCTGCTCGCAGACTTAACAGTTCGTGAAGCCGAACTTCGGAGGTATCTTTGACTTCGATATCAAGTCAGAGAAACTCGAGCAAGTTAACGGTGAATTAGAAGATCCTAAAGTTTGGGAAGATCCCAAGCGCGCGCAGGATCTGGGCAAAGAAAAAAAATCGCTGGAAGCGATCGTCCACACCTTGACCAAAATCGATAGCGAACTCAAAGATGCCTCAGAGATTTTTGAGATGGCGCGCGAAGAAGACGACGAAGACACCCTAGTGGCGATTGAAGCCGACGCGCAGCATTTGCGCGAACTGGTTGAGGGCATGGAATTTCGCCGCATGTTCAACAATCCTATGGACCCGAATAACTGCTTCATCGATATTCAGGCAGGCGCAGGCGGTACCGAAGCGCAAGACTGGGCGTCGATGCTGTTACGCCAGTATTTGCGCTATTGCGAACGCAAGGGATTTAAAGTCGATATTCTGGAACAGTCTGACGGTGAAGTTGCTGGGATTAAGACCGCAACTTTGAAAGTCGAAGGTGAATATGCTTATGGATTCTTGCGTACAGAAACTGGCGTGCACCGCCTCGTACGTAAATCACCATTTGATTCAGCGAATGGCCGCCATACTTCGTTTTCCAGCTTGTTTGTGTATCCTGAAGTCGATGAGTCTTTCGAGATCGACATCAATCCCGCCGATGTTCGTGTCGATACTTACCGCGCTTCTGGCGCCGGTGGTCAGCACATTAACAAAACCGACTCCGCAGTGCGCTTGACCCACGCGCCGTCGGGCATCGTGGTGCAATGTCAAAACGATAGAAGCCAACACCGCAATCGCGCCGAAGCGTGGGAAATGTTGAAGGCAAAATTATTCGAGCTCGAATTACGCAAACGCATGAGCGAAAAACAAAATCTGGAAGACACCAAAACCGACGTCGGTTGGGGTCATCAGATACGTTCTTATGTACTCGATCAATCGCGCATCAAAGACTTACGCACCAGCTTTGAAACAGGCAATACCAAGGCTGTGCTGGATGGCGATTTAGATGATTTTATTGCGGCTTCATTAAAGCAAGGTGTCTAGTCGTGTGTCCGCATAAATCCAATTCTAGGGCGCATCACGGCGTTGCCAATACTCGCAATATCGACATATTGCTGCGTTTGGCGCCTTGTGCTGCATCCCTATAATTGAATTTCTACGAACACACTAAAGGCTCGTTAAAAAAGTTCAGAGTTTTTAAATTTAGTTACTCCAATTCCATTTCAGAGAACCATCATGTCCGACCAACAATCTCCTGCAACAGAACTGCCCCAAGACGATAATTCTATTATTGCTGAGCGTCGCGCTAAGCTGGATGCGATTCGTGCTCAGGGTGTCGCCTTCCCCAATGATTTTCGTCCTACGCACAAAGCGGCTGCCTTGCAAACGCAATATGGCGACACCCCACGTGAAGAATTGGAAGCGTTGAATGTAGAAGTCACGATTGCGGGTCGTATGATGCTCAAGCGCGAAGCAGGCAAAAAAGCTGCGTTCGCTACTTTGCAAGATGCCTCAGGACTCAAAGCAGATGGTCGCATTCAACTTTATGTCACCAGCGACAAAACCGGTGAAGCGGAGATGGAAGCTTTCCGTCATTATGACCTCGGCGATATCCTCGGGATTGTGGGTGTGCTGTTCAAAACCAAGACGGATGAATTGACGGTTAAGGTTACGCAATTGCGTTTGCTGACCAAATCGCTGCGCCCTCTTCCAGACAAATTTCACGGTCTGGCGAATCAAGAAACCAAATATCGTCAACGCTATGTTGACCTGATCATGAGCGAAGAAACGCGTCGCACTTTCAAGGCGCGTACTGCTGCGATGAATTCCATCCGTAGCTTTATGAATAGCCACGACTTCATGGAAGTCGAAACGCCGATGTTGCACGTGATTCCAGGTGGCGCTGCTGCGAAACCTTTCATCACTCACCACAACGCGTTGGACATGGAAATGTATCTGCGTATTGCGCCAGAATTGTATTTGAAGCGCTTGGTGGTCGGTGGTTTTGATCGCGTATTTGAAGTCAATCGCAACTTCCGCAATGAAGGCGTGTCACCGCGTCACAATCCAGAATTCACCATGATGGAATTCTATGCGGCCTATGTTGATTACAAATGGCTGATGGATTTCACCGAAGACGTCATCCGCAAAGCAGCGGTTGATGCACACGGCACAGCGGTCCTGTCGTATCAAGGTAAAGAGCTCGATTTATCCAAGCCCTTCCAGCGTTTGACCATCGTCGGCGCTATCAACAAATACGCGCCGCATTACACGGCGGAGCAATTGAATGACGCTGAATTCATCAAGGCGGAATTGAAAAAATTTGGTGTCAACCCTTTTGCCACAGCAGGTCTGGGGGCATTGCAATTAGCGTTGTTTGAAGAAACTGCCGAAGCGCAATTATGGGAGCCAACTTACATCATCGACTACCCGGCAGAAGTCTCCCCTCTGGCGCGTGCATCCGATACCGTTCCCGGTATCACAGAGCGCTTTGAACTCTTCATGACAGGTCGTGAAATTGCTAATGGCTTCTCTGAATTGAACGACGCTGAAGATCAGGCCGCCCGCTTTATGGCGCAAGTGGCCGCCAAAGATGCAGGCGATGAAGAAGCCATGTACTACGACGCTGACTATATTCGTGCTCTGGAATACGGTTTGCCTCCAACTGGCGGTTGCGGTATCGGCATTGACCGCCTGATGATGTTGATTACCGACTCACCGAACATTCGCGACGTCATCTTGTTCCCGCACTTGCGTCGCGAAGATTAAGTTAGCAAGACCCCAGATAAAAAAGGAGATTCTCGAATCTCCTTTTTTTATGCCCATTCTGGGTCTATAGTCTGTAAGCGTCCAACGCTCCCACCTAACCCAAGGCACATAACTCCCCTAAACTCCCTCGCCAATGTTTGGATTAATTTACGGGAGGAAGTTGATGATGAATGGCGTCATGCAAGAGTCGATGAGATCGAAAGAAGAGAAACGT
>JACQDW010000154.1 GCA_016200845.1 Burkholderiales bacterium | reverse complement strand
GGCGCTGGCGCGCGGGACGGATGTGGATAAGCCACGGAATTTGGCGAAGAGCGTGACTGTGGAGTGAGTTGCGTTAAGCTTTTCTCCGAAGAAATGAGAAGAAGCGGATATCACCTGAACAGGTGATATCCGCTTAATTTTTTTTATGACACTATTGTTAAGTTCTGGTGCTTGATAAGAAAAACGTTTTTTTATGTTTTGTGTTTGTTCATTAAATACTCGTTACCAGAATCACGCTGCGGCTAGAACTTGTACCGAAAGCGAGATTTGAGATTCGACAAGGAATTTCCTGCGCAAAGGCGTGAGTTTGTCGCCGCTAGCAACTGCTGCCTTCAAGAGTTTGAAGCAGTGTTCAGTCAATTTATAAACGAGGAGTCTAAATATGCAAACCCAAACTTTGTTGAGGATGTCCCTTTGCTTGTTGTGTTTTGTTAGTGCGGGGATTCACGCGGGGGAGGATCAAAAGGGAGTAAAGGAAAAGGAGGTTTCCCCCGTACCTCTTGACACGAAATACAGTTGGAACGGCGATATCATCAAGTTCCATGCAAATTTTCCAAACGTAAAGGTGGGGAATAAGACTGTTTGTGCCCCCTCGAAGTCAGAATTTGCGGTAAGTACTGAGGATAAGACTACGCATAAACTGACAGGCGTATTCTTAGATTTAGGCGGGAAGCAGTGTTCCAGCAGCGACGCGTTAACTAGCGAAAAATTAGATCCTAATACGACGTATGTTTTGGAAAAGGCGGAAGTTGAGCTTGCCCCTCACTCCCGCAGAGGATGGACATTTGGTGCTTTGGCTCTTCCGTTTAAGTATCAGTTTTCTGATAAAACCTTTACCAATGCAACGACGATCGGTCCATACTTGGGCTATGGGGTTAATTCCAACTGGGGAGACTTCATGGGCGGAACAAGTACGACGCTCGTTTTTAGCGCGGGGTGGGTCAATAACATTGACGTGCCCTTGTTAAAGGCTGCGGATGCTAAGGAATCCACTGGTACTGTAAACCGTAGCGGGTTTACGACAGCCGTCGGGATTGTGTTTTCGGTCGATAAGGGAACTGGAATGCAGTTTGGGGTATTTGCCGGACAAGATCGATTGGGCCGCAATACCTTGGCCCCGTATAAGTACGAAGGCAAATGGTGGCTGTCTGGCATGGTTGGTTACAAATTCTTCTGATTAGCCTGGAGGTGCTGCCGTGATCTCGGCAGTTTTTTTGGGGGGGATTACGCCCCCAAATTACGTTCAAAGTTAAAGATATCGGCATCTTGCTTGAGCGTGTAAAGATGTGCTGACCTCCCGCCAGAAGAAATTTTTTCATCAGAGATGTCAAACATCTCTGATGCCTCGATTCGTCTCATTAGACTTTTTCTTTGTATCGGTTTACCGATAATGGCTTCAATCACCGTCATTAACTGGGTGATGCTAAATTTCTGAGGTAGACAGAATACGGGAATCATTGAATACAAGGTCTTTTGCTGAAGACGTTGAAGTGCGAGTTCAATGATGTGTTGGTGGTCGAATGCTATTGCAAACTTAGAGAGTTCGTTCACGCTGATCCAGCGCGCTTCTTCAACAGAGGCAATATGCGGCTTGACTATTTGATGCGCGACTAAGGCGTAATAGGCTAGCGTGACACTGAAACCACGTGGGTCACGATGCGCGCCGGATATGACCTGCAGTTGCTCCAGATAGTTTGGATTTAAACCCGTTTTATTCATTAACTTTCGACGTGCGGTCATGTCAGTATCTTGATCAATACTGATGTCTATAAATCCTCCTGGTAGTCCCAATCTCCCCTCAAATGGTGGTTCAGCTCGCTTCACCATGAGTACTTTAAGCTCGTTTTCTTGCATCGTGAAGAGCACGCTGTCCACAGTAAAGAAAGGTTTTTCAATTTGAAGTGTCGTTTTCATTTTCGAGTCTAGTGTGTCCTAGTGACATTTTGTTTATAGCATATCTTTGAGGTGGCAAAGAAAAGGTGCAACATATAATTGACATTATGTCGTAGAGACATTATTATCCAAATGCGTTTCTTTTTATACGTTGTCTCCCGAAGAATTGCAGATGATATGAGAAAATTGACAATCATGTTGTTTTAAGAAAAAGGAAAGTGTCATGTCTAAGTCTGATCGAAACAGTTGCCGTTACTTTCTGCTAAATCCACAGCAGGCTGGTGAGCCCATTAAGCAGTTCGTTTTCGGCAGTGGAGAGAGTCACCTGCAGCTTCTGGCGACACCTCAAGCCATGTCGAAATTTTGTATCGCTATAGTGGCGATCAGTCGATAGTACAACTTCTGCTGCTTACCGATGCTTTGCGCCGTCACGGCGCGAAAGAAGTTGATTTGGTTATTCCTTACTTTCCCGGTGCAAGACAAGATCGCGTGTGCAATCAGGGTGAACCGTTGTCAGTCAAAGTGTATGCAGACCTGATTAATCAGCAGCACTATCGTCAGGTACGCCTGTTCGATCCTCACAGCGATGTTGTGGTTGCGTTACTCAATCATTCAGTCGTCATCAAAAATTATCAGTTTGTAAAAGATGTGCTCATTGAAATCGGATCGGATGTTGTATTGATCTCTCCTGACGCAGGTTCAAATAAAAAAATCTTCGATTTGTCGAATCAGCTTGGTGGTCTTGAGGTCGTGAGAGCAGACAAACTGCGTGATGTGCGCAATGGCGCGATTATCGGAACGGAAGTTTTTTGTGGCGACTTAAGCGGCAAGACGGCTGTGATCATTGATGATATTTGTGCGGGTGGACGAACTTTCATTGAGTTGGCAAAAAAATTGAAGGAGAAAAATTGCGATCAAATATTTCTGGTGGTCTCCCACTACGAAGGTGGCGCGCAGCAAGATAAATTAATGAGTAGTGGAATTGACGCCGTGTACACGACGAATAGTTTGCATGATTTTTCGGCGCCCCCATTTCTAAACGTAAAAGATATTTGGCAGTATGTGCTCACACAAGGAGAAATAAAATGAGATTGAATCCCGTTACTGCAATTGATGGCTATAAAGTTGATCACCGCCGTCAATATCCAGATAATACTGAAGTCGTGTTTAGTAATCTCACCGCGCGAACTACGCGCCGTGATAACACGCAACGTGTGGTATTTTTTGGTTTGCAATACTTCATAAAGAGCTTTCTGATCAAGAGTTGGGACGAAGATTTTTTTAAGCAGCCGAAAGAAGATGTGTTGCGCAAATTTTCTCGTCGTATCAACAATTATCTTGGCCCCAATAACGTAGGGACGCAACATATCGCGGACCTGCATGATTTGGGATTCTTGCCGATCAAAATAATGGCATTGCCAGAAGGATCGGTATATCCATTGCGTGTTCCTTGCCTAGTCATACAAAATACAGACGAGCGTTTCTTCTGGCTGACCAATTATTTGGAAACAATTTTATCGACGAATGTATGGGGTATGTGTACCAGCGCGACGACCGCGCATGAGTACAAAAAAATTCTCACTCACTATGCGATTGAGACGGATGGCAGCACGGAATTTGTCAACTGGCAGGGACACGATTTTAGTTTTCGTGGCATGTTTGGTGCGGAGGCGGCTGCGATGAGTGGTGCCGCCCATTTGTTGAGCTTTACTGGCACAGACACGATTCCGGCGATTGATTTTTTGGAAGACTATTACGGTGCGAATAGTGATTTAGAGTTGGTCGGTGGAAGTGTCGCTGCGACCGAACATTCGGTGATGTGCGCCGGGGGTATGGAAAACGAGCTTGAGACTTTTCGTCGCCTGATTCAGGATGTATATCCATCGGGTATCGTGAGTATCGTTTCCGACTCATGGGATTTCTGGCAGGTGATGACCGAATTTACAGTGAAGTTAAAAGAGAAAATCTTGGCTCGCGAAGGTAAGGTGGTCTTTCGCCCAGACACCGGATGTCCTGTGAAGATGATCTGTGGTGATACAGATGCGCCGCTAGCTTCTCCCGAACGTAAGGGTGCTATTGAGTGCTTGTGGGAAGTCTTTGGTGGAAGTGTCAGCGATAAAGGATATAAGTTGCTTGATCCGCATGTGGGATTGATCTATGGCGATTCGATCACGATTGAACGTGCCGCAGCGATTTGTTCTGGCTTGAAAGAAAAGGGCTTTGCTTCCACTAATGTTGTGTTCGGAATTGGAAGTTATACCTATCAGTATGTCACTCGCGACACAGATGGTTACGCTGTGAAAGCGACATTCGCCAAAATCGCCGGGGAAAATCGCGAGATATTCAAAGCGCCAAAAA
Source organism: Burkholderiales bacterium (assembly GCA_016200845.1). Lineage (GTDB taxonomy): Bacteria > Pseudomonadota > Gammaproteobacteria > Burkholderiales > Burkholderiaceae_D > Undibacterium. Next base: position 8,544 of record JACQDW010000154.1, on the reverse strand, counting down.
CGGGCGACGGCACTAAGAATTCAGCGAAAGGATTGGTGGCCGTCTATAGAGATGCGGGAGGCGAATTTTATTTGAAGGATCAGGCCAGTTGGAACGAAGTGAATGAGTGTGAATTCCAGACTGTTTTTGAAAACGGAAAATTGATGAATGAAGTCTCACTTGCTGATGTTCGCAAACGCCTAGCAGCAGCTACTTTGTCGGCATAATTCAAATATCAGCAAACGCGTAAAAATCAAGCCTGTCAATTGTGATAGCATCAAACAACTACCCACACACGTGGTGTGGGGTGAGATGGTTGGTGTTGCTTGTGTTGGGAGTTAAGTATGGCGATTCATTTTTTGCGGCGTTTGTCGGGTAAGCGGCGTACTGAGAAGGCGAATGAGCATTTGGGGTTTGCTTTGGCTTTTGTGGCTGGGGCGGCGAATGCGGGGGGCTTTTTGGCGGTGGCGCAGTACACCTCGCATATGACGGGCATCGTGTCGTCGATGGCGGATAATTTGGTGTTGGGTTATGTGGGGGTGTCGGCGGCTGGTTTGGGGGCCTTGTTGTCGTTTTTGTTGGGGGCGGCTTGTTCGGCTGTGTTGATCAATTGGGCGAAGCGGCAGCAACTGCATAGTGTGTATGCCTTGTCCTTGATGTTGGAGGCGTTTTTGTTGTTGTGCTTTGGTTTGGCTGGGGCGAATTTGACACATCACATGGGGTTTTATGTGTCGCTGACGGTGATGTTGTTGTGTTTTATTATGGGTTTGCAGAATGCGATTATTACCAAGATTTCGCACTCGGTGATACGGACCACGCATGTGACTGGCGTGGTAACGGATTTGGGGATAGAGCTGGGTAAGCTGTTTTATTGGAACCGCGAGGCGACTTTGCCTGTAGAGAGTCGGGTGCTTGGGAACCGGATGAAATTGCGCTTGTTGGCGACCTTGTTGTTGATGTTTTTTGCGGGCGCCTTGACCGGCGCTTTTGGTTTTAAGCACGTGGGATTTATTTCGACGGTGCCCTTGGCGGCGATTTTGTTGGTGTTGGCGATTGTGCCTGTGCTGGATGATGTGGTGCTGCGGCTGAGGTAGCGAATAGACTGCGTATCCCACGCAAGATGGTGATCGGTGCGGGTGGGCAGCCGGGGATGCTGAGGTCGACCGGCAGATGTTTTTCCAGTGCGCCACCAGTGGCGTAATTTTCTTTAAAGATGCCGCCTGTGCAGGCGCATTCTCCTAATGCAATGACGAGTTTGGGGTGAGGCATGGCGTCATAGGCGCTGAGCAGGGCTTCGCGCATGTTGTGACAGATAGGGCCAGTGACGAGTAGCAGGTCGGCGTGGCGTGGGCTGGCGACGAATTTGATGCCCATGCCTTCCAGGTTGTAGTAGGGGTTATTCAGAGCATGCAGTTCGAGTTCGCAGGCGTTGCAGGAACCAGCGTCGACAGCGCGTATGCAGAGGGCGCGTCCGAGCAATTGCAGTAGTTCTTGTTGAATCTGATCGTGTTCTGGCGATGGCGTGATGATCTTGTCTGGCGTGACGGTTTCGCTGACGATGCCGGTCTGGGTGATTTGTTTGAGTATCTTCCACATCAGAGGTCCACTCCCGCGTAGCTTAAGTTGAAGGACTTATTGATTAAGGGGAAATCGGGGACGATGTTGCCAAGTATGGCGTGCTGCAGGGCTGGCCAGTTTTGCCATGAGACTTCGTTGCAATGACAGCGTGCGATTAGTCCTTGTGTATCGGTTTCGAGTGCGACGAAAACAGGACCACGCCAGGACTCGACCCAGCCTGCGCCGCAGGTATTTTTTTGTGAAGCGGTGACTACTGCGTGGACGGCGCCAGCGGGGAGCTGGACGATGAGGTCGCGGATAAGCTTAAGTGATTCAAAGATTTCGTCAAAGCGCACTGCGATGCGGGCGGCAACGTCACCGTGTTCATTTGTTGCGATCTTGATTTTTAGTTGCGCATAGGGTCCCCATGGATGGTCGATGCGGGCGTCCCAGGCTTGTCCGCTGGCGCGTCCGGCGAGTCCGCTTAAGCCTAGTTCTGCGGCCAGATCGGGGCGCACTGTACCGGTTCCCATAAAGCGATCTTGCAGTCCTGCGTGTTCGTCATAGATGTCACGTAAGCGCTTAAGCTCGGTTTCTAATTGTGTACATTGACTGAGTAAGCTTCGAATGTCGTCTTCATTGAGATGCGTGCGGACGCCACCTGGAATGACTTCATCCATCATCATGCGGTGTTGCCATATTTGCTGATTTAAACGCAGACAGTCTTCTTTTAACCGACTAAATTGCGCCAGGCCAAACGCCATCCCGGCATCGTTGCCGAGTGCGCCTAAGTCGCCCAGATGGTTGGCAATGCGTTCGCGCTCTAGCATCAGAGCGCGCAGGGCGGCGCCGCGTTCTGGTAGGACACAGGCACTGGCGGTTTCAACTGCCATGCAATAGGCGATAGCGAAGGCGACGGTGCTGTCGCCACTGACCCGACCCGCGAGAGTGCAGCCTGCTTGTAAGCTGCTGCCGATGAAGCGCTGGTCAATGCCTTTGTGCAGATAGCCTAAGTGTTCTTCTAGTCTGAGCACTTTTTCCCCGACTATAGAAAAGCGAAAATGCCCGGGTTCGATAATCCCAGCATGAATAGGGCCGACTCCGATTTCGTGTACGCCATCACCTTCGACTGTGACAAACTCATAGCGTTCTACTGGCGATGGTGGTTTGAGTTCGTTCAAGTTTGCCTGATAACGCAGCGGGAAATAATCACGCGGCCAGGTGCCGTGATTGAGCCAGGGGCGCTGATCTTTGTCTTCGGTGGAGTTGATGCCTAGTAGCTCATACAGAGCGCGTTGCAAACGCAAGGCTGCGGGGAAAAAGCGTGAGAGGTCGGGATAACTTTCTGTGTCGTCGACTGGGAGCCTTAGCCAGAACAGGGCGCTTTGTGTACAGTAGGCGGCATGGATATGGTAGCGCTCTTGATCCGATGTTAAATGGCCAGTCACATAGCGATGATCACTGCCCCAGACCGAAATGAAGCGGGCGTGATCTGCCCACATATTGCGCGCGAAGTGAGTCCATTGTTGCGGCTCGACGGTCGCAATCCAGACTGGCACTGCGCCTGTCAGTGCCTGAAATACGATGTCGTGGTGACGTAAATGTTTTGCGCTGGTCATGGTTTATCTCGTGATCATCTGCACCGCTTGCCGGAACCAATTATCCAGATACGATGGAATGGTTAAACCTAATAATAAGGCCAGTCCGAGATGGGCAAAGACGGGTAACAACGCGGGTGAGTGCGCTAATCGTTTTGCGGTGGGTTCGCCAAATACCATTTCTTGTACATGATGAAAAATCGCTGCGAAACTGACGCCTAGGGCAATCAGGAGCAGAGGTGTGCTCCATGGTAGTTCGCGCATGGCCGTAGTCAGGATTAAGAATTCACTGCTAAAGACGCCAAACGGTGGCATACCTAAAATTGCCAGAGTCCCGATCAGCATGCCCCAGCCTACGGTCGGGCTAACGATGATCAAGCCACGGATGTCCGCCATGATTTGCGTGCCCGCCTTTTGACAGGCATGACCGACCGCAAAAAAGATCGCAGACTTCACCAGTGAATGGACCGTCATGTGCAGTAGCCCGGCATAGCTGGCAACTGGACCACCGATACCAAAGGCAAAACTCATCAAACCCATGTGTTCTATCGAAGAATAAGAAAACATGCGTTTGACATCTTTTTGGCGGGACAGCGAGAACGCAGCGATCAGCACCGAGAGTAAGCCAAAACCAATTAATAATTGCCCCGGAAAACCATTCTGCAGCGCGCCGTCCGCCAATACTTTGCAACGCAAAATCGCATACAGAGCGACATTGAGTAACAGACCGGAGAGGACGGCGGAGATCGGCGTCGGGCCTTCTGCATGGGCATCGGGTAGCCAGTTGTGTAGTGGCGCTAAACCCATCTTGGTGCCATAGCCGACTAGCAAAAAAACGAAGGCGAGCGCAATGATATGCGGGTCGAGTTGAGTCTTAATCAGATTCAGATTGCTCCACAACAAAGCATCATAATGATTGCCGGGAAGACGATAGGCGGCAAGATACAATAAGATGGTGCCGAACAGCGCCAGCGCGATGCCGACACCGCAAATGATGAAATATTTCCACGCTGCTTCCAGACTACTTGGCGTCCGATACACGCTGACCAACAGCACCGTTGCCAGCGTTGCTGTCTCCATCGCCACCCACAACACGCCCATGTGATTGGTCATTAAGGTCAATAACATGGCAAAGCTAAAGAACTGATACATGCTGTGATACAGGCGCATGCGCGGCGCATTCATTTTGCCGTGATCTCTTTCCACCCGCATATAAGGACGTGAAAACAGTGACGTGGTAAAGCCGACGAAACTGGTTAAACTCACCAGAAACACATTGAGTGGATCGATAAAAAATAATTGACCAAACGCGAAACTGGGCCCGCGTTCTATGATGGTGCGAGTGAGCACTATACACGCGAGGAAAGTCGTTGCGCTCAAGCCTGCGTTGAGCTCAGGAGCGAACTCTCTATGTCCCCACAAACCCAATAGCAGCGCGCCGAGCAAGGGAATACTTAAGACCAGCAATAAGATCGGCAGCTCAGTCATCTTTGAGTTTTTCCAGATTATGGATGTCCATGTTTTCAAATTGCTCGCGAATCTGAAACATAAAAACGCCAAGGATTAAAATGCCACCCAACACCGAGAGCGCTACGCCTAGTTCAACGATCATGGGCATACCGCTGGTGGCGGTGGTGGCGGCAAAAAACAGGCCGTTCTCTATCGACAAAAAACCGATCACTTGCGGGATCGCTTTAGAGCGCGTAATCATCATCATGAACGACAATAAGATGCAGGCCAGCGCAATGCCCAGACTGCCATGCGCGACGGCGGTGGAAAGACGCGAAATCGGCAACGCCAGATTGAAGGCGATGATGACCAGCACGATGCCGATCAACATCGTTAGAGGAACATTGATTAAAGGTTCAACATCCCACTTCACATTCAGTCGCACTACCAGCCTGTGCAATATCAGGGGAATGACGATTACTTTGAGCATGAGCGTCATCGCGGCGGAGATCAATAAGTGATGATCGTTGCTCATGAAGGCAACCACCAGCGACGCCGCAACCAGGGTTGCACCGTGTAGTGTAAAGAGATAAATCAATGAAATAATCCGGCGTTGTCCGAGCATGGCAAAGGTCAGCAGCAGAAGCAGAGCCGCTAATAAATTGAGCACTTGCAGCGGTAGTGACAATGCATGTGGGGTGATCATCTAGGCCCCCAGTAAAAAATGAATCAACATGCCGATCACGGCTAACAAGAAAGCCGTCATCAAAAACTCCGGGACGCGGAAAATACGAATTTTGGCGCTGGCGATTTCGATCAATGCCAAGGCTGCACCGCCTGTCATTAGTTTGATGATGAGTAATGGAATAGCGAATACCAGAGCCAATGGATTGCTTGCCATCGCGATGCCCCAAGGGAAAAATAAAGCGATGCCCATACAAGAATAGGCGAAGAGTTTTAAGCTGGCGGCCCACTCCATCAGCGCCAGATGACGCCCGGAATATTCTAATAGCAGCGCCTCGTGGATCATGGTCAGTTCCAGATGTGTGCTGGGATTGTCGATAGGGATGCGGGCATTTTCTGCAAGCGAGACCATGGTGAAAGCGACACCTGCAAACGCCAAGCTAGGATAAATCGCAAAGTCACGATGAATTAAATTTTCAACGATGCTGGTGAGCAGTGTGGACTGCGTCAACAGCGAGGCATTGAATAGCACCATCAACAGTGCAGGCTCAGCCAGAAATCCCAGTAGCATTTCGCGCCGTGCCCCCATGCTGCCAAAGGCGGTGCCAATATCCATCGCTGATAGCGCAATAAAAATGCGCGCTAGTGCTAGCAAGCCGACCAGCGCGATGGCATCGGCAGAAGGCGATAGAGGCAGGTCGGTCGATAAGGTCGGGATGATGCCGCAGGCCAGACTCATGGCGGCAAACACGATATACGGCGTGGCGCGAAACAAAGACGAGGCATGTTCTGCCAGCACCGATTCTTTGATCCACAATTTGTGTAGCATGCGATACGGTTGCAGGAGTCCAGGTGCTGATTTGTTTTGTAGCCAGGCGCGGCATTGGTTAACCCACCCCGTCAACAAAGGCGCGACCGCCAGTGCGAACACGACTTCCAATATTTGCGAAAGTAAACCAGACAAATTGATCATCGGGTTTCCACCAATAAGAGTAAAAACAAGAGCGTCAAAAAGCTATACAAAAGATAGAGGGCGATGCGTCCATGTTGCAGTTTTCCGGCTAGTTGTGCGATGGACTCGACCAGATTTGCAATCGGCTGATAGACATACACAATAAATGGATCGTCTATTTTTACTTCATACACAGGATGTTCATCGAGCGCCCCCGGCAGTTTGCGTTGGATGCGAAAGAAGGAGGTGAAAATCTCGCGTATAGGTTGTCCGAACCCTTCTGCACTGTCTTGCATGCGCGCCGTCACGTCAGAAGAGCCACAAGCCCAAGGTGCTGCCCGTCGTATGCGACCATGGAATAAGCGATGGATCAATGCGTAGGCCAATGCCACACAAAATAATAAAGCGCCGACAAACACGACAGGGGCATAACTGGCACGATCCGCTGAGACGGGTGCCAGGATGAACCAACCGTTGGCGGTGACGGCGTCACCGATACGCTGTCCTAATAAAGAACTGCTTACCAAGTCTAAAGTGAGGATGAATTGCACAGGGAATAAACCAGCCAAGGCACTCAGTGCTATCAACAGCACAAAGGCAGCGCGTTGCCAGTAATCGGCATCATGCGCTTGCAATAAAGCCGGTTCGCGTGCCTGCCCTAAAAAAATGATTCCAAAAAACTTCACCATCACATACGCTGCCAACGCGGCTACCAGCGCGATGGTGGCGGCGACGATGGGAATCAACATATTGAGGAACGTGTTCGGTAAATTAGGTGTAAATAAAAAGCTCTGCAGTAGCAGCCATTCCGATACAAATCCACCCAAGGGCGGCATGCCCGATGCCGCGAGTACGCCAATCAGGCTAGCCCAGGCAACCCAGGGCATATTGCGAATCAAGCCTCCCAGATGGCCGAGGTTGCGATTGCCGGTGGCATGCAAGACTGAGCCGGTGCCAAGAAAGAGTAAGCTCTTAAATGCGGCATGGCTGGCGACGTGATACAGCGCCGCGCATAAAGCGAGTGCAGCGAAAGTGGACAGATGATAAGCGTGAAAAATTAAGGCCAAACCGATGCCGACAAAAATCAAACCGATGTTTTCGATCGACGAATAGGCGAGCAAACGCTTCATGTCGGTTTGTACTGCCGAGAACACGACGCCGAATAATGCCGTGATCAGGCCTAGCGCTAACGTCACGCCGCCCCACCACCAGATGTGCGAACTTGAGACATCACTAAATTGATTGGCAAGCAAATCGAAACCAACGCGCAGCAAACCGTAGACGCCCGTTTTTAAGACAAAGCCACTCATCAACGCAGAGATAGGCGAAGGCGCAGCGGGGTGGGCTTCGGGTAGCCAAATATGCAGCGGCAGAATTCCCGCTTTGGCGCCAAAGCCAAATAGGGCCAGCAAAAAGGCTGCAGAAGCCCAGAATAATTCCAGATGTTGTACGCGCATATTGGCAAAGCGGTAGTCGCCGGTATTGGCTTGTAATAAACCGAAGCACAGCAGTAAAGCCAATGCACCTATGTGCGAAATTAAAAAATACAGAAAGCCTGCTTTGCGCACTTCAGGCAGACGATGATTGCTCATCACCAGCAAGGTGGCGCTGACGCTCATGACTTCCCAGGCGATCATGAAGGCATAAGCATCGTCGGCGATCAGCAGCAACAGCATACTCGCCAGACAGAGGTGATATTCAAAGCACAGTACACCGGGTGGCGTGCCTTCGCCTTTTCGGAAATAGCCAGCGGAGAAAATCGAAATGGCGGCGCTGATGACGCCAAGTGTGCAGAGAAAAAAAGCGGAGAGATGATCGAGACGCAGATGAAACTGAAACTGCGGCAAACCGAAAGGTAAGGCATAGCTTTGTGTCACTGCGCTGAAACTGGCGAGAGCTACGGCGCTGAGCGCTATGCCACTTACCGCTCCGAGAGGAAAGAGCACATAGGCAATGAAGCGAGTGCGATTTAAAAAGAACAAACCGAAACAGCCGATCAGCACCCAGCTTGCCGCTGCGATCAAGATGCCATTCAAGCCTGTCATGTCCAACATTAACACTCCTTACTGCAATGCACGAAGTTCGCTCGATATCTGGGATCAAACGAAGCGGCAGCGAGCGTCACGCTCACTGACTGAGCTTCAGCTTATTGTAAGGATAATAAGCGCACTTGCCTACCCAAAGTGTTGTTTGCCCTCAGAGAATTTTGCGTCAGTTTTAAGTAGGACTTACGCAAAACAGACGCTGGCGTTGTTGTGTTCGCCTCGCCGTGCAATTGCACTGTCTTCGGCTCCACGCCTAGCCAGCGCAATTTTGCGTAAGTCC
>JACQDW010000148.1 GCA_016200845.1 Burkholderiales bacterium | reverse complement strand
ATATACAAGTTGGCGATCTGCTCCGGTGGGAACAACACAAACTGGCGCCGCCCAGCTACGACACAAGCAATATTATCGGAGCCATCGATATGGGTAGGCGTCGTAATGTGATTGCCCAGCCAAATCCGCGGCAACACATCAGCTACCAACACATCTAGCGTGTGATCATTCAATAAGCCCGGCAAACACGCAGCCACCTGCGCACTTTGCACCGCCACCGACGGCGGCGCGGCAAACTGTGCATAACGCAATATTTGCGCAATCACCTCAGAAATCGGCAAGCGATTACGCAAAAAATTAAAGCCATCCATCGCAGGTGTATAAAACACCCGCCCTTTTTCCTCAGGCCGCAACAAAATCGCATCCACAGGCACACCAGAGTCGAGCGCCTGCAGGCGCATCAAAGCTTCAGCCGCAGATTGCTGCGCCACCTTCACCAAAGGCCAATGCCGCACAAAGCCACGCAAAATAGCAGGCCGACATTGGCTAACGATGTCAGTGTGAAATTGTTCAGGGGAGACCGCGTGCCATTCTGGGATGGGGGTGAATGACTGGGGCATGGTGGGAGAATTTAAAAATTGGATGCGCAAGGTACGCATCCAATGGGCAAACTTAACAAGCGCTAGTATTTGCGACGATATTTGGTGAGCCACCTGCAGCAGCTTCGGTGTATACCAAAGAACAAGTACCCGCAGCTTTTGCAGCAGCGGTTGCGCTAACTGGGGAGATGGTAGCTACAGTGCCGCTTGGAAAGGCGATTGTATAGTCTGCGGCATTGAGGCCAGATGCCGTTGCGATATCAGCATTATCTGGATAGCCGTTAACCATTGCGATCGGCGTTGTTTCCATCGTCACTGGAGACACTCCAGTGATAAGAAAACGACCGTGCGCCATTGCAGCTGCTGAGGTTGCGGCAGCACGCGCGCCATTGGCACTGGCACGTCGTGCATCCGCACCAAAATCGGCAAAACGCGGCAATGCCGTGGCTGCCAATATTCCTAATATGACGATCACAACAATTAATTCGACTAAAGTGAAGCCAGCTTGACGGGTAAAGTGTTTGTTCATTTTGATCTTTGATGTAGCCAATTGTGTTCGATCGTCCGGAATTAAGTGGCAGTGTGCAGCCCGCTTAACTTGGAGTTGCAGTGATTTGTTAATATTATCGATCTAACTCTGCTTAAAAAGCAATTACATTCGGGAAGTAAAATCGAAAAACGAGATCATTCTCTAAATGTTTTTCTTTTGCTTAAATTGAGTAATAAGGCTGGGCATGCCCTATTGTCATGTTTTTGAAGATGTGGGGGAAGTACTTTTAAAGCAAAAACACGGATGCGTATTGGCTACGCATCCGCAATAGAAGATTAACAGGCGCTTGTGAACGACTGAATTATAGGTGAGCCACCAGCGGCTGCTTCTGTATAAACCACAGAGCAAGTGCCTGCAGTTTTAGCCGCTGCAGTAGCTCCGATTGGCGAAATAGTCGTGACAGTTGCACTAGTCAACGCAATTGTGTAATCGCTTGCATTAACACCAGCAGCATTTGCGATGTCAGTGTTGTCCGGATATCCGTTAACCATTGCGATATTTTGGCCTTCCATTGGAACCGGTGCCACACCAGTAACCAAGAAGCGGCCATGAGTCATTGCTGCTCCAGCAGCAACCGCACCGCGAGCACCATTGACACTTGCTGTTCGTGCGTCAGCACCAAAATCCGCAAAGCGTGGCAACGCTGTCGCCGCCAAAATACCCAAAATAACGATCACAACGATCAATTCGATCAGTGTGAAACCGGATTGATTGTTAGCTTGCTTTTTCATGCTGTTCTCCAAATGCGTAAATTGCGTAGTGTATTACGCAATGTGAATAAAATTGAGGTGGTCCACAGTCGGCGCTTAAATCGCATCTTGCCGAAGACACTAATTCCATTATCAACCCATTTCTATCCAAAGCACAACTATTTCTGGATGGAAGTATGAAAATTCGAGGTGAGTGTCAGATTTTTTTTCGATTCTTTTGATTTGTGGCTATGCCTTGCTTTTTTCGTTTTCAAAATGGCAGGCAAGAACGCGGGCGCCAAGAAATTCTGCATCTAAGTGTAAGGCTTGCAAAACCCGCAAACGTGCGCTGGGGTCGTCGGGTAGCGCGAAGCAGACATGCAGTGTTTGCGTGTTTGAATTGGGCGTGCTGGCGTCGGTGACGCTGAGCTTGCGCTCGTTGGTCGCGAGCTTGCCCGATTCGGATTTTGCTTCGCACAAGCCTTGTTTTTGCATTTCTAAAATCACCGCCGCCAGCGGAATAGTGATGCAATCATGCGGCTCCAACCAGCGCTTATTGCCGTGATTGGTCGAAACGATGCCGCCTGTCAGTTCGACGGCGGTTTCCGACACTCTTTCATAATGAAACGCTTCCCAACCCGGCAAATTGCGTTGCCTTTGGGCGAGTTCGGCCATGATTTGGGCGACTAGTCCGCCATTGGCGACCATGCCGACGGGGAGCATTTCTGTGAGTTCTTGCATGATGAGGTAGGTTCCGTCAAAAATTATGCAAATTCTAAGTGAAAACCGCAAATCACAGGTAAAATTCGCAGTCGGTTAAAATTCCTTGGGGGAGTCAAGAGTTTTACCGTTCTATCTCATTTAACTAAAGTAACTAAATTAACTGAGGAACTTATGCAACAACGCCAGCGTCTGTTTTGCCTAAGTTCTTATTGAATAAAATCATAAAGGAAGAGAACAATGTTGAAACAATCTCGCTTGAAGTCCCGTTTCGTCGTCGGCAGTGCTTTGGCTTTGATGGCATTGAGCGCATGCTCTAAGAATACGGATAAGCCTGCTGATGCGGTTCAAAATGTGATCGCGGCGACCGTCAATGGTAAGCCTATCAGCAAAAAACAAGTGGACATGATCATGAAGCAGCAGGCAGCGCAAGGTATGCCTGATACGCCAGAAATGCGCAAAATGGTGATCGATAACATCGCTTTGCAAACTTTGGCTGCAGATGAAGCGATCAAAAAAGGTTTGGACAAAAAGGGCGATACAGCCGACCAGATCGAAATGTCACGTCTGGGTATTTTGGCGCAAGGTTTCGTTGAAGATTACATCAACAATAGCCCAATCACCGACGCACAATACGCAGCAGAATACGAAAAAATCAAAGCAGCGACGGCTGGCGTTGAATATTCTGCGCGTCATATTTTGGTAGAAAAAGAAGCCGACGCAAACGCGATCATTGCGAAGCTCAAAAAAGATGTGAAAGTTTTCGCGGCACTGGCAAAAGCACAGTCTAAAGATCCAGGCTCAAAAGATAAGGGCGGCGAATTGGGCTGGTTTGACCCACGCGGCATGGTGCCAGAATTTGGTGGCGCGGTTGCCAAGCTGGAAAAAGGTAAATTCACTGAAACTCCAGTGAAATCACAATACGGTTACCACGTCATTATGTTGGACGACAGCCGTGAAAAAGCGGCGCCAACTTTAGAGCAAGTCAAGCCACGCTTGAAGCAGCAGATTCAGCAAGAGAGCTTGAAAAAAGTCTTGGACGGCATGAAAGAAAAAGCCAAGATTGACATCATCGGCGCAGCTCCAGCATCTGCACCAGCAGCAGCTTCCGCACCAGCGGCAAGTGCGCCAGCTGCAGCGGCTCCAGTGGCAAGTGAGAAGAAGTAATTTGTTGGTGCGGAGATTCGTTTAAGATCTCCGTAGATTCAAAGCAAAACGCCCGGTCATCCGGGCGTTTTGCTTTATGCGATTAATGACTTAGCGCTTAGGCTTACTCGTTTTACCCGGTGCTTTGACATTCTCAAAGCGGCTGCTGCTGCCACCGCGGGCGGTGACTGGCTTTTTGGCGCGGGGAGCTTCGTTGGTGCGTTCTTTTTCGGCGACGCGGCGATTGCCACCAGTGATGCGCTCTTTCAAGGGCACTGGTTTGGCGTTGACCAACATGGTGCTGCTGCCGATTTCGGTGATCTCTAATTTTTTACCCGCGACCCAAACGCCTTTTAAGTGGTTGAGGATGTCTTTGGGCATGCCAACTGGCAGATCGACGGTGGAATAGTCGTCAAATAAGCCGATGTGACCGATTAGTTTGGCATCTAAGCCCGCTTCGTTGGCAATCGCGCCGACGATATTGCCGGGTGTGGCGGCGTGTTGTTTGCCGACTTCGATGCGATAGGTTTGCATAGGAATGGCGACTTTGCTTTTGCCGTCAGCGCGTTTTTTGTCTGATTTGGCAGGCGCTTCTTCAACGGGGAATTTGGCGGCGCGTTCGACCACTTTGTCGAGTTTGCTGCGATCTGATTTTTTCTCAAATGTGTCGGTACGCTCGGTACGCTCGGCGCGGGCTGGACGCTCAGCACGATCTTCCCGTGGCTTAAATTCTTTCTTCGGCGCGCTGGCTGTTTCGCCATCTGCCGTGATGTTCAAAGCCTGACCCGCGACACGTACCGACTTTAAATGATTCAGCATGTCCTTAGGCAAATCGTCAGGCAAATCGAGCACGGTGTAGTCGTCATAAATGTCGATGCGGCCGATAAATTTGGATTCGATATTGGCTTCGTTGGCGATCGCGCCCACGATATTGCCGGGCTTGACGCCATGCTCGTGCCCAACCGCGATGCGGAAAGTGCGCATGCCAGGTTCGGCGGTGCGTGGGCTGTGCTCGCGGCGCGGACCACGGCTGTCTCGGTCACTGAATCTGTCACCACGGTCACCGCGATCGCCACGCTCAAAGCGGTCACCTCGTTCACTGCGGCTGCCGCGCGCAGGGGCTGACTGTGATTCATCGCGCCAGCTATCATCCGTTTTGACTTCGCGTTTATTCTTGTCCAGCAGCAGAGGCTCGTCGCCACGTGCCATCTTGGCTAAGGCGGCGGCGATCTCGAAGGCGGGCACATTGTGTTCGCGTTCGTAGTCTTCGATGACGGCTAAAAATTGTTCGAGTTCGCCTTGCGCCAGAGTGTCGGTGATCTGGTCTTTGAAGCGGGCGATACGCACATTGTTGACCGCTTGTATGGTCGGTAATTCCAAAGGCGAGACCGGTTGACGGGTCGCGCGCTCGATGGCTTTTAAGAGATTTTTTTCACGCGGAGTGATAAACAGAATCGCTTCTCCACTGCGGCCAGCGCGACCAGTGCGGCCGATACGATGCGTGTAGCTTTCTGGATCGTGCGGCACGTCGTAGTTGACCACGTGGCTGATACGTTCTACGTCCAGACCGCGAGCAGCGACGTCGGTTGCGACCAGAATATCGATCTTGCCGTCTTTGAGTTGTTGTATGGTGCGTTCGCGTTGTTGCTGTTGAATGTCGCCGTTAATTGCCGCTACGGAGAAACCGCGTGCAGAGAGTTTGGAGGCGAGTTCTTCGGTGCCGAGTTTGGTGCGTGCGAAGATGATCATGCCGTCAAAAGTTTCGGCTTCCAAAATGCGTGTCAATGCGTCGAGCTTATGCATGCCGCTGACCAGCCAATAGCGCTGGCGAATATTGTCGGCAGTGCCGGTCTTGGCGGCGACTGTGATCTCGGCTGGCTTGTTCAAATAAGTTTGCGCAATGCGCTTGATGACCGAGGGCATGGTAGCCGAGAACAGCGCAGTCTGGTGACCTTCTGGCGTCTCTTGCAAGATGCGCTCAACGTCGTCGATAAAGCCCATGCGCAGCATTTCGTCGGCTTCGTCTAACACTAAAGTTTTGAGTTGCGATAAGTCGAGTGAGCCTTTGTCCAAATGGTCGATGACGCGACCCGGCGTCCCCACCACCACATGCACGCCACGGCGTAAAGCCGATAATTGCGGGCCATAGCTTTGACCACCGTAAATCGGCAGCACATGAAAGCCAGGGATATAGCGCGCATAAGTCTGAAACGCTTCTGCCACTTGAATCGCCAACTCACGCGTTGGTGCTAACACCAAGGCTTGTGGTGCTGTTTGGCGGGTATCGATGCGCGATAAAATCGGCAAGGCAAATGCGGCAGTTTTACCAGTGCCGGTTTGCGCCTGACCGAGAACGTCGCGACCATCGAGCAGGGTAGGGATGGTGGCAGCTTGAATCGGCGAAGGCGATTCGTAACCAACGTCGGTTAAGGCGCGTTGGATAGCATCACTGAGCTGGAGGTCAGCAAACGTGACGGTAGGAGAGAGATTGGCTTCAGACATGGGGGCTCACAGGAGGGGTGCTTTTTTCACCGGATGCGAAAAAAGAATTAGGGCGTAGTTTACTCTCTCACGCCCTTTGTGGCTAATTTCCTTGTCTGTTTGATCTGATAGTAGGAACTTTTTACAGTGCATTGATAAAGCGTGCCAATTCATCATGGAACTGAGTCGGCTGATCATACATAGGAAAATGGCGCGAATCGTTGATAGGGATGATGGACAGTTGCGGCGTGCCTTGCATCAGCGTGCGATAGTAAGCGTGCTTGGCGTCGGCGCTCATATTGGCGCGGACAAAATCGGGTGCGTTGTAAGGTGACACTAAGGCAACTGGAACGCTAATGGCTGGTAAATCTTTGCGCATATCCATTTTCAATAACTCAGCCATATAGTCGCCCACCGAGGCTGGATGGCTTTTTGCGCTTTCAGCACCTAACTTTTCAGCCACTTTGTCATCCATCACACCGATATAGCGCATGTACTGTAATTGTTGCGCGCCAAAACTCGCTTGATCGGCGTTGGCAAAATGCGCACGGCCCCCTTCGGCCATCGCGTCGCGTTGTTCTTGGCTCATATTTTCTGTGCCGGGGAGCACGGGCAAACCATCAACACCAAAGACGCCGCGAATGAGATGAGAGTGGCTTTCAGCAAACCAGATAGACAAAGCAGAACCTAGGCTATGACCGACCAAAACGGGTTTATTGATGTGTTCATCTTGAATCAATTTGAGCAGCGATTCTTTGGCCGTTGTTAATTTCGGACCCGCAATCGCAGGGCGGCCATGAAACCCAGCCAGAGTCACGACATACAGTTCATGGTCTTGGCTTAAACGTTTGACTGCCTCGTCCCAAACATATCCGCCGCTCGATAAGCCAGGAATAAAGATCACAGGTGCGCCTTTGGCGTTTGGGTTGGCGTGTTTTTCGACATACATGCTGCCTACTTGGAGTTGGCTGATCTTGCTTGGTGCTGAGATGCTCGGTGCCGCTGCATACGCAGTGGATGCGCCTTCTAGTGCAAAACCTGACATGCAAGCGGTCAGAGCGAAGGTAGAGAGAGTAAAGCTGACGATATTCATGATGTTCTCCTTAAAAGAATGAATTAGCGATGTAAAGTAAAGTTGACACGTAAGGCGATAAAAAAAGCAGGGGATTCACAGAGAAAACCTTGCTATGTAAAACGAACTTGACACTCAATGTCAAAAAATAAGCAACGTGCAGAAAACGAATGTGCAGGCTGCTGAATTTGTTTGCTTAGATCTTCTGTGGTGTGATTGCGCACTTGAAGATGTAAAGCATGTTTGACATATTAAAGTTTTTTTTGGCGATGTCAAGCGTCCTTTACAAAAAAATTGAAAATATTTTTTGCGTCGCACTTGTTGCGCAAATTAAGGCGCGCCGGGCGCATCATGGTGCGATGAGTTAATCTCAAATTAATCCTTATTCATTGCCCGAAAATACCACAGACTTAATCGTTCGCTTGATCTTGTCAATTCGCTGCTCCCAAGTTCAAACAATTGTCCTAAAAGGCTCAGAATCGTATTGGAGACAATGGGGTAAATATGAAATACTTCATTATGCAGTTTCACTAGTGTCCGGTTAAATTGATAGGCAAAGCCAGCAAAGCTAATGCTGGCGCTGGTTCTGACGGTTTTAAGGGTGTCCACGATTTGAATTTGAAGTTTGCCATTTGCGATAATCTT
>JACQDW010000013.1 GCA_016200845.1 Burkholderiales bacterium | reverse complement strand
GAACCTTTTCACCATCACCGGGCCGGGCAGTCCGTCAGTGCTTTCCAACATGATCACGAGTTGCGAGCAGCATGTGGACTGGATCAGCGATGCGCTGACGTACCTCAAGAAGAGCAACTACAAGCCCCACCACCACAACCACCCATCCCCAGCACTGACGACAAATGCGGAATACTCCCCCCACACATAGGATACAAAATATTCTCTTCTTTCACATTGTGCTGTTGGATCAAGACATTCAAGGTATCCAAAGTCGACAGCGCGGACTGGATATTTTTATTTTCAATTTCAGAAGCAGCCTGATCACGCAGAGCACGGATCTCTGCATGCTCGCCCCGCATCACCATGGTCGGACCATTTGTCATGCCCGTGGCCTTTTCAAATGCAGGAAATAAACGATCTTCTTCCAGATGAAAATGATGCTCCAATTGCTCGTCGAACAAACGAAAATTGCGACCGGCGGACGCCAAGTCTTCTTTATGCAAAGCGGCCTCAACACGATTTAACTGATCATCGCATTCCAGATGCTGCTTCACTAAACTCATCATTGCCTGTGACATCAACTTATCCTTAAATTCATTGAACCAAAGGTGTCTCTGCACCAGCCAAATCGATGCCGCTAATCTGCGCTTGCCCCACCATCAGTTGCAAATATTGACGCAGCGCGTGATCGTGGCTGGCTCTTTGCATGGCGTCGGCAATCTTGCTGGCGACCTGATCAAAGGGAAGCAATTTGCCCGACAATTTTCGGCCAATTTGTATGATGTGCAAACCAAACCTGGTTTCAATCACGCGCGGCACAATGCGATTTTCTTCTTCTGCAAAAATCACTTTTTCAAATTCCGGCACAGTGTCCCCACGACTCAATTGCCCCAGGTTGCCACCGACTTCACCTGACGGGCAGTTGGAATTCGCTTTCGCCATTGCAGCGAAATGACTAGGATCATCGAGCACATCTCGCAGCACGACTTCTGCATGTTTGTGCAAATTTTCCAAATCTAAGTTGGGCGTTACCTGAAACAAAATGTGATTCGCTTCGACCAATTCGCCGACGGTAAAACGTTGAGCATGCGTTTCGTAATGGCGCTTGCATTCGTCTAAGCTAGGCATAGGCACCACCACTTCGCGCACTAGCAAAGCCTCGACTTTATCTTCATCACTTCCGGGCAAACCAAGTTCATTTGCTCTGTCGAGCAAGACGCGACGCAAGACCAACGCCGTCATCGCGCTCTTGACAGGATCAGCTGAGCCTTGATGCTCAGGCAGCTCCTTTTCCATCTCAGCATCGCTGAGTTCTACACCATTAACGATGACGGGCATGATAGCCTCCTTAAGTTGGTTCTATCGTGGACGCACCAATTGCCATGCACGGCTAAGATAGGTGACCGATGCAAAACCGCTCCAAACATGCACTAAGCGTGTGAACGGGAAAATCACGAACAAGCTCAAGCCCATAAACAAGTGCGCTTTGAACAGCAAAGGTGCGCTCACAATAAAGGAAGCGGCATCGCCCTTGAAAGTCACAATATGCTGAGCCCACGTCATCAACAACACCATCATGTGTCCATCGCGATGATCTAGAGACTCAAAAATAGTAGATAGACCCAAACCCAGCGTGATCAAGAGCCACAGCAGCAAGACTTTATCGCCTGTTTTGGTCACCGCCGCAATGCGCGGATCGGTCAGTCGACGGTGCAAGAGGATCAGCAAACCGATCATGCATAAGCTACCAAAAGTGCCGCCCATGACTATCGCGATCATTTGCTTAAAGCCGTGCGACACACCCAGGGTGTCCCACACGATCACTGGCGTCAACAAACCGACCATGTGCCCAAAGAACAAGCCGAGCACGCCTATGTGAAACAAGATATTTCCAAGGCGCAGATTCCCGGTGCGCAGCATCTGCGAAGAGTCGCTCTTCCATGTGTATTGTTCACGTTCGAAACGCGCGAGGCTGCCGAACAGGAAAATCGCGAGAGCGATGTAGGGATAAATCCCATAAATAAATTGATGTAAGTAATCCATGATGTTCTCCGTTCTTTATACGTTCACGTTTGCTTCAAGCTGCTGCATCAGCATCCTTGGCCGCACGTGGATAAAAATTAATTGCCTGTGCGCCGCCGGAAGAACAGGAAGCGCCGGGTTTCAGCAAAGGCTCAACCCCATCCGCACCGGGGCCAAAGGTTTCCATCGCATCGTCCATATCGCGAATCGGTGGCTCACCCTGTTCTTGTGGCACCACATCGGTGAATGAAGTCAACACTAAAAACGCATTGGCATACGGACTGTCTTTGCGTTGTAAGCGTATCCCTATCGCTGCCAACACATGGATTGCTTCGCCTAGCAGTTTTTCTGCGTTGTCTTCTTCGACCAGACTCAAGAACTCCAAAAACAGCGGCACATAGTCTGGTAATTCACTCGCTTCTGGTTCAAAACCATAACGACGATATTCCGAAATGAGATCCACCATCGCCTGACCACGATCACGGCTCTCGCCATGAATGTGCTCAAACAAATGTAGAGCAACCGAGGGCGTGCGATCAAAGGTGCCCACATAATTTTCTTGCAGCGCGATCAAAGAATTTTCTTTTAAAAAATTCAGCAAGGGCTGCAATGCCAAATGCGTCTCGGCGTCTTCTGCCAGAGCACTTTCAATCTCAGGCAAAGCCGCAATCAACTCTTCCTGTGGGTAGCTCAGCAGTGCCGATAAAATGCGATAAGTTTGCATACGATTTCCTTTATTCTTTGTGGCTGGTTCAACCTTGAATATCCCCTCTCCCGCGAGCGGGAGAGGGTTAGGGTGAGGGGCGTTCAGCAATCCGAAATGTTCGTAGTATCCAGACAAATCATTTCACGCTTGCTGGACTTCCCTCATCCCCTGCCCTTCTCCCGCATGCGGGAGAAGGGAGCTATTCCGTCGTCGATAACTTCTTCCTCGACTTCGGCATATCCACAAATATCACGCTACCCTGCGGCTTTTTACCAAACAAAGCACCCTCAGAAGTACCGCCCGAGCATCCGTTGCCAAAAGTAAATCCGCAACTACCTTTTTCGTTGAAGCTGTCTTCCACCATTTCTTTGTGTGACGATGGAATCACAAAACGATCTTCATAATTCGCAATCGCCATGGTTTGGTACATGTCTTCCACTTGCGCTGCAGTCAAACCGACTTGTTTCAACACCGCATGATCAAGCTCACCATGCACAACTTCAGAACGCTTATAAGCACGCATCGCCAACATACGTTCCAGCGCTTTTAACACTGGCTCTTCTTTTCCAGCGGTCAGCAAGTTCGCCAAGTAACGCACAGGAATGCGCAAGGACTTCACGTCAGGAATAATGCCGTTCATACCCATGTGACCTGCTTCTGCCGCTTTTTGAATTGGCGAGAGCGGTGGCACATACCAAACCATAGGCAAGGTGCGATATTCTGGATGCAGTGGGAACGCAACTTTCCATTCCATCGCCATCTTGTACACCGGCGATTTTTGTGCCGAGGTAATCCAGCTCTCTGGAATACCATGCTTACGCGCTTCAGCGATCACAGCCGGATCATGCGGATCCAAGAAGCAATCTAACTGCGCCTGATACAAATCTTTTTCGTCAGGCACTGAGGCGGCTGCTTCGATCTTATCGGCGTCATACAAGAGCACGCCCAAATAACGAATACGACCTACGCAAGTTTCGGAACACACGGTTGGCTGACCTGCCTCGATACGTGGATAGCAGAAGGTGCACTTCTCTGCCTTGCCCGAACTCCAGTTGTAATAAATCTTTTTGTAAGGGCAGCCAGAGATACACATACGCCAGCCACGGCACTTGTCTTGATCGACCAAGACGATGCCGTCATCTTCGCGTTTATAGATCGAGCCAGATGGGCACGACGCCACACACGCTGGGTTCAAGCAGTGCTCACACAGACGGGGCAAGTACATCATGAAGGTTGATTCAAAGGTGCTGTACATCTCTTTTTGCACACCTTCAAACAATTGATCCCGACTGCGTGAACTAAATTCGCCACCCAAGTCATCTTCCCAGTTCGGGCCCCAGACGATCTTGTCCATCTTTTTGCCAGTGATGACAGAAATAGGCCGTGCCGTTGGTGGCGTCTGTGACAAGGGCGCGTTTTGCAAGCGCTCATAGTCGTAAGTGAATGGCTCGTAATAATCGTCGATCTGGGGCAAATTCGGATTGGCAAAAATGTTTGCCAGGATGCGCAATTTGCCGCCTTGTTTTGGCTCTAATTTACCGGCATCATTACGATGCCAGCCGCCCTTCCACTTGGCTTGATTTTCCCACTCTTTTGGGTAACCAATACCAGGCTTGGTTTCGACGTTATTGAACCAGGCGTATTCCACACCATCACGGCTAGTCCAAACGTTCTTACAGGTGATTGAGCAGGTGTGGCAACCGATACATTTATCCAGGTTCAACACCATGCCTACTTGTGCGCGAATTCTCATGACGCTGCTCCTTCAGATTCTTCCAACTTTCCTTCAAGCCAATCTACTTTTTTCATCTTACGCACCACCACAAATTCGTCGCGATTACTACCCACAGTACCGTAGTAGTTAAAGCCGTAAGCTTGCTGCGCATAGCCACCGATCATATGGGTGGGTTTCAATACCGCACGGGTCACCGAGTTATGAATACCACCGCGCATACCGGACAGTTCTGCACCCGGTGTATTCACGATTTTTTCCTGAGCGTGATACATCAGACACATGCCCTTAGGCACACGCTGGCTAACCACCACACGCGCCGTCAAGGTACCGTTACTGTTAAATACTTCTACCCAATCGTTATCGACTAAGCCGGCTTCTTTCGCCTCGATCTCAGAGACCCAGACGTGAGGGCCACCACGCGACAAAGTCAACATACGCAAGTTGTCAGAGTAGGTGGAATGGATACCCCATTTCTGATGCGGCGTAATCCAGTTCAGCACAATCTCTTTCTCACCGTTTGGATGTTTGTTCAACATCGGTGCCACAGTCTTGGTGTCAATCGCAGGTTTATACACACACAGGCCTTCACCAAAATCGAGCATCCAGCGGTGATCTTGGTAGAACTGCTGACGACCGGTGAGTGTGCGCCATGGAATCAGTTCATGCACGTTGGTATAACCGGCGTTGTAGCTGACTTCTTCCGATTCCAAACCAGACCAGGTTGGTGCAGAAATAATCTTGCGTGGCTGTGCTTGGACGTCGCGGAAACGGATCTTGTCATGTTCACGACCAACTGCCAGATGCGTGTGATCGCGACCCGTGATTTTCGACAATGCATCCCATGCTTTAACTGAAACGTGACCATTGGTTTCAGGTGCAAACGTCAAAATCATTTCGCATGCATCAATCGCGGTTTCCAAGCGTGGGCGACCTTTAGAGACACCCTCTTCAGTCACCACTTTCGTGATGCCGCCGATTTCATGCACTTCGTGTTCGGTATTCCAATTGATGCCTTTACCGCCATTGCCGAGCTTATCGAGCAAAGGTCCGATCGATGTGAACTTCTTGTAGATCTCTTTGTAGTTACGCTCCACCACCACAAAACTTGGCGCAGTCTTACCAGGGATCAAATCACATTCGCCTTTTTTCCAGTCTTTTGGTTCAAACGCTTGACCGAGTTCGCCTGGGGTATCGTGCATCAAAGGTTGCAAGACAATGTCTTTGCGTGTACCCAGATAATCACCACCGATTTCAGTGAATTTCTTGGCGATGCCTTTGTAGATTTCCCAGTCTGTTTTGCTTTCCCACAATGGCTGTACTGCTTCGCTCAAAGGATGAATGAAGGGATGCATATCCGAGGTATTCAAATCATCTTTTTCATACCAGGTTGCGGTTGGCAATACGATGTCGCCGTACAAGCAAGTGGTGCTCATGCGGAAGTCCAAGACGGTCAGCAAGTCCAACTTACCTTCAGCGGCTTTCTCATGGAACTTCACTTCCGATGGACGCACTGCTTCATCAGGATCATCAAACAAGGCGTTTTGAGTGCCGAGCAAATACTTCAAGAAATACTCGTGACCTTTGCCTGAGCTACCGAGAATATTCGAACGCCATACGAACATATTGCGTGGGAAATTCTTAGGATTATCTGGGTCGTCGCAACTCATATTCACAGCGCCAGACTTCAGGCTTTGCTTCAAGTATTCCGCTGGCTCCATACCTGCTGCTGCCGCTGCGTCACAGACATCGAGTGGATTAGTTTCAAGCTGTGGCGTTGAAGGCAACCAACCGAGACGCTCCGACTTGGCGTTCAAGTCGATCATGCTCATGTGACTGACCTTGGATTTATCCGCAGTCGGCGCGAGGATTTCATCAACATGTAATTTCTCATGACGCCATTGACTGGTATGCGCATAGAAAAAGCTAGTACCATTCATTTGGCGTGGCGGACGTGTCCAATCAGACGCAAATGCGAGCGGTGCCCAGCCAAACTGCGGACGCAGTTTTTCCTGACCCACATAGTGAGCCCAACCACCACCCGATTGACCGACGCAGCCGCACATCATGAGCATATTGATGATGCCGCGATAGATCATATCGTTGTGGTACCAGTGATTCAACGCAGCACCGACGATGACCATGCTCTTACCATGGGTGTCGTGGGCGTTTTGCGCGAATTCGCGCGCCACTTGAATCACCAGTTCGCGTTTAACGCTAGTGTGTTTTTCTTGCCATGCGGGTGTGTAAGGGACGTCGTCATCATACGAAGTCGCCACATCGCCGCCGAGACCTTGATCGACGCCGTAGTTCGCCATCGAGAGGTCATAGACAGTCGCAACCAATGCTTCGCTGCCATCAGCCAGAGTGAGTTTGCGAGCTGGCACATTGCGCAATACCATGTCGTTTGCGTCTGCACCACCGAAGTAGTTAAAGCCTACGCTCACCACCTGATCGTGCTTGGCAACCAAACTTAATTGTGGATCGATCTCGCGACCAGAACCACCATCTTTTGGCTCCAGATTCCAACGACCGACTTTCTCGCCCTCATTAACTTTACCTTCGCCCCAACGGAAACCGATAGAGCCATTCGGTGCCACGATGTCGTCAGTCGTCGCATCAATCGCCAGTGTCTTCCAATCGCCATTATTGGCTTCATTCAAACCACCGGGCAATTGCGATGCACGCAGCATTTGATCAGGCACATAGCTGCCATTGCGCTCAACCAAGCGCACCAACATCGGCATGTCGGTATATTGTTTGACATAGCTACGGAAGTAATCGGATTTGCCGCCGAGATGGAATTCTTTCAGGATCACATGGCCCATGGCCATCGCGAGTGCCGCGTCAGTCCCCTGCTTAGGTGCCATCCAGATGTCACCAAATTTCACCATCTCACCGAAGTCAGAAGACACAGCAACCGTCTTGGTACCTTTGTAACGCACCTCAGTGTAAAAGTGCGCATCCGGTGTACGTGTTTGCGGTACGTTAGAACCCCACACCATCAGGTAAGTGGAGTTGTACCAATCGGCAGATTCTGGCACGTCAGTTTGCTCACCCCAGATTTGTGGGCTGGCTGGTGGCAAATCGCAATACCAATCGTAGAACGATAAACAGGCGCCGCCAATCAAGGACAAATAACGCGCACCAGCCGCATACGACACCATGGACATCGCGGGAATAGGTGAGAAACCAACCACACGATCTGGGCCAAATTTTTTGACGGTAAAGGCATTAGCAGCCGCGATGATCTCTTGCGCCGTATCCCAATCAGCACGGACAAAACCACCTAGGCCGCGCACCGACTTATAACGTTTTGCTTTGACTGGATCTTGGCTAATCGATTCCCATGCTTGGATCGGCCCCATGGTCTTACGCGCCTCTTGCCACATCTCCATCAGGCGGCCACGAATCATAGGATATTTCACACGCTGGGCAGAATACACATACCAGCTATAGGAAGCACCACGAGGGCAACCGCGTGGCTCATGATTAGGGAGATCAGGACGAGTGCGAGGATAGTCGGTTTGCTGGGTTTCCCAGGTAATCAAACCGTTCTTGACATACACCTTCCAAGAACAAGAACCAGTACAGTTCACACCATGTGTAGAACGCACAATTTTGTCGTGCTGCCAGCGACTGCGATAGGCGTTTTCCCACTGCCTGTCTTCGTTCACCACAGCGCCATGTCCATCAGAATAGGTGGATTTCACCTTAGACATGAACTTTAATCTATCCAGAAAATGACTCATCTCACACTCCTTGTTGTTTGATTCCATTTCTAAATCATTCGTGTCGTTGTTACCTTCGGCTCGCCGTGCTACAGCACTGACTTCGCCTCGTCGCCTAGACACGAATGATTTGGAAATGGAATAGACTTAAACTGCACTCCACTTTGACATGATCAAAGTTTAGTGAGTACGACCAATTTCGC
The DNA here is from genome assembly GCA_016200845.1 of Burkholderiales bacterium. Lineage (GTDB taxonomy): Bacteria > Pseudomonadota > Gammaproteobacteria > Burkholderiales > Burkholderiaceae_D > Undibacterium. The sequence continues at coordinate 3,850 of JACQDW010000013.1, read as the reverse complement.
CCATTCTTCAGAGCGGTGTTTGAAGCTGTGCATTGGCACTAGGGGGAGATAGTTCTTAAGAACTAGGTGAGAATTGAAGTTTGATGTGGCTCAAGCAGGGGCTAAAAAAGCCGCCCATATCTGGCAAAAGAACCAAATCACAAATTCAAAAAATATGAATGGAAAAAGAATATCCTGCAAATTTAGGCAAGGACCACGCAATTACGGCCTGCACTTTTCGCCAGATAACAAGCGTGATCAACTCGATCAAAAGTCATTTCCGGATCAGTATCTTGCAAGCAATTGACGACACCAACTCCGATACTGACCGTCATATTGATGTGCAATGCGTCTAATCGGCATGGTGTTGCGGCCAAGTTCAATCGCAATTGTTCCGCTATCGATTGCGCGGCTTCGACCGCGGTGGCAGGCAACATCATAATAAATTCTTCGCCGCCGATGCGTGCAATAAAATCGCTATCCCGCCGCGCCTGCGCTTGTAGTAGTTGCGCAAAATGCCGCAAGCAGGCATCCCCCACAAGATGTCCATACTCGTCATTGATCGCCTTAAAATGATCCAGATCAAACACCAACAATGCCAGAGCCTCACGTTGACGTACTGCACCGCGCCAGGCCTGTGGCCACACTTGTTCATAGCTCAATCGATTTTGCAAACCGGTCAACCCATCCATCATCGACCTTCGCGCCAATTCCGCGCGACTGTTAATTAATTCGATTTCCAGATCAATTTGCGCTTGATATTCTTCTGCATATTTTTGCAAATTCACCAGCAGATAAAGGGAATACACAGCGAGCGTAATACTAATTGAGAGCAGCCCTACCATTGGCAAAGCACATACCAACATCGTCGGCAAAAGTAATGCCAGCATGCAGATACGGCTAGGTACGGGATGCATACAAAACACCTGACTGGCAGCCGTTCCCATCGCAATCGTCGCGATCAACGACACCAACACGGCAGTATCCGGCTTACGCTCAAAAAAAGGCACGGTTGCCGCGATCAACCCCCACAGAGTCGCGCCCAGCAGCACAAGCGCCCATTGATGAATAAACCAAGTTCGATAAGCAGATACAGAAGCACTCATCGCCAGAGGGCGGTGTTGATATCGCAGCCACCACAAGAATAGAAATGCCAGCATGGGAAGCGGCACAAACCGAGGGCATCGTTCATAGTAGCCGGAGACCACTAAGACCAGTATGTAGGACAACACATAAAACACCGGGCCAATCAGGGCGCGATGATACATGTCCAGGCAAAATCGTTGACGACGATAGGATGACTCATCACCTGCTTGCGCAGAGAGAAGCGTCTCTTTGAGAGGAGCGCCAGACCGTTTCATCTCACACCTCGCACTTGGTCAGTCAGCTTTTCTCATTGAAGCACTTTTCCAAAAAATTTGGGAGAGCAAGAAAGCAAAACAAACGAAAAAAAGCGCGATAATTAAGAAAATTAACGACAATTAACGATCTCGATGCCACTCCATTTTAGCGATAGTTGATCACTAAGAAAAATCGTCCCGCATGATAGACCCGGTAATCGGCACTAAAAAACCAGCTCCCGCCGCGATCTCAAATTCGCGCACAGTTAATTCAAAATCGCTGGGTCTTCCGATAAAACTCTCGTTATCAGAAAACGATTTTTGGGTCTTGGCGATACAAACCGGCAGATGCCCCAATCCCAAACCTTCAATATGTTTAATGTCCGCTAATGCTTTCTCTTGATACACCACCGAGCCTGCGCCATAGATCTTCTTGGCGATCGTTTCAACCTTGGTTTTGATATCGCTATTCCAATCATACACAGGTGTGTACCGACCATGAAATGACTCCACTGTTTCCACCACAGCGCGTGCCAGATCCATTGTCCCTTCACCACCGTAGGCCCAGCCTTCCGACAAAGCCACACGCGCCCCCAGTTCTTGACAACGCGCTTTCAAATACGCCAACTCCTCGTCGCTATCGCTATTAAAGCGATTAATCGACACCACAGCAGGCAAGCCATAATGGCCAATATTTTCCAAGTGTTTTTCGAGATTTGCAAAACCCGCTTTCAGGGTCTCCAGATTCGGCGTTGTCAGTGATTTCAAATCTTGACCACCGTGATATTTCAAAGCGCGCACCGTCGCCACGATCACCACAGCCGATGGACTCAAACCCGAATAGCCACATTTAATATCGAGGAATTTTTCGGCACCGAGATCAGCACCAAAACCCGCCTCTGTCACCACGTAATCAGACAGCGACAAGCCCAATTTTGTCGCCAACACAGAATTCGTTCCCTGCGCGATATTGGCAAACGGCCCGCCATGAATAATCGCCGGATTTCCTTCCAAGGTCTGCACCAGATTTGGCTTAATCGCATCCTTAAGCAAAGCCGCCATCGCGCCTTGTGCTTTCAAGTCGCGACAATAAATCGGCTTGTTATCATAAGTATCGCCAATGTAAATATTGCCGAGCTTGGTCTTTAAATCTTGGAATGATTCAGCCAGACACAGAATCGCCATAATCTCAGAAGCCGCCGTGATATTGAAACCTGCTTCACGTGGATTGCCGCCAGCACGCCCACCCAGTCCAGTAATGATATGACGCAAAGACCGGTCATTCATATCCATCACGCGCTTCCACTTCACCGTGCGCGGATCAATGCCTAGGCTCTCTTTTTGGAAATAAATATTATTGTCGATCAGCGCCGCCAATAAATTATTTGCTTTCTCAATCGCAGAAAAGTCGCCCGTAAAATGCAAATTAATATCTTCCATGGGCACTACTTGCGAATAACCTCCACCAGCCGCGCCACCTTTGATTCCAAACACAGGGCCAAGAGAAGGTTCGCGTAATACCACTGTTGTTTTTTTACCGATACGATTTAAGCCTTCCGTCAATCCTATCGACGTCGTGGTCTTTCCTTCACCCGGTGGCGTTGGCGTAATCGCTGTCACCAACACCAACTTATTTTTCTTTATCTTTTCGGGGTCGATCAAATGCAGTGGCAATTTCGCTTTATATTTGCCATAGTGCTCAAGATCATCCACATCAACCCCTAGCACCGTCGCAATGTCGTTGATATGTTTAAGTTTCGCTGCCTGTGCAATTTCAAGATCGCTTTTGACGTTTTGAATGGACATGTTTTTTCCTGGTAGGTAATAAGGGATACTGCTGGCTGGAAATAATACTATGGACAAGGAATAAATTTAACTAAAGTTGGGGAACAAGAATAGGTAAAGAAAGTCATAGATATAACATTTTGACCGCAGCCAAAATCGACACGTAACATTTTTTGCGATAACTCTGGGGGTAAGTAATCATTTGTTTGATCTTAGATAAATTTTCGTGGTTCTGTTCTAGAATGATTTCCAACGAGTAATAAGGGTTTGATCTACTTGAACCTTATACTAAAAAAATCTAATTAAAAAACCACATTCACACATATTAAAAAAACAATTTCGTGCAATAATAGGAGTTGATATCCGAATAACCCGGATACTCCTTAGCCTTAACTTACCTTGGGACACATTTATGGCAGCACCTTCTCTCTTGAAATCGATTTCACTTCCACACGCACATCACATCAAATGTAGTTTAAGCATTGCATCGCTGATCGTATTAGCTGCTTGCGGTGGTGGTGGCAGCAGTTACAGCACACCAGTTGCCACCATTCCCGACACGGTTAAACCTAGCAATACACTACCTAGCTCGGCCAGTCTCAAAAACTTATGTGCTGCTCCACGCACTGGCAGCAATTTCCACGACAAGCAAGGAACAATGGCCGATGAAAAAGCCTACTTGCGCTCTTTCGTCGATGAAACTTACCTCTGGTATAAAGAAGTTCCAGTGCTTGATCCTGCAAATT
>JACQDW010000151.1 GCA_016200845.1 Burkholderiales bacterium | reverse complement strand
TGTTACGTTCGCCTCGTCGTACAAGTGTACTGCCTTCGGCTCCGCGCCTAGCCAGCGCAATTTTGCATAAGTCCTAAATAATAAAGGCGGCTGGCATTGCCAGCCATCCGACTTTTAAAGGCAAGATTTTACCGCAGACACGACTCTTTCCACATCACTTTCGTTCATGCTTGGGAATAGTGGTAAGGTCACAATCTGCTTGCCAACGCGTTCTGCGATGGGGAACATGCCATCGGTAAAACCGCGTTCGCGATACAAAGTGAAGAGGTGAATAGCGCGATAATGGTAGCCCAAACCTATACCCATGTCTAACATTTTTTGCATGAACTCGGCGCGTGAAACCGACTCAGGCAGGACGATATGAAACATGTGCCAGTTGCTGTGATTCCAATCCGCGACCGGTAATTCCACGCCGGTCTGCGCTTCAAATTCATTTCCAAATGTGGCGAAATAGTGTTGCGCTAAGGCTTTGCGTTTGGCGTTGAACGCTTCCAGATGTTTCATTTGCCCTAAGCCCATCGCCGCCGCGATGTCGGTCATATTGTATTTGCCGCCGAGTACGTCAACGTCGATGCCGTCGAGCCCGGTGCGCGAGACACCTTGCAAACGGTATTTCTCTGCCAGTTTGGCTTCCGCTTCATTGTTCAAGACCAAGCAGCCGCCTTCGCCAGTCATGATGTTTTTATTGACTTGAAAGCTAAAGGAAGCAAAGTCACCAAAGCTGCCGATGCGTCTGCCTTTCCAAGTCGAGCCTATGGCTTGCGCGGCGTCTTCGATCACGCGTAAATGGTGCTTCTCCGCCAGTGCGTAAAGCATATCCATATCGCAAGGCAGGCCGCACATGTGGACCGGGATTATGCCTTTGGTGCGTGGGGTGATCGCCGCTTCCACTTTATTGAGATCGATGTTGTGGGTCTTGGGATCGATATCGACAAACACCGGTGTCGCGCCGACTTCGATAATCACATTCGCCGTCGCCACCCACGAATTTGGTGTCGTGATCACTTCATCTCCTGCGCCTATGCCAGCGATGCGCAAAGCGATTTCCATGGTGCAGGTGCCAGAGTTAAAAGTGCGCACCGGACGACCGCCAAAATAGCTTGATAATTGCGCTTCTAATTCCTTGACCTTGGGGCCGCTGGTCAACCAACCTGAACGTAAAACTTCAGCTACCGCAGCGATGGTATCTTCATCTATCGTCGGTTTGGTGAAGGGTAAAAAAACAGGGCTTGTACTCATCAATTACTCTCTTATGAAATTTTGTATGGATAAATTTTACGGGATAGCGACAATGACACGCAAAGGATCTTGTCCTATCACACGCATGGGCAGCTGCTCATCTTTTAAATCCACATACACTTCGGGTTTTAAAATCGCCACAGCCTTTTTACCGCTTTGATGCAGCGTACGCCAGGTCGCTATGAAGTCACTTCGTTTTGCTATCCATAATTCTGGCTGAATTCCTAAACCGAATTCTAATTCGTCAGGGTGTTCGACAAGTATCGTGGTGCGTCGCAAATAAAATGGTAAGGATTGCTCATATAAACCCACCGTATAGAGTGGTGTATCTGCTTGCAGTTCCGCCTTTATCGCCTTGATGTGATGCACGCCTGCTTTATATTGCCCGAATTGGTCCATTCCGAGCGTGATCACTTGGCCACCAAAAAATGCACTGGCGGCGATGACGATGATGGCAGTATCGCGCTTTGTCGCGGCATGGCGGTAGCCGATCGCCCCTCCCACCAACATCAGCAAAGCGCCGAGCAGAATATAGGGCGTCATCGCTTGATATAAGGGCGTCACAAAACTCTCTTTTTGCATCTGCGGTAAAAAGAACGCTAGGCAAACGCAAACCAATGCAACTAGCATCAAGATTGCCGCATTCATTTTGAAAATTCTCGTCGACAAGGAATCTATTGTTGCGGCGATTAATATTGCGACTGCAGGGAAAATCGGCAAAATATAGGACGGTAATTTTGATCCTGAAATGCTGAAGAAAAAGAAGATGAAAATACTCCAAATTACGAGCATTTTTTTGCTGTGAAATTGCCTTTCTTTTTTCGATTTTTCACTTAACACGCCATCCAATAAGCCATGTACAACGAAGCCTAACCAAGGGATCATGCCGATAGCGAGTAGTGGAAAGAAATACCACCAAGGGCCTCCACGTTTATGCACATTACTAGTAAAACGTTGAAAATGTTCGTGGATAAAAAAGAAGTAAGGATGTTCAGGATTGGCTTGCCATATCAAGATAAACCAAGGGGCAGTAATCGCAAAAAAGACCATCAATCCTTTGACGATGTGCAGTCGCATCCAGAGCGAAAAGTCGCGAGTCCAAAACGTGTAGATGACTAACACGGCACCAGGCAGAACAAAACCGATCAAGCCTTTAGAGAGTGTCGCAAGCGCCATTCCACTCCAACAAAGTAGCATGCCATTGCGTCGCTCTTTGGCAGTCGCACCGTCACGTTGTGCCAGCAAAAGGCCGCAAAGGCACAACGTCATCATGGCCGATAGGCCCATGTCTAAAGTATTGACGTGTCCCCCGGTCACCCAGTAAAAACTTGAGCCGAGAATTAAGCCTGTGTTGATGCCGACACGGCACCCATAAAATTTGAACGCGGTGTATGCTGCGGAAAAAATGCCGATCAGGCCGCACAGTCCCGTCCATAAACGCGCCTGCCAATCACCCAAGCCAAACAGGCTAAACGTGATCGCGTTCATCCAGTTTTGCAGAGGTGGCTTTTCAAAATACTTGATGCCATTCAAACGCAAGGTAATCCAATCGCCGGTCGCCACCATTTCACGCGCCATTTCGGCATAGCGACCTTCATCAGTCGGCACCAAAGTGCGAACACCCAACATGTAAAACCACACCAGCAAAAAGCCGATACACAATGCCCACAGGGTGCGTGGCGAATGGTAAGGACTGCGTTGAAGATCAGGTGTCATGCGGTCTCCAAGATTAAAGCGAGGGCGACTTTGCGGCCTTCGGCCATCAAAATATTGTAAGTGCGGCAGGCCGCTTGATTGCTCATGCACTCGACGCCTTTATGCTGGGCTGAGAGCATGCTGATCAGTTTTGGATGCACAAAGCGTTGTTTTTTACCTGTACCTAAGATCACGACATCTGGCTGTTGGGCGGAGATTTGTTCAAAATGGGCGGCGCTCAAAGACTCGAAACTGGCGACTTCCCACGCAACAGGTGCCAATTCGGGCATCACGACTAAGCTATGTTCATAACGAACTAAATTAAACTCCACACCCAGATCATCGTAGGCGGTCACGGTTTGATATTGTTGTGTTTGGGTGCTGTGCAGCTTCATAAGAGTGTCAGAGTGTCTCAGGGGGAGGGCTAGCGCGCAAACGTGCTCGCTTGAAATGCAGCGGCATTGTAGCGTTTTTCCTTAAATTGCTCAAAGCGCTAATTCTTCTTGGGCGGCAAGAAAAAAGTTCTAGGATAGGCAATCAAGTGTCGTCCCAGTGCCTTGCCGATTTGCAGGCGCTGGCTCAGATCGACACCTCGGGCACGTAGAGCGACCGCCAGTGCCAGATAAAAACTGACACCAAGATTGACGATACCAATTGCTAAAAATCCCAGCATGGTGCTCACGAAGACCTGCCAGCTCAGATGAAAATCCAAGGCGAACAATGAGTATGCCCACATTGCTGATGACAATGTGGTGTGCCGAACATCAAGAGGCACGCCAAGTAGAGTACCTAATCCCGCCGCGCCGCCCAGAAGAAAACCCAAAAAGAAATTCCCTGCGAGTACGCCCAAGTTATTGCGTATGTAGTCAGTAAAACTTGACCAGCGACTTGATCCAAATAGCCTTTGTGCCCATTGCAGGCGATACAAGCGCTCCGGAATCCGGCTATAGCTGCAGAGATTGTCGTAGTAGCCTGCGATGAGACCTGCTAAGAACAGGCAGACACCAGCCACACCGGCATATACCAGGGTACTTAGTTTGAGAAGATCGATATCGCCAAGTAAGTGTTGCGCCTTACTGGCGGAAATGAAGTGGCTGCCAGTGGTCGATAAAATCAGCCAAGCGATTAAAAAAGCGACCGGTATCGCCAGACCAATATTGCCGATAATGGCGGCGAGTTGAGTACGTACAGTGCGGGCGATTAAGTTGAGTAGAGGTGTGACGTCTTTATGCTTGCCTGCTTTGTCGCGTGCATTTGCGCTTGTTGGTGTAGACGTTTGCATCTCGCCGACTACTGCAGCAATTGCATTGGCCGTCATTGCGGGTTGTTTGGTCGCAACCGAGAAATGCAGCAAATGAATCAGTACAAAGCCCAGCCCATAATTAAGGCAATTGGCCAGCACCTCGGCCAGTGGCGCCAGACCGCGCATGCTGATATTGATCTTGATGGCGGCGATCAAGGCCACGGCGCAACCACCGCCAGCCGCGGCTTTGAGCATGGCAAAATAATCGTGGCGCGTTTCTGTGATGTAGTGTTCACCGCTGCGTCCGGCGTTTTCGGTGACACGCAAGGCGACTAATTCTGCATTTTGTTTCCAGAATGGTCGCAAAGTATTTTGCGTCGCCTCTGCCACGGCCAACTCTTGCCACAGTATCGCCAACTGAGCAGCGCAAGCCTCATCATCACGTGCTGAAAAAGTATGAATGAAACCAGCAAGACGCTCCAAGCGGTCCAGATGTTGTTGCAAGCGGCGTAAACGGAAGGTGAGATGAAAGCTCGCACCTTGTTGTCCGGCGCGTCGCCTGACTCTTTCTATCGTTAGGCGTGCCTGCGCTATCAATACTTCCAGATGCTTGATATCGACCACTAGTCGCGTTTGTCGGGTCGCTGTTTGCGCGGAGTGCTCAAATGCCTGCGCTAGTGCTAAGGCTTCTTCACACAAGCCCAGAAAGGGGGATGCGTGATTTTCTAAACTGGGATCCAGACGCAGCATCTCAGGTTCCAGACCAGCCGCAGCAATACGGTGAGCCACCACCCGCAACGCTTCTAAAATGTCGGCCAGCAGGGTACGGGTGCCAGCATGCTCTGGGAAATCAGTCGTCAATCCCAATAAGATGATGAGCTCTTGCCAGTCTTGTGCTTCGCTATTCACTAACCAGTCGGCGTCACTTGGTTGCAGCAATTCACGCAAGGCGTCTTTCAGCTGAGTCCCTTCGTCGGCTTCGGGGAGCAACTTATGCGAAAGCCGCCGCCATGATTCGGCAAACACGCCCGTTGCCGGGTAGATGCCCGCTGTCGCAAACAACAACACAGCGTGTCTCTGTTTGAAGCAATCTAAAAGTAGCGCGCGTAAAGTGCTCACCAATTCTGGTTGTTCTTTTAAAGCGGTGATTACGAAAGGTAATTGGGTCTGCCCGTCGCGTTGTAGTGGACGCAAGGCCGCAAAGAATACGCTCAGTTTTGTAATGGGCGAGAGCGCAGTGTCGGTATTGAATTGCGCTAAAAATTGTTTTTGCATGGTTTTTTTTGCGTAAAAAAATGCGGAAAGCGCGGAACATCATGAACAAGAAAATCGCGTTTGCAGCGATTTTACTTTGAAGCTTTGGGCAAGACATGAGGTTTTTGGGCCGATACTGGCCGAGCAACATCGAAGCTAAGGCGGCAAAACAGCATCACTGCTGTCATAAATTGTGCTGTTTTCTCTGAAACCAAGTGAATGAGTTGGGGAAATTGCGAAAAGCACGAAAATAATTTGGTAAAACAGATTGATAAATCAGGTCGCTTTGTGCAAAATGGATCGTTCGGCAGTGCAGCATTTTTAGCGCCGTTCGTGATTCAAGCGGCTTTGCTTGAATTAAACTCATACTTAGGACTTATGCAAAATTGCGCTGGCTAGGCGGGGAGGCGAAGACAGTACACTTGTACGGCGAGCCGAACCCAACAACGCCAGCGTCTGTTTTGCATATGTCCTAATACTCTTGAAAGTAGTCTCGTGCGCCACATTCAAAAATCTCTCAAACTTGCAGACGTTTGTTATGACATCCGCGGTCCAGTGATGGAAAAAGCCAAGCAGATGGAAGACGAAGGTCAAAAAATCATCAAATTAAATATTGGCAATCTGGCCGTATTTAATTTTGCGCCACCGGACGAAATCGTCCAGGACATGATTTTGAATATGCAAGGTGCCGCGGGCTACACAGAGTCCAAAGGAATGTTTGCACCGCGCAAAGCGATCATGCACTACACGCAGGAAAAAAATATTCGCGGCGTGACGATCGAAGATATCTATATCGGCAACGGGGCCTCCGAGCTGATTGTGATGGGCATGAATGCCTTACTTAACAGTGGTGATGAGGTCTTGGTTCCTGCGCCTGACTATCCTTTATGGACGGCCGCGGTGAGTTTGTCCGGCGGTAAGCCCGTGCATTATGTGTGCGATGAGAGTGCTGACTGGATGCCTGATATTGAAGACATTAAGCGAAAAATTACACCGAACACCAAAGCCATTGTCGTCATCAATCCAAATAATCCGACAGGTGCTTTGTATCCAAGGGAAGTGTTACAGCAAATTGTTGATCTTGCGCGCGAATTTCAATTAATCGTCTTTGCAGATGAGATCTACGATAAGACTTTGTACGAAGAGGCGGAACACGTTTCTATTGCCTCTTTGGCCGATGACGTCCTGTTCTTAACCTTGAATGGACTATCCAAGAATTATCGTTCTTGTGGCTATCGCGCAGGATGGATGGTGATTTCAGGTGAGAAGCGCTATGCCAAAGATTATATTGAAGGTTTGAATATGTTGGCATCCATGCGTTTGTGTTCAAACACGCCAGGGCAGTTTGCGATTCAAACGGCATTGGGTGGATACCAGAGTATTAAAGACTTAGTTGGTTCCGGCGGCCGTTTGTTAAAGCAGCGCGATCTTGCTCATCGATTGTTGACAGCGATTCCAGGCGTCTCTTGTGTGAAACCAAAGGCCGCGCTCTATATGTTCCCTAAATTAGATCCGAAGATTTATCCGATTAAGGATGATCAAGAATTTATTCAGGATTTATTGGTCGAGCAGCGCGTCTTATTGGTGCAAGGCACAGGGTTCAACTGGATTGCCCCCGATCACTTCCGCGTCGTATTTTTACCCAATGCCGATGATTTGACCGAAGCGATAGGACGAATCGCCCGCTTCCTTGAAGGCTATCGCAAGCGTCATGGGACGCATGAATTTGCATCAAACTAAATTTTAACCACATCAAATGGAATTGCTCGCAATATGAAACCCATCAAAGTAGGCCTGTTAGGATTAGGCACAGTCGGCTCCGGCACTTTTAATGTTTTGAAGCGTAATCAGGAAGAGATTATGCGTCGTGCAGGTCGTTCGATTGAAATTACGATGGTGGCAGTTCGTAACGTCGAACGTGCGCGCGAAATCACCAAAGGCGAAGTTGAGATCGTCACTGACGGCAATCTGGTGGTCAATCATCCTGATATCGATATCGTCATCGAATTGATCGGCGGTAGCGGTATCGCGAAAGATTTG
>JACQDW010000150.1 GCA_016200845.1 Burkholderiales bacterium | reverse complement strand
TGATTTTACCTTCTTTGACTTCCAAAATACGGGTTGCCAGCGACGAGACGAATTCACGGTCATGCGAGACAAAAATCAAGGTGCCCGCATATTTTTCTAGTGCGATATTTAAGGATTCAATTGACTCCATATCCATATGGTTAGTCGGCTCGTCCATCAATAGAACGTTATGACGACCAAGCATCAGCTTGCCATAAGTCATGCGCCCTTTTTCACCGCCGGATAATACCTTAACCGATTTCTTCACGTCGTCGCCGCTGAATAATAGGCGTCCCAAAATTGAACGAACAGCCTGATCATCGTCGCCTTCTTGAGTAAATGCACCTATCCAATCAGTCAATGTTTTATCGGAAGCAAATTCCTCAGTCGGATCTTGCGGCATATAACCGACATTGGCGTTTTCCGCCCATTTCACCTGACCTCGATCTGCGTTCAATCCACAAAGATCATTACCGCCTATGCAGCGCAATAAAGTCGTCTTACCCGCGCCGTTGGCACCAATAATTGCGATCTTTTCGCCCGCTTCCACCATGATGTCGAAGCTGTCAAACAGACGCTGATCGTAAGCCTTAGACAAGTGCTGCACTTCGACTGCCAAACGATGCAACTTCTTCTCACCATCAAAGCGGATAAATGGATTTTGACGGCTGGAAGGTTTCATATCTTCCACTTTGATTTTATCGATCTGCTTAGCACGTGAAGTTGCCTGACGAGCCTTTGATTTATTCGCAGAGAAGCGACGAACGAAGTCTTGCAACTCCTGGATTTTGTCTTTGGCTTTGGCGTTGTTAGCTAATTGCTGCGCACGCGCCTGAGAAGAAGCGAGCATGTATTCGTCGTAATTACCGGGATAAACTTTCAAGGTGCCATAGTCCATATCAGCCATATGGGTACACACTTGATTTAAGAAGTGACGATCATGGGAAATAATAATCATCGTTGAATTACGCTGATTTAACACGTCTTCTAACCAGCGAATCGTATTGATATCGAGGTTATTGGTTGGCTCGTCCAGCAGCAAAATATCCGGATTAGAAAATAAAGCCTGCGCCAGCAAGACACGCAATTTCCAACCCGGAGCCACCGCGCTCATCACGCCTTGATGTTGATCAGTCGGAATTCCCACCCCCAACAACAATTCACCAGCACGCGCTTCAGCGGTATAGCCGTCATATTCAGCGAACTTCGCTTCTAAATCAGCCGCCTTCATGTAGTCGTCATCAGTCGCTTCTGGATTAGCATAAATCGCATCGCGCTCGGCCATTGCCGCCCACATCTCCGTGTGGCCCATCATCACGACATCCAGAACGCGCATGTCTTCAAACGCAAATTGATCCTGACGTAATTTACCCAAGCGTTCGTTCTGATCCAACATCACCGTGCCAGAAGATTGTTCCAGATCGCCACCCAAAATTTTCATGAATGTTGATTTGCCACACCCATTTGCGCCAATCAAACCATAGCGATTTCCTTCGCCAAATTTAACGGAGATGTTTTCAAACAGTGGCTTAGGACCAAACTGCATCGTGATATTTGCTGTAGCTAACACAAGTGAACCTTTTAATGTGTAAAAGAGGTGAATTCAGAATAACCTGTGATTATAACATTGCCTGATTAGCGCATTCTCACATAGCCCCAAATTCAACCCAGATTTCCCATTAGGATTTGCGATGATGGCGGATGCACGTTTCGAGGCTGTTTTGATGTGAATGAGGCGGCAATAGGGAGCTATTGGCAACGAAGAGCAGCGAAAATGACCGAAAATGCGCCGCCAGCACGCACATAGCACCGCAGTTGTGCCTAATGGAAAATCTGGGTTTAAGTGCAGCCGCGTAATGCCATCGTTTTGTTGGCACACAATAACGCAATAAAAAGTAATAACACCTATCCATAATGATTTAAAGGTAGGGACTTATCGTAAGAGTTCAGATTTAAAACAAAATAAATGTCGGCCATTACGATAATAATAAAATATATTTTTCACATATGAATTTTATTAAATCTATAGCTAATTGCTTCTACATTTTGAGTGAACATTCATACAAATTTATACATTTCAAAATCGCCACAAATTTAATCTAGTCATGCATCTGGTGCTAATACCAGTGCAATATCTCAATTTAAACGAGGAAATATAATGAAACGTACTAAAGCAATTGCATTAGCTCTGTCCGCTGTCGCTGCTATCTCAGCAGGCGCTTATTCTATGTCCACAACAGCTGCGCCTACGTATATGACGGAAACAACATATTTCAGTAATGCGGCGCATACCACTGAGGTTGGTTACCGTATTCGTGCATGTAACGGTCGCACATTCACTTCTGGTACAGTCACAATTTATAAAGAAGTTAGTTCTGAACCTTGCGGCATTCAGCCATAATCGGTTGAGACAATAGTTGCCAACTCGCTTTTGGTGATTATCGTAAAAATTGTCTAGGTAGCGCCAACGGATCCGCGGCGCTACCAACCTCATCATCTTAAGGCAAGACCCAGGTACTACCTCTATGCCCCAGTGAGTATTCATTGATACGTGCATCTACCCATTCCCAGCCCAGACTTTGCGCATAGAACATAGGTCCACCACGATGCGCAGGAAAGCCATATCCTTTCAAATACACGATATCAATATCAGAAGCGCGTACTGCTATCTTGTCGCGTAGGATTTTTCTACCCTCGTTCGCCAATGCAAATACCAGCCTTTGCACGATTTCTTCGTCACTGATCTGACGCTGCGTGATGCCTGTATCATGCGCATGTTGCTTAATGAATTGCTCAACGATGGGTGATGAATAGGCGGTGCGCTCATTGGGGCGATAGTCGTACCAACCGGCTTGCGTCTTTTGTCCGTAGCGTCCCAGCTCGCACAGCAAATCACCGAGCTTAGAATAAACCGCAGCAGGATTCGTAGCCCGACGACGCTGGCGTATCGCCCAGCTAATATCATTGCCCGCCAAATCATTCATACGAAATGGCCCCATGGCAAAACCAAAATTTTCCATCGCTCTATCGACTTGCTGCGGGGTGCAGCCTTCTTCCAACAAGAACGCCGCTTGCTTGGTATATTGTTCTAACATCCGGTTACCAATAAAGCCGTCGCAAACGCCGGCAACCACCGCAACTTTTTTGATTTTCTTTGCCAGCAAAGAACAACTTAGCAAGACCTCACCCGATGTTAATTCAGCCCGCACGATTTCCAGCAAAGGCATCACATTAGCGGGGCTAAAAAAATGCAAGCCAATCACATCGGCTGGACGGCTAGTCAATTGAGCGATTTGATTTAAGTCCAGAGTGGAGGTGTTCGAAGCCAGAATCGCTCCCGGCTTCATCACGGCATCGAGCTGTTGAAACACGCTTTGCTTAACTTGCATATCCTCAAACACCGCCTCAATCACCAGATCGGCTTGCGCAATATCGTCATAACTGCTCACCCCGCGCACTAAAGCACGGCGTTTTTCAAATTCCGCGATTGATAACTTATTTTTCTCCAAGGCCGTTTGATAAGTCTGACGAATACGCTCTATGCCTTTTTCCAGAGAACTCGCCTGCGTGTCTAACATCATCACTGCAATTCCTGCGTTCGCAAAGCACATTGCAATGCCCGTTCCCATAGTGCCAGCGCCGATCACCGCGACCGAAGCAATATCTCGCGGCACGGTATCTGGTGCAACACCATCCAATTTACTCGCCGCACGCTCCGCAATAAAAGCATGACGCAAAGCCTTGGATTCACTGCCCTCAATCAAACGTGCGAACAACTCCCGCTCTAACTTCTCACCATCCGCAAAGCTTCCCCGCACACTCGCCTCCAAGGCATCCAGACATGCCAAAGGCGCAGGCAATTGCGCGAGCTTTTTTTGCAAAGCTTGCCGCGTTTGCTGAAAAATCAAAGTTTCATTCGCCTGCAAAGCCAATACGGGACGGCTACTTGTCATTGGCAAAGGGCGCTGTGTTGCAACACTTGCCGCAAAGTTATATGCAGCCTGCATCACATATTTGGTTCCACTCTCCTTGGAAACTTCATCCACCAATAAATCAAACAAACGGCTGTCTGGTAAACGATATAGCTGATCCGAGCTCAAACTCTTGCCCTCGCAAATCATCTCTATACAGCTTGTCATAGGCAGCAAGCGCGGCAAGCGTTGCGTCCCACCAGCACCAGGCAATAAACCCAATTTCACCTCAGGCAAGGCAAACTGCACACCACGTGCCACAACGCGATAATGACAAGCCAGCGCCAACTCCAAACCACCACCCATACACACACCATTCAACACAGCAATCACCGGCTTCCCCGATTGTTCTATGTGATGCAATAGTGCTGGTAACGTAGGTTCAGCAAAGGCTCGGTCACTGCCAAATTCTTTGATATCGGCGCCGCCAGAAAATGACTTGCCCGCACCAGTGATCAAAATCGCTGTCACTTTGGGATCGGCAAGCGCCGTTGCCAGATGCGCAGCGACAGCAGCACGTGTCGCATGGCTCAAGCCATTGACAGGCGGATTTTGAAATTGGATTACCGCAAATTGATGATGCAAATGAGAGTGCAAATGCAGGATAGCCGTCATGGAGAGTCTCGTTATTTTTTAGGATTTTTTAGAATCAACCGAGCCACAATGCCACAAGCGTGGTGCCACCGTGCTGAGACTCGCTTGATTCGTTTTCATGACCGAGATTCTACGCAAATATCTTCGCATGGTGAGAAACCAGAGCGCCAAAAACACAAAAGCCAGATGGCATATCATCTGGCTGTCGCAAAATTGATACTGATGATGACCTTAGAAGGAGCGTTTCTTCACGGTAGAAGGTGCACGTCCCGGCCGCGCGCTAGAACGATCTGGCGCTGTCCCACTTCGCTTTACGCCCGTAGCGGCGGCACCCGAACCAGCAGGGCGACCGCCTGCTTCACGCGCTACGCGACTGCTCCGCTCGCCACGCGGACTAGGCGAAGCAGTTGAACCAGCAGGCGGCTGAGCATTTGTTCGCTGAGGCTGCCCTACTCCTTCGCGACGAACACCAGAACGCAGGTCTGTCCCTTCGCGTTGAGACCGGCCCTTGAGTGGCTCAGGAACACCTGCTTCCAACACAAACTTCGCACCGGCATCCTTACCCAGCACCCGTACCAAGTACGGCATCACTTCACGCAAGCGTGCCTCCAACGTCCAGGGTGGATTCAAAATAAACATACCGCTACTATGCAAGCCAAAGCCATCAGGCGTAGGCCCACTAATACTCAAAGTCACATGTAACCAATCCTTCGCTGGCAAGCGCTTCAAGCGATCCGGCAATTGTTGCGACTCCAGACGCCCCAGCACCGGATACCAAACGGCATACATCCCAGTTGGAAAGCGCTCCAATGCATCTTCCAGACAAACTTTCACCCGGCGATAATCGTCTTTCACTTCATACGGCGGATCGATCAACACCAAGCCACGACGTGAAGGCGGTGGCAACAAGGCTTTCAAACCATCAAAACCATCTCCGGCATTGATCATAATCCGCTTACCGCGCACCGTTGAGCGCTCGCCTTGCTCAGCCTTATGCGCTTCGAGCTTACGGAAATTCTCACTCAAAATCTTAATCTCACTAGGATGCAGCTCAAACAAACGCAAACGATCCTGAGCGCGCATCACCTGATCAGCGCAATACGGCGAGCCAGGGTAATAACGCATTTTGCCACTAGGGTTCAATGCCTTTACCAAGTCCAGATACGGCTGTAACGCAGCGGGAATATCATCGCGCTCCCACAAAGGTGCAATCCCAGTCTCAAACTCCGCGTTCTTCATCGCATATCCCGTATCCAAAGAATACAGACCAGCCCCCGAATGCGTATCAACATAGGTATAAGCCGTCTCCTTCTGTCCCAGATACTCTAACAACTCAATCAAGACAAAGTGCTTGAGCACGTCAGCATGATTACCAGCATGAAAACCGTGACGATAACTCAACATAATGGGAATTCCTAAAGAAAAAGAGATGCCGGACAGCGCGAAGGCCACCTAAACAGAAAGAAAAACGTGAAGGGCGAATTTTACTCTGTTTGAGCGAGTAAGCCCAAATATTGCAAACCATAGGGTTGCCAATGGTTCTTGAGGCATTTGTTCTGACCAAGCTGAAGAGGGAATTTAAAGTGGAGGTGAAAACTCCACACTACTTGAAATCGGCAAATGTGCACTGCGCAATAAAATTTTCTCACCTACAAAAAAATCCATGTTAATCTCTTAAATGGAAACGATTCCAATCAATCTTTGATTTCACGCAATCAAAAAGTGGTCTGCCATCAAAAATGGTTGTACTTTCCTGATAGGTCGCTTCTCTGTGTGTCGTCGCTTGTTAGGTTCTTGACGGGCACAAACTGGCATTAGGTCTGGCAACACCCAAAGAATGACGAGACTAACGACGTGATCGATGCGCACTGATCAAGCAAATTGATGTGGCGGGCGAGCTCTGCGTTCACAATTTTCAGATAAACGAAGGACGAGGCACTTCAGGCAAAAGAAGAGTCAGGGCATTGCTTTGTCTCTTGAAAAACCGGAGATAAACAATTCGGATTGTTTGAAGTGAATAAATTTCTAAACATCATTTTTCAGGAAACCGACATGAAGCTATTTAACAACGCTGCACATCGTGCAGATGATCGCTCCACTCCACACTCAACTCACAATCTGGCGAGGACCCACGAAAAAGCATTCACATTCGCAGACCCACGCAAGCATTTTTCTCGCTATCTGCGCCGACTCAGTTTGTGTGCCCTGCTGCCCTTTGCCGCGCTGGTTGCTGGCAATGCAGATGCCGTCGAACGGAAGCTGCCCCGAATGATTCGCAATCAGGAGCACTCGGCCGGGCGGCACGTTCTCGATGCCGTGCGTTTCACAGCGAAAGTAAC
>JACQDW010000139.1 GCA_016200845.1 Burkholderiales bacterium | reverse complement strand
CATCGCGGACCACGGCGCGCCAGCCTGTCTTGTGCCAATCAGGCGCACGCAAATGCAGCGGCCGATACGCGTTCTAAAATTTTGCTCAATCAAGCACAAAAACCGAATATTGCGATTGTCACTGCCTACAACGACATGCTGTCCGCGCATCAGCCTTACGCCACATATCCCGATCAAATCAAAGAAACCGCTTTACGTTTTAATGCGACCGCTCAGGTAGCGGGCGGCGTTCCTGCCATGTGTGATGGCGTGACCCAAGGTCGTCCCGGCATGGAGCTGTCCTTGTTTTCCCGCGACGTGATTGCACAGGCAACCGCGATTGCTTTGTCCCATGATGCGTTTGATGCGACCTTGTGTTTGGGTATCTGCGACAAAATTGTGCCGGGTTTGTTGATCGGCGCATTGGCGTTTGGACACTTACCAACGATTTTTGTACCCGCAGGACCAATGGGCTCGAGTTTGAAAAAAAAAGAAAAAGCCGCCGTGCGCGAACGCTATGCCCAAGGCAAAGCAACGAAGGAAGAATTATTGGCCGCTGAGAGCGCGGCCTATCACAGCGCTGGCACTTGTACTTTTTATGGCACGGCGAATAGCAACCAAATGCTGCTCGAAGCGATGGGTTTGCATTTGCCCGGTGCGGCCTTTGTCCATCCTTCTGATTCACTGCGCTCAGCTTTGAACGATGCCGCCGTCGAGCAAGTCTTGAAGTTGACCGAACAAGCTGGCGACTATCGTCCCATCGGCCAATTGGTCAATGAAAAAACCATCGTCAACGCCATCATCGCCTTATTGGCAACCGGCGGCTCGACCAATCACACAATTCACTGGATTGCTGTGGCGAGAGCGGCAGGCATACTCATCGATTGGCAAGATTTCGATGAACTCTCTTCTGTGATTCCCTTGCTGACCCGCGTATATCCGAATGGTACAGCCGACGTCAACGCCTTTGAAGACGCCGGTGGCCCGACCTTTGTGATTCGTGAATTGTTGTCGCAAGGTTTGATGCATGCCGATGTGATGACGGTATTTGGCGACCAGGGCTTGGCCTCGCACACCACACGTCCAGTTTTGCAAGACGGCAAAGTGGCATTTGTAGCGCATCCAGAGCTCTCTAGCGACACCAGCGTGGTGCGCAATGTCAGTGAGCCGTTTGCCGCCACAGGTGGCTTGCGTCTGTTGCAAGGCAATTTGGGACGCGCCATCGTTAAAGCATCGGCCGTGCCAGAAGAGGCGTGGATAGTGCGCGCGCCTGCTAAGATTTTTGAATCGCAAGATGCCTTGGTGAATGCGTATAAAGCCGGGCAACTGAATATGGATTTTGTAGCAGTGGTGATTTTCCAGGGGCCACAAGCGAACGGTATGCCGGAGCTGCATCATTTCACGCCGGTATTAGGCAGCCTGATGTCAGCCGGATATAAAGTCGCATTGGTGACCGATGGTCGCATGTCCGGTGCATCAGGAAAAATCCCGGCAGCCTTGCATGTCAGTCCAGAAGTAGCGCAAGGTGGCCCGCTAGGCAAAGTGCGCGAAGGTGATTTGATTGAAGTGAATGTGCACACGGGCGAGCTGCGTGCACTGGTTGATGAAGCAGAATGGAATGCGCGCACTTGCACTAGTTTGACGATAGACAGCAACTACGGATTTGGCCGCGATTTATTTGCAGCCCAGCGCCGTGTCGTGAGTTCGCCAGAGCAGGGTGCTTCGACTTTGTTTGTGTAATTTTTGAGTGTTTTGGTTTCTATTTTAAGTGAGAGCATGATGATGACGAAAGCTGCGATTGTTTCCCAACTTGCCCAGGTGCGGGTATTGCCGATACTGGTCACCGATGATGTCGATCAGGCGATCCAGTGTGTGACGACCTTGGCAGAGAACGGTTTGCCAGCCATCGAGATCACACTGCGTACACCAAACGCAATGACCGTTTTGCGTGAAGTGATTAAAGCGTGCCCAACGGTGACGGTCGGTGCGGGCACGATTTTGACGCCAGCTCAGCTCGATGCGGTACGCAATAGCGGTGCGGCTTTTGGTATCAGTCCGGGCATTACTCCCGTGTTGGCAAAAGCAGCAGCAGAGTCGGGTTTGCCGTACTTCCCAGGTGTTGGCAGTGCGAGTGATTTAATGCTGGCGCTAGAAAATGGCTTTGATGTAGTCAAGCTCTTCCCATCCGATATCGTTGGCAGCGTCAAAATGGCAAAAGCCTTGGGCGGTCCGTTTCCTGACGTGAAATTTTGTCTGACTGGCGGCGTCACAGTCGATTCCACTCCGAGTTTGTTGCAGCAATCGAATGTCCTATGTGTAGGCGGTTCGTGGATGTGCCCTGCGAATTTGATCGCGGCAAACGATTGGGCTGCGATAGCAACATTAGCAGCGCAAGCGGCAGCAGCCGGGCGTTAATGAAATAAGGGTTCTCTGGGTTTATATTTTTTTACAGGCTTTTCAGATCATGGCTATCTCCGTTTCACGTACTCCATTGTGGTGTTTGTTGCAGCAACGCGCGAACAATATGCCGAGCTTGAAGGAGTTGTTTCGCGCTGATCCTCAGCGCTTTACGCACTTCTCGGCATCGGCCTGCGGTATGTTGCTCGATTATTCCAAACAGCGCATGGATACCACCGCCAAGCTCAATTTATTAGCGCTGGCACGGCAGCAAGAAGTGGAGGCGCGACGTGATGCGATGTTGCGCGGTGAAGCGATCAATAACACAGAAAATCGCGCGGTTTTGCACACGGTATTGCGCTTGCCTAAGGGCGAGAAATTCATGCTCAATGGCGAGAATATCGCCGCCGATGTGCACAGTGTATTGGCGCAAATGCGCAGCTTTAGTGATGCCGTGCGCGAAGGGCGCTGGCTAGGCTACACCGGTAAAGCGATACGCACAATTATCAATATCGGTATTGGTGGCTCTGACCTCGGCCCACAAATGGCCTGTATCGCTTTAGCGCCATGGTCGCAAAAAAATCTGTCTTTGCATTTTGTGTCTAACGTCGATGGCCGTCACGTTGCCGATTCATTGGAAAACGCCGATCCAGAAACCACACTAATCGTGGTTGCCTCCAAAACGTTCACCACCATGGAAACGCTGACCAACGCCCGCACTGCGCGTGAATGGATGTTGGCACATGGTTGTCCTGAAGATCAAATCCGTCAGCACTTTGTCGCCTTGAGCACCAATGTGAAAGCAGCTGCCGCGTTTGGCATCGCCGAGGAAAATGTGTTCCCGTTTTGGAATTGGGCCGGTGGGCGTTATTCGATGTGGAGTGCGATTGGTCTATCGATTGCGCTGTATGTTGGGGCCGATCGTTTTGAGGAAATGCTGGCTGGTGCACACGAGATGGATCTGCATTTTGCACAAGCACCGCTGGAAAAGAACCTGCCTGTGTTAATGGCCTTGATCGGTGTTTGGAATATTAATTTCCTTGGTCTGCAAGCCTTATCGATTGCGCCTTACCATCAGCGCATGACGCGCTTGCCAGCCTATTTGCAGCAGCTAGAAATGGAAAGCAATGGCAAGTCGGTGACGCGCGAAGGCAATCGAGTTGACTACACCACTTCACCGATTTTATTCGGTGAAGCAGGCACCAATGGTCAACACGCTTACTTCCAATTGTTGCATCAGGGCGCGACCATTATTCCTACCGATTTTATTGTGGTGGCGGACGACGATGCTGGTTTGCCCGGACACAATCAGGCTTTGTTGGCCAATTGTTTTGCGCAATCGAAGGCCATGGCTTGGGGTAAAAATATCGATGAGGTGCGCGCAGAGTTGGGTGACTTGCCGGAGAAGATGTTAGCGCCGCGTGTGTTTGAAGGCAATCGCCCGACTTCTACTTTGTTGCTCGATTCTTTGACGCCACGTTCGCTCGGTGCTTTGATCGCTCTGTATGAACACAAGGTGTTTGTGCAATCGGTGATCTGGGATATCAATGCCTTTGATCAGTGGGGCGTCGAGTTGGGTAAATCGCTGGCACAGCAGTTAATCAGCCTCAATCCCGATGCAGTGAAAGAGACTTACGATAGTTCTACCCGTGGACTCTTGCAGGCTTTGACTAAGCGCCATCGCTAGAGGCTAAATGCACAAGCGGAGCGCATTTTTTGCATAACAGTTTTGACTTCGCTTTGAATTAGACATAGGCATTTTTCGCCTACAATATTTATTTTTCGACCTAAAGAACCATCATGAACGATCTCGCTGACGACAAAGACCAGAGCCTCCGTGACGACATACGCCGCCTTGGCCGTATTTTGGGTGATACGGTGCGCCAGCAGCATGGTGAAGAAGTTTTTTCCTTGATTGAAACGGTGCGACAAAATTCCATTCGCTTTCGACGCGATGCTGATCATGCCGCGCGCGAAGAGTTGGAAAATACACTCGATACGCTGACGAATGATCAAACCACGCATCTGATCCGCGCCTTTAGTTATTTTTCGCATCTAGTCAATATCGCCGAAGATCAACATCATATTCGCCGTACGCGTACTCATTTGATCGCTGGGTCTGCGCCACGCCGCGGTAGTTTGAGTTACACCATAGAACATCTATTTCGCTCGCAAGATGCGGGCGTGCAATTGCAAGAATTTTTTAAAACGGCGGAAGTGACGCCAGTCTTGACTGCCCATCCGACCGAAGTGCAACGTAAGAGTATTTTGAATTGTCAGATGGTGATTTCGCGCTTGTTGGACGAGCGCGATCGTATGCAATTAACGCCAGAAGAATCTGCCGCCAATGACGAAGCTCTGGAGCGCGCAGTGCTTACTTTATGGCAAACACGTATGTTGCGCACGTCCAAATTATCGGTATTAGATGAAGTTGAAAATGGCCTGAGTTTTTATGATTACACTTTCTTGCGCGAGTTGCCGCAGCTGTATGCCGGACTGGAAGATTTATTAGCCAGCAAAGATCCTGGCTTTAAGCAAACTGAATTGCCTAGTTTTATGAAGATGGGTAGTTGGATTGGTGGCGACCGTGATGGCAATCCTTTTGTGACCGCCACAGTGCTGGAAAAAACCTTGGTGATGCAATCGACACGGGCGTTCAAATTCTATTTGGAAGAATTGCATACCTTAGGTTCGCAATTATCGATGGCGACTTTGCTGGTGCAAGTGTCGGATGATTTGCTGGCCTTGGCGAAGCGCTCACCCGATGTATCGCAACATCGCGTGGATGAACCGTATCGCGTTGCCGTGAGTGGCATGTATGCGCGTCTGGCCAGCACCTATAAAAAATTATTGGGTTTGGAAGCGATCATCGCACCATGCGCACCGGCAGAGCCGTATCAGAGCGCAGAAGAATTTGTCGCCGATCTGGACGTGGTGCATCACTCTTTGTTGGAACACGGTTCGCTGGGAATTACCCGTGGTCGTCTGCGTCATTTGCGCCGTGCCGTGCGGGTGTTTGGTTTTTATCTGGCACCGATCGATCTGCGTCAAAACTCGGATGTGCATGAGCGTGTCGTTGCTGAGCTATTGAAAGCAGCACAGCCTGATGTCGATTATTTGTCCTTGACCGAAGATGAGCGTATCGCCGTGTTGGTCGCAGAGATGAGTTCCTCACGTCCGCTGGCCTCGCCTTATCTGGTTTATTCAGAAGAAACTCAATCTGAGTTGGCTATCTATCGCGCTGCCTGCACCGCGCAGCAACGTTATGGTAAAGGCGCCGTCCCCAATTGCATTATCTCGAAAACCGATGGCGTCTCGGATATGCTGGAGTTGGCGGTGCTGCTCAAAGAATCTGGCTTGCTGCATCCCGCAGAAGGGCGTCTCGACGTCAATATTATTCCTCTGTTTGAAACCATAGGCGACTTGCAAAACAGTGCGCCAGCGATGGATAGATTGATGGCGCTTCCCGCGTATGCGCGCCTGCTCGCCAGCCGCAATCATGCGCAAGAAGTGATGCTAGGCTACTCCGATAGCAATAAAGATGGCGGCTTCCTGACCTCTGGTTGGGAACTGTATAAAGCCGAGATTGATTTGGTTGACGTGTTCGCCAAACATCAGGTGCGTCTGCGCTTGTTTCATGGTCGTGGCGGCTCGGTGGGGCGCGGTGGTGGCCCTAGTTATCAGGCGATTCTTGCGCAGCCAGCCGGTGCCGTGCAAGGTCAGATACGCCTGACTGAACAAGGTGAGGTGATTACAGCAAAATATGCCAATCCTGAAGTTGGTCGTCGTAATTTGGAAGTGTTGGCGGCAGCTACCATGGAAGCGAGTTTGTTGTCGCATACGGAAACGGCACCTCGTCCAGAATTTTTGCAAGCCATGGAGGCGCTGTCAGAATCGGCGTTCCGCGCCTATCGTCACATGGTGTACGAGACCGAAGGGTTTGAGCAGTATTTTTGGGAGTCCACCGTGATTGCCGAGATTGCAGGCTTGAATATCGGCAGCCGTCCGGCCTCGCGTAAAAAATCAACGGCCATTGAAGACTTGCGCGCGATTCCCTGGGTGTTTAGTTGGTCGCAATGTCGCTTGATGTTGCCGGGCTGGTTTGGTTTTGGTAGCGCGGTGCAACAGTATCTGAGCGCACATCCAGAGAATGGTCTGGCGACTTTGCAAGCTATGTTTAAGGAATGGTCGTTCTTCTCAACTGTGTTGTCGAACATGGAAATGGTCTTGGCCAAGAGCGATATCGGCATTGCCAGTCGCTATGCGCAATTGGTGAAAGACACCGATTTAAGACATCGTATTTTCCCACGTCTGGAAGCCGAGCACGCTTTGACGATTTCTGTCTTAAAACAGATCTCAGGCCGCGAAGAATTCTTGTCAGATAACCCTTTGCTCAAACGTTCTATCGTCAATCGCTTCCCGTATTTGTCGCCCTTGAATCACGTGCAAGTCGAATTACTGAAGCGCTATCGTCAAGGCGACGAAGACGAGCGGGTGCGACGTGGCATCCATTTATCAATCAACGGCATCGCGGCGGGTTTGCGTAATAGCGGATAACATGCAGTCGTTTGATTATGCTCAAGCATTGTTCCTGCAGGGTGTGGTGCGTTAATAGGAGAGGAGTGTAGTTTTCGTTATACTCTCTCTTATTTACTAAGCGATGCTTATGGATACACCCACTCTAGGAATTGTCGGTTGGTCGGGCAGTGGCAAGACCACTTTGCTGGAATTTGTAGTAGCGCAATTGGTTGCGCAAAGAATGCGGGTCAATGTGGTGAAACACAGCCATCATGACGTGACCTTGGAGCCGCCACACAAAGACAGTGCCCGCATGCGACAAGCCGGGGCGCAAGAAGTCTTGCTGGCGTCGCCTTATCGCATTGCCATCGTGCGTGAGTTGCGCGATACACCTGAGCCTGATTTGACTAGCTTATTGAAACAACTCGCACCAGCCGATTTGAATCTGGTCGAGGGATATAAATGGGCAGAGATTGCAAAATTGGAGGTGTATCGCCCCAGCTTGGGCAAAACTGCGATCTATCCTGACGACCCCCACATACTCGCAGTGGCCTCTGACATTCCCCGCCCTGAAGACTGTCCCGCACATATTCAATGGTTGAATTTAAATCAAAGACAACTCGTGCTTGATTGGGTTTTGTTATATCTGCAACACGCTCGAAAAAAGTAAAAGTTTTTCTTTAATACCCCTAAAGCTTGCGCCTGATCTGCCGTTACTGATGTTGTAGATGAGGAGAATTGTCATGGACGTCAGCGCAATCGCAAGAGCATCAAACACATTAGCCGATGTTGGTGTCAGCCAGCAGGTGAGCATTGCAGTGCTCAAAAAAGCACTGGACGTCCTCCCTTTTTTGCACGAAAGACGCTATGACAAAGTCAAGTTGGGGATGGTCTGATCGCTTAAGTTTACGACATGCTGTGATGGATGAAACCCATCAGGAATTTGTCGCCCTGTGCGCCGCTTTGTGCAACGCCGATGCGACATGCTTTGTGAGCGATTTAGATGCTTTGATTGCCCATTCGATTTCTCACTTTGAACAAGAAAATCGCTGGATGGAAGCCACTGCTTTTCCGCCAGCATCTTGCCATCGCGGTGAGCACGATGCGGTTTTGGAGATCATGCAAGAAGTTCGCCGTCGCTACTTAGATGGTGAACATGATCTTGGAGAACGTCTGGCGGAGGAATTGCCAGCTTGGTTTGAGCATCATGTGGACACAATGGACAATATGCTGGCGCAATTTATTTTGAAAAACGAGATCGATGTCTTGGCGATCTCGTCGGATGCAACTACTGTGGAAGTCTCACATTAACTGACCATAATTTTCACATCGCCCAGCGTGACCACCTGACCTGGGCGAATCTTCGCAGTTTTGCGCAACTCTTGTTGCCCATCCACGCTGACATCACCACTGGCAACGATCATTTTGCCTGCGCCACCACTGTCACATAGACCAGTTAGTTTTAATAATTGGTTGAGCTCGACGAATTCGCCTTCAACGCTAAAGTTAATTTCTTGCATAAACTGTCCCAAAACTGATTAAAAAGCTGACTAAGCGACGCAGGATACACGATAGTCTTCCATATTGTCACTTTACCGTTTTGACATTTAACGGCAGAATGGTCTGGAGAAAAAATTTTTCTCAAATGTGTGTAAGTATTTTGGATGCCCTTCGACTACTCTTTGTAGTACCGTTCATTTTTAATTTTATGGAGAAAGACATGAGTAATAAAGCGATGATCGCAGTAGCCTTGGCTGGTTTGATGGGTTCAAGTGTGGTGTTGGCAGATGAAGCGCCAAAAACAGAAAAATGCTATGGCGTAGCTAAAGCAGGAAAGAACGATTGCGCGAGCAAGACTGCTGGTCATTCCTGCGCAGGTCAGGCGAAGAAAGATAATGATGCTAACGAATGGAAAAAAGTGCCTAT
>JACQDW010000138.1 GCA_016200845.1 Burkholderiales bacterium | reverse complement strand
TCGGCCATCAGGCAGGCGCCAAAGGCGCCTTTTTGCACGCGTTCGGAAGGGCAGCCACAATTCAAATTAACCTCGTCATAGCCCCACTCCTGCCCACGGCGTGCGGCGATCGCGAGATCCTGTGGCTCACTGCCACCGAGTTGTAAGGCAACCGGGTGCTCTTCCTGATTAAAATCCAAATGGCGCTTAATATCGCCATGCAAAATCGCCCCCGTTGTTACCATTTCGGTATACAACCAAGTGTGCTTAGAAATATGCCGATGGAATAGGCGACAATGTCGGTCAGACCAGTCCATCATGGGGGCTACAGAAATACGTCGCGCGGGAATTGTCGCATCTACGGCGGACGGGAAAGCAGGAGTTACAATGGAATTCACAATAAGACAACAGGCAAATAATCAAACAGCCGCCATTTTACCTTGAACGGCCGCATTCGCTCCCGTAAAATCGAAACACAACTAAGGCACAAACATCACACCAGCGACCATCATGAAAAATACTACTATCAACACTGAACACTTCTGGATGCCATTTACGGCAAATCGTCAGTTCAAATCCAAGCCGCGCCTGCTCAGTAAAGCCCAGGGCATGTATTACGAAAGTGAAGATGGCAGACAAATTTTAGATGGCACTGCCGGTTTATGGTGCGTGAATGCCGGGCATAGCCATCCTAAAATCGTCGCTGCGATTCAGGCGCAAGCCACCCAGCTTGATTTTGCACCGACCTTCCAAATGGGGCATCCTTTGGCGTTCGAAGCTGCCAGCAGTTTGGTGTCAATCGCACCTGCCGGGATGAATCGCGTGTTTTTTTGCAATGATGGTTCGGAAGCGGTGGATACTGCTTTGAAGATGGCACTGGCCTATCACAAGCTACGCGGCGAGGCTGGGCGCTATCGTTTAATTGGTCGAGAACGTGCTTATCATGGTGTTGGATTTGGCGGTATCTCAGTCGGTGGCATCGCGGGCAATCGCAAGCAATTTGGCCCTGCGTTGGGTGGTGTTGATCACTTACGCCATCCGCTGAATCTGCAAAAAAATGCCTTTAGCCGCGGCCTGCCCTTGCACGGTGCCGAGATGGCAGACGAACTCGAACAACGCATCCTCGCCCTGCACGACGCCAACACGATCGCCGCGCTGATCGTCGAACCGATACAAGGCTCGACTGGCGTCATACTTCCACCGCAAGGCTATTTGCAAAAGCTCAGGGCAATTTGTGACCGCCACGGCATCTTGTTGATCTTTGATGAAGTCATCACAGGCTTTGGTCGCTTAGGTGCTGCTTTCGGTGCTGATTATTTTGGAGTGCAGCCCGATATGATCGTTTGTGCCAAGGGCTTGACCAATGCCGCCGTGCCTATGGGCGCTGTCATCGTCAAACAAGAAATTTACGATCAATTCATGAACGCATCTGCTGCCGATCAAATCGAATTTTTCCACGGCTACACTTACAGCGCCCACCCGCTTGCCTGTGCTGCCGCAATCGCCAGCATCGAAGTCTACAAGGAGGAAAAATTATTTGAACGCGCCGCCGAGTTGGCACCGTATTTTGAAGAAGCAGCCCACAGTTTGCGCGAGCTGCCGCAAGTGAAAGATATACGCAATCTGGGCTTGGTGTGCGGCATAGAATTAGAGTCACAAAGCGGCAAAACGACGACCCGTGCCTTCGATGTGTTTGAAAAATGTTTCTGGGAAAAAGACCTTTTAATCCGCACCACTGGCGACATCATCGCGCTCTCGCCACCTCTGATCATCAACAAAGAACAAATCGATAGTCTGTTTGGCCGGATCGCTGAAGCCATACGCGAACAAGCGCAACAATAAAATAATCAGCAAGCTATGCTAACAAAACAATCGAAGCAGCATTTTCCTGAACTCAGTTTTGAGACGAAGGCGCTCTTATTCACTCATCTGGCGACGATGGAAAAGGCAGGTTTATCAACCGAAAGCTCTTTTGCAAATTTGCGACTGCAAGGCAAAGAACAACAGAGAGTCACGGCGACAATCAGAAATTTAAAACGAGGAAAAAGCATCGCGCAAGCAGGAAAAGCGGCGGGACTATTTGACCAACTGGAAAGCCATGTAATTGAGGCGGCGACTCAAGCAGGAAGTCCGGCAATCACTTACAAGCGCTTCGCTGACCATTACACGGAAAAAGATCGCTTGCAAAAACTCGTGAAGTCACGCATGAGATTGCCCATACTCATGTTTTTAATGTCGCTCTTTATTGCCCCTCTCTCGGCATTCGCCACCGGGGCAATCAGCGGCGGTGCCTATTTATGGAAGGCGTTGTCACCGCTTTTGCTGGTGTTGTTGGTGTGGAAGACCATACAGTTTTTGCGCAGCACCTATCGTACGCAGGCCTACGAAAAGAACAATCCGCTTGATCGCATGGCATTACGGCTGCCGTTGTTTGGAGTGATGAACATACGCGCGAACGCCAATCAGTTTTATGAATCTCTGGGACTGATGCTGGAAGCAGGTATGCCGATATTCGATGCCCTACCACTCGCGACACAGACCATACACAATAGCGTTATACGCGCAGATTTTTCCAGCATCCTACCCCAGCTCCACGAAGGAAAAACGCTGTCACAGGCGCTGGAAAAATTAGACTACGCGGGGCAAATTCACATCATAGAATTGGTACGCACAGGAGAATGCAGCGGCACACTTCCAGAGATGCTGTGGCGTTACAGCAGCAGCGAAAATCAGGCGATCTCACTTTTCCACGAAGAAGTCGCAGCGTGGGTGCCGCGCATTCTCTATTCTCTGGTCGCTCTCTGGATGATCGTAGGCATTTTTAAAAGCAATGCCTTTGTGCCTCAAATGCCTGAGGGCTTGTGAAAAGCGTGCGCCAACTCAGTCGGAGCGCGCTCAAAAAATTACAACATACGAGCCAGTAAAGCTTTATCGTATTTGCCATTCAAAGGAATACGCACCACGTGACCTGCTCCACCAATCACGGGAATCGCTTCATTGTGCTTGTTGCGAATCTCGGCTAGGGTGACGATTTCATTGCCGCTTGGATGAATGATTTCGATCTGATCGCCAACAGAAAAACGATTTTTCACTTCGACCTCTGCCCAGCCATCCGCGACTGACAAGACATTACCCACGTATTGACTACGATGCGCTTTAGAAACGCCTTCCATATAATTCTGATGCTCTTGCGTATGATGGCGCTGATAAAAACCGTCGGTATAGCCGCGATTTGCTAGGCCATTGAGTTCGCCTAATAATTGCTCATTAAACGGACGGCCTGCCACCGCATCGTCAATGGCACGGCGATAAGCTTGCGCAGTGCGCGCGACGTAATACAGAGACTTAGTGCGACCTTCCACCTTCAAAGAATCCACACCAATTTTTGCCAGACGTTCGACATGTTCAATCGCCCGCAAATCTTTGGAATTCATGATGTAAGTGCCGTGCTCGTCTTCTAAGATAGGCATAAAACTGCCCGGGCGCCCCGCTTCTTCGATCAGATATGGTCTGTCTGCCAAAGGATGACGCGGCATATCGCCCATCGCTGAAAACGATTGATTTGCTTCTTCTAAAGCCTTGTTGAAATCAAACTTAATCGTTTCGACGGGAATACGCTGCAAATCGCCCGTTTCATTTTCTGTCGCATTTTCGACCTTGTAATCCCAGCGACAAGAATTGGTGCAAGTGCCCTGATTAGGATCTCGGTGATTAAAATATCCCGACAACAAACAACGTCCGGAATACGCAATACAGAGCGCACCGTGCACGAACACTTCGATTTCCATTTCTGGGCAACGCTGTTTGATTTCTTCGATTTCATCCAACGACAATTCGCGCGACAAAATCACGCGGGTTAAACCCATCTTTTGCCAAAATTTCACATCAGCCCAATTCACCGCATTCGCTTGCACCGACAAATGCACATTCACTTCCGGCCATTTTTCGCGCACCATCATGATCAAACCTGGGTCTGCCATAATCACCGCATCCGGCTTCATCGCAATCACTGGCTCCATGTCTTTCAGATAGGTTTTGAGCTTGGCATTGTGCGGGAAAATATTACTCGCGACAAAAAATGCCTTACCTCGCGCATGCGCTTCATCGATGCCTTTTTGCAGCACATCCAGCGTCGAAAATTCATTGTTGCGAGCCCGCAAACTATAGCGCGGTTGACCGGCATAGACCGCATCCGCACCAAAGTCAAAAGCAGTATGCATTTTCTCCAGCGAGCCAGCTGGCAACAATAATTCGGGTGCTTTGAGTTGGGTAATTAAAGACATATTCGATATTCCACAAAAAAATTAAATTCTTGATTCAGGCGGCTTCAGCGACTTCGGCTGTTGCCTCCTCTGACTCAGCAGGTTCGGCGTCAGACACTTTCAGCTGACGTTCCAAATGTAAGGCAGTGAGCTCATTAAAGATCAGCGCAGCCAAGACCACCGCGCCACCGACTAATGTCGCAGTAGCTGGAACTTCACCGACCGCCAGCCACACCCACAAAGGGCCAAGTAAAACTTCCAACAAAGACAGTAAAGAAATTTCCGGTGCCGACAAGCCCTTCGCCGCATGCACCATCAACATACAAGGCAAACCAAGTTGAAACACACCTAGCACTGCCAAAATAAAAATATCATGCAAGGATGCTGTCAAAGGCAACGCCAACGGCAACATCAGGCAAGCCGACAAAGCACCACCGACAAACACAGCGGGGATCAAATCCACATCTTGCCCGCCTTTTTTGAGAATAATGACATTGGTCGATGCGGCGATAGGCACGCAGGTCGCCAGAATGACACCGATCAGGCCGCGGGTATCGAGCTTGGAAAAGCCATCGATAAACATCCACACCATGCCGATACACGCCACAAAAATCGCAACCCAAGTACGGGCAGGGATTGTTTCACGCAGAAAAATCCAGGCAAAAATCGCCGTCAACAAAGGCGCTAAGCTCTCAACGATCAAAGCGTTTGCCACGGTCGTCATGGTGATCGCCAACATGAAGCAAGAGAACATTGCACCCCACATCACACCAGAAAAGGCACCGTACACACCCAGGGATTTGACCTTGCTCAAAGCTTTCGACTTGTGTTGCGCCAATAAGGCGATAGCGACGAAAAGACCGGCAAAAAAACTGCGCCAAAAGCTCACTTCAAAACCACGCGCCGATTCCAACAGGCGCGACAAAACGCCAGCAGAACTCCACATCGCCGGAGCAATCATCATTAAAATCAGGGCTTGCTTGTGACTTGGGTGACGCATAATTTTCTCCCTAAAACGCGAAAAACCCGTTTGAGCTAGAAATCAAACGGGTCTTGATACACGATTGGAGACAGAGGAATCTATCTCCCGTCCCACAAAAATTACGCTTCGCGGGATGCTTTCTTGCGCTCATGCTCTTTCAAGTAGCGCTTGCGCAAACGAATACTCTTAGGTGTGACTTCGACCAATTCATCATCTTCGATAAATTCAACCGCGTATTCCAAGCTCATTTGAATTGGTGGCACCAGGCGTACCGCTTCATCTGTACCAGAAGAACGCACGTTGGTTAATTGCTTACCTTTAATCGGGTTCACAACCAAGTCGTTATCGCGTGAGTGAATACCGATAATCATGCCTTCATACACTGGGTCATTGTGAACCACGAACATACGGCCGCGATCTTGCAATTTCCAAATAGCGTAAGCAACAGCAGCGCCATCATCTTGAGAAATCAATACACCATTGCGACGACCTGCTAATTCACCTTTGGTATTATCAACCGGTGCATATTCATCAAACACGTGGCTCATCAAACCAGTACCGCGTGTCAAAGTCATAAATTCGCCCTGGAAGCCGATCAAGCCACGTGCTGGAATACGGTATTCGAGACGCACACGACCTTTGCCGTCCGGTTCCATGTTTTGCAAATCGCCGCGACGACGACCGAGCTCTTCCATCACGCCGCCTTGATTGTTTTCTTCGACGTCTACAGTCAACATTTCATACGGCTCGTGACGCAC
>JACQDW010000140.1 GCA_016200845.1 Burkholderiales bacterium | reverse complement strand
TTTGCCGTGGTCAACGTGGGCGATAATGGCGATGTTGCGAATAGCGCGTATAGAGTTGGTCATGATTGTGTTTATGTGGGAGATGATTCGGATAACCAACGATTATAGCATGTTGCAATGCAAAACTAATACTCGCCCCATCAAATCCTCGCGTTTTGAGTGAAAAATAAGCGATTCATTCGCAAATATTTTGCCTTTATTTCAAAGACTTACTCGTTTTTCATGCCAAGAACACAGGCAATGAGCGCTTTCGCACTACCTTGATAAAGAAAATCACGCAAGCTTCTCTTGAATTTTCACAGAGCAGCCACATCTGCACTTCCACTGCAATTCACTTATTTTGTCACTCTCTTTTTTCGAGGATAGCATGTCAGAAAAACAAACCTTAGGATTTCAAGCGGAAGTTTCTCAATTACTGCAATTGATGATTCACTCTCTTTACTCCAACAAAGAAATCTTTTTAAGAGAACTCATTTCCAACGCATCAGACGCGTCCGATAAGCTGCGTTTTGAAGCGATCAATAACGCTGCCCTATTTGAAAATGAGAGCGAACTGGCGATCAAAGTCAGCTTTGACAAAACAGCGCGCACCATCACCATCGCTGACAATGGCATTGGTATGAGCCGCGATGATGCCATCAATCACTTGGGCACCATCGCCAAATCAGGCACCAAAGAATTCTTTAGCAAACTATCTGGCGACCAACAAAAAGATGCGGCGATGATAGGTCAATTTGGTGTTGGCTTTTACTCTGGATTTATCGTCGCTGACAAGATCACTGTAGAGTCCCGCAAAGCTGGCAGCGCTGCCAGCGAAGGCGTGCGCTGGGAATCTGCTGGAGCAGGCGACTTTAGCGTTGAGCAAATCAACAAAGAAGGTCGTGGCACCGCGATCACTTTGCATTTGCGCGAAGGCGAAGACGACTTCCTCTCGTCATGGAAATTAAAATCCGTGATTCGCACCTACTCTGATCATATTTCTCTGCCGATCTTGATGCAAAAAGAAGAATGGGATGAAGAGAAAAAAGAGCAGGTGCTACGCGACGAACTAGAAACGGTCAATCAAGCCAGCGCTCTTTGGGCCCGCAGCAAGTCGGACATCACGCCGGAACAATACACCGAGTTCTACAAACATATTTCACACGACTACACCGCGCCATTGACGCACACCCATAACCGGGTGGAAGGCCGCAGCGAATACACGCAGTTACTCTACATCCCCAGCCGTGCTCCGTTTGATATGTGGGATCGCAATAAACGCGGCGGCATCAAGTTATATGTCAAACGCGTCTTCATCATGGACGACGCTGAACAATTGATGCCGGTCTATCTGCGCTTCGTGAAAGGGATTATCGATTCCAATGATTTGCCGCTGAATGTCTCTCGCGAAATTCTGCAAGAGTCACGCGATATCAAAGCAATCCGCGAAGGCTCGACCAAGCGCGTCTTGGGTATGCTGGAAGACTTAGCGAATGCGGATGGCGATGATGCCGACAATAAGAAAGAGAAATTTGCCAGCTTCTGGAAAGAATTTGGTCAAGTATTGAAAGAAGGTATAGGCGAGGACAACGCGAATAAAGATCGCATCGCCGCCTTACTGCGTTTTGCTTCCACTCACAACGACAGCGACACGCAAAACGTCTCCTTCGCCGACTATCTGGCGCGCGCCAAAGAAGGTCAGGACAAGATCTATTATGTGACTGCCGATAGTTATGCCGCTGCGAAAAATAGTCCGCACCTGGAAATTTTCCGCAAAAAGGGCTTGGAAGTATTGCTGCTGACTGACCGCGTTGACGAATGGATGTTGTCGTATCTGACTGCATTTGAAGGCAAGGATTTAGTCTCAGTGGCTAAAGGTGATTTGGATCTCGGCAAGCTCGAAGATGAAACCGAGAAAAAGCAACACGAAGAAACTGAAACTCAATTCAAAGATCTGGTTGAGAAGATGAAGACTGCCTTGGCAGACAAAGCGAAAGACGTACGTGTCACTTTCCGCCTGACCGACTCCCCTGCTTGTCTGGTCGCAGACGACAACGAGTTGTCCGGCAATCTGGTGCGTATGTTGAAAGCCGCTGGTCAAGCGGCACCTGAGTCCAAGCCAATTTTGGAAGTCAACCCTGACCATCCTCTAGTACAGCGTTTGAAATATGAAGAAGCCAAGTTCAATGATTGGGCTCATATTTTATTCGACCAAGCCAGTTTGGCGGAAGGTGGCACTTTAAATGACCCTAGCACTTTTGTGCGTCGTTTAAATGACATGCTCTTGAATGTGAATTAAACCTTCACAAATAAAAAAGCGCGCAAGCAGAACAAACCGCTTGCGCGCTTTTTTATACTTCAGCCAAATTAATGTGTTACGCGAGTAGTTCGTCGGTCCGACAATAAACGCACCCGCTCGCCGGGGCGGAAAGCTTCATCCGCATCTTGTACGATAGCTTTTAATTCGCCATTATCCAAACGCACTGTGATTTCCAAGCCCTTGCGCACATTTGCGTTAGATTCAACATTATTGCCTATAATCCCACCGACCACCGCACCAACGATGCCTGTTGCGGTTGATCCACGGCCACCACCCACGCTAGATCCGGCCAAACCACCCAATACCGCCCCCGTCATCGTGCCAACTCCTGAGCGTCCACCATCAATATTCACTTCACGCACTGCATCGACCACGGCATAGCGTACGCTCATTTCATTTTGAGCCTGATATGGCCGATAGACATTGCCCGAAGTGTGCGAAGATACACAAGCACTCAAGCCACCCACAGCAAACAAAACAACGATGCCACAGCTCGCCAGTCTCTTTACAATCGCTTTATTCATTTCAATTCCCTTCATTCAAAATACCCCTCCAACCTCGCGCACAACGCACCGGCACACAGCCAGTTGACATCACGCACAAAAAAACACTAGTGCCAAGTTTAACATAGCGCTTACAATGGCTTTTAGCAAAAAACACTTAGGACTTACGCAAAATTGCGCTGGCTAGGCGTGGAGCCGAAGACAGTACAATTGTACGGCGAGGCGAACACAACAACGCCAGCGTCTGTTTTGCGCAAGTCCTAATACTGTTGAATTCCTGAGTAAGATTAAATCATCCCCAAAATGAATCAGCCTCGCCATGCTCATTAAACGCAAATCCATAGAAGCAGAATCCAATCTCAAATCCGGCCCCCGCGCCAGTCGTCACAAGCATAGCAAGCCACTACCAAGCACTTCACCGCCACCGCGCAAAGTCAAGTTCGCGCCTGTCACCTTATCCGAACATGATGGCGTACGCTATCTTCACTTTGGCACTGAGTGGGTACAAGGCGCGATGCGTTTGCGCAAACCTGATTGGCCAGAACTCGAATATGCGCAGCAAATGATGGCGTGGATGCTATTTCATTCCCAGCCCAGCCACGTCGCTCAATTGGGATTAGGCACCGGCGCACTTACAAAATTTTGTTATAAGACGTTTCCCGATTGCCACGTAACTGCGGTTGAGCTCAACCCTTCAGTGTTGATGATTTGCCGGAGCATGTTTAAATTGCCGCCTGATAACGAGCGTTTGCAAGTTTTAGAAATGGATGCGCTTGATTTCGTCAACGATGCTGATCATCGTGATAGTTTTGATGCCTTACAAGTTGATCTGTACGATGCAACTGCGCGTGGCCCTGTGCTAGATACGGCGGAGTTCTATGAAGCCTGTGCTGCCTGTCTGAAACCAGATGGGGTATTGACTGTCAACTTATTCGGCGACCATCCCAGCTTTGCAAAAAACATGAAGGCCTTGCGCTATGCCTTTGGCACTGTACTCTGTCTGCCCGAAGTGCATGACGGCAATATCGTCGCGATCGCGTTCAAGGCGCGTTTGCGCCTCGATTTCCCAGTGTTATATGAGCGCGCAGCGGCGATCTTTGCAGCAAGCAAATTGCCGGCAAAAAGCTGGGTCGATGGCTTAATTAACTCGGTACAAAAATAAACCCATACCACCTCTACTATTTCCTTTTTCCATCCATCAATTATGAACATGAGCGCTTCCCCAAAAAGTCTGACCATGCAGCAAATTTTCACTTGGTTGATGGAAGATGGCATTATCGCTAAAGACGATGCCAAGGTCGCCTTTAACCATGCACGCGGCATTTTAAAAAATGGTGCTGATGATATGCACCCGCTGACCGCCGTTGCCCAGTCTAAGCTCTATTCTGCACTCAAACCGCAACAACTCTTGACGCTAGACTGGCTGACGGAATGGACCGCGAAGAAAGCCAAACTCACATTCTTCCGCATTGATCCTTTAAAAATCGATTTCACCAAAGTGTCGGATGTGATGAATTCGACCTATGCCACGCGCTTTAATATTTTGCCTGTGGATGCGGACAGTGACAGTGTCACTATCGCGACCTGCGATCCTTTCAATAATGGCTGGGTGGAGGAAATCGGACGCATTACTCAGCGCGAAATTAAACTGGTGCTGGCCAATCCTCTCGACGTCGCGCAGTACACCGCGCAGTTTTTCTCGCTCGCCAAATCGATCAAAGATGCACGCAAAGCCAATAACAACGATCTGGCATTGCGCAATAACTTTGAGCAATTAGTCGAGCTAGGAAAATCCAACAAGCAAGTCGATGCCAACGATCAGCACGTCATAAATATTGTTGATTGGCTGTGGCAATTCGCTTTTGAACAAAGAGCGTCCGACATCCATTTGGAACCCAAGCGCGAAATGGCAGTGATACGCTTTCGTATCGACGGCGTTCTGCATCAGGTGTATCAAGTGCCCGCCATCGTCATGATCGCGATGACGGCCAGGATCAAACTACTCGGTCGCATGGACGTGATTGAAAAACGTCGCCCACAAGATGGTCGCATCAAAACGCGCACCGCTGATGGGCAAGAAGTGGAACTACGCTTATCAACCCTGCCGACCGCATTTGGCGAAAAGCTGGTCATGCGTATTTTCGATCCCGAAGTCGTCGTCAAATCATTGCCGGAACTAGGATTCCCCACCAATGACGCGCAACGCTGGGACAAACTGACACAAAAGCCGCATGGCATTATTCTGGTCACTGGCCCTACCGGTTCTGGCAAAACCACCACGCTCTACACCACTCTCAAAGCGCTCGCCACGTCGGACGTCAACGTTTGCACAGTGGAAGACCCGATCGAAATGGTCGAGGCCTCGTTTAATCAAATGCAGGTGCAATCGAATATCGATCTGAGCTTCGCCGACGGCATACGTGCACTGATGCGACAAGATCCCGACATCATCATGGTCGGTGAGATTCGCGACTTGGCGACGGCGGAAATGGCGATTCAGGCAGCGCTGACAGGTCACCTGGTTTTATCCACTCTACACACCAACGATGCCCCTTCCGCCATCATGCGTTTGCTGCAATTGGGCGTGCCTTACTATCTATTAGAAGCGACCATCGTCGGCATCCTGGCGCAACGTCTGGTGCGCACGCTCTGCCCTCACTGCAAAGCTGATGATGGCGAAATGCTTGATCCGGTCTGGGCTGCATTGGTCGAAAACTGGGACATCCCCAAACCCCATAAAGTATATCGCCCGGTAGGATGCTTAGAATGCCGCCAGACCGGTTATAAAGGTCGTACTGGTATCTATGAATTACTAACTGTCACGCAAACCTTCAGCAAGCTCATCCAGCAGGATTCCGACATTCACGTATTGCGGGCACAAGCGGTGAAAGACGACATGAAACCGCTACGCATCGCAGGAGCGAACAAAATTATCGATGGGGCGACGACAGCAGATGAAGTATTGAAAGTGACCTCGGCATTGTTCTGATCGCAGTCATGATTTCTTGCGTGTAGTGTGATTAATTTTGACGGTACGAATTGATTCCCTCGCCCACGTCATTAATTCTGCGTCCGATTCCAAGATCGCAGGTGGCACTTCAAAGTAGCGCTGTACGATAATGTCTTTGGTCTTGCTGACATAGTGAAATGCCTGCGACTGATGCTTTTGATAGTTGGCGCGGGTGCTGTCATCCACATGAAAATACACGCTGCCTTTCATCACCATCGCAAACTGCACTCCCGCGTAGCGCAAGGCATGACCACCGAAAAAGCGCTTGACCTCAATATCGCCTAGCGGCTCCAAACGATATGCCAACTCGTCGGCAAATTGCCGCACTGCTTGATTGCTTATAGAAGTAGGTATTCGCATAGGCTTATGTTAACCCAGATTTTCCACGGTAATTTGTACTGATTTAGATTACATCATAGCGCGTCACTTTGCTTAATCGGTAAAAATAAATCAACCCAAATCGATCACCTGCGAGCAAATCGCAAATATTTTCACAGTATGTTTTTGCCCGGTATTTCGCAAGCGTAGTCTTTATGTTAGATTGGAGTCGGTTCTATCCGGAAACAAATTACACAGGCTAGATAATGGACTTGTATGCACTCGACGATGAGATCTTCACTCTAGAAGCGGAACTCTCCTTGCTCGATGGCACGCCACGCCTGGCAGTGCTCATTCCTCTTGCCTGGCATTTACGCCAACGACATTGTCAGCGTGCTTTTAAGCTCGCTACCGAAGCGAGTTCATTACTCGAAAAAGCAAAAAACGACGAGACCTGGTACAGCCGCAATATGGCGCGTATCGATTTGATTAAAGCGGAGACTCAGTGGTTGCATGGCGAACTTGATCTTGCTGAAAAAAACGTAGGTAATGCCATCACCCAATTCAACGCCCTTCACGATTTCAGTGGTGCTGGCGACAGTTATTTTTTAGCTAGCTCCATCTACCGTGATCTTGGCGACATTGCCAAACGCGATGACTCATTAAGCACGGCCATCACCCATTATCAACGTGCTGGCGATACCGTTCGCCACCAAATTGCGCTTGCCCGCAGCTTGCATAACAGCGCAATCCGCGACCCTAAGCAGACTAGCATCCAACTGAGTGCCGCATTTGACGAGCAT
The DNA here is from genome assembly GCA_016200845.1 of Burkholderiales bacterium. Taxonomy (GTDB): domain Bacteria; phylum Pseudomonadota; class Gammaproteobacteria; order Burkholderiales; family Burkholderiaceae_D; genus Undibacterium. Next base: position 4,638 of record JACQDW010000140.1, on the reverse strand, counting down.
CATAGTTTTCCCAGTGCGGTGACCGCCTGGCTCGACAGCGCACGCGCTATTGTTGCCAACAAAATCGGCGATCTTGGCGAATCTTGTCGTCTGCACATACAAGCTCACCGCGCTGCATTTGAGACCGGACAAATTCGCCAGGCCATTTTAACCGCCACCAATGCTGGAGATTCTTTCGCCACGTTGGGTGATCTCGATGCAGCATTAGAGTGGGACGAAATCGCCCTCGCCACCGCGCGCAGCAATGAGTGGCCAAGTGCATTAGCGATCGCCTTACTCCAAACCGGCAATGCTCTGCGCCTGCTAGAAAGGCATAGTGATGCCAAAGAAAAGTTGATCGAAGCACTCGCCATACAGGAGAAAATTTCGGGGTCACGCACCTATGCGCATACCCTCGCCTACCTTGGCGACTTATCTTTAGATGTGGGAGAAAACGAAGAGGCGCTCAACTATTTCCGCTTCGCCGCCGATAAAATTGCCGTGCATAACGAGCCGATTTTTCTGTCCGATTGCTGGCGCGGGCAAGCCATTGCCTATTGCCGTTTATCCCGTCCCGAAGAGGCCGAGCAGCAAATAGAGCAAGCTCTCAAGATAGCGCGCGAACAAAACAATCTGGATGAGCAAATCAAATGTCTGCGCGTGTATGCCGAGCTCGCCAAGAGCCACGCCTATCCTTGGCAAACCGGTGCTGATGTGATTGACGCACCTAACCATAGCCTGCGCTATCAGCTCCAAGCTTTAGCGCTATGCTCCAGCATCAAAGGCATCAATATTCCAGCCGATCTACTCGATGAAATTGCTGACAGCTATGTTCAAATTAACGACTATCAACAAGCGTTTCACTATACCCGACTCGCCGCAAAGTCGAAAGAAAATCGACGCCTGAACGAAGCGCGCAATCGTGCCACTGCAATGCAAGTGAAATACGATAACGAAAGGCACCGCGCTGATGCTGAATATCACCGACAAATCGCACGAACCGAAGCTGAGCGTGCAGCCAGCTTACAAGACTCCAGCAATACGCTAGAGACACTCGGACTGATCGGCAGAGAAATTACAGCCAATCTCAATGCGGAAGCGGTCTTTGAATCACTACACAGGCACGTCAATGATTTGTTAGACGCCAGCAGTTTTGGCATCTCCTTGTTAGAGCCTAACGGCGCTGAATTGAATTTTGTCTTTGGCATTGAAAATGGCGAAGCGATCGCCAGTTTTTTAACGCCCCTAGAACACCCAATTTCTTCTTTCGCACGTTGCGCCCGAGAGCGCACGGAAATTGTATTGGAACGTGAACCAGGTACGCCGGGACGCTTCATCATTCCCGGCACCATGGAAACCTTGAGCCTGTTGTATATGCCATTGATGATAGGAGAGCGGCTGCTAGGCGTGATGTCGATACAATCACCTCGCCAGCACGTCTATGGCGAACGTGAACGCTCGATATTGCGCACACTTGCCGCTTATGGCGCGATCGCTCTTGATAACGCATCCGCTTACAGACAATTGCAGGCAACTTTATCGGCACTACGCGAGACGCAACATCAGCTGGAGGAAGTCAGCATCACCGACCCATTGACGGGATTGCGCAATCGACGCTTTTTGCTGCAAAACATAGAGCGCGATGTTGCCCGTGCTTTACGCGCCTACGAAGATCGTCTAGAGCAAGAAACCCATGCCGATCCGGCAGACGAGGATCTGGTTTTTTTCATGGTTGACCTCGATCATTTTAAATCCGTCAACGACACCTACGGTCACGCTTGTGGCGATATGGTGCTGACACAAATGCGTGATCGTCTGCAAAGTGTCTTCCGCGAATCAGACTATTTGATACGCTGGGGCGGTGAAGAATTTTTAGTGGTCGCCCGTGCCTGCAATCGCAAAGATGCGGCTAGCGTCGCGGAGCGTATTCGTGCCGTCGTCGCCGAAAAATCATTCAAGCTGCTCAACGACATCGAAGTATTACGCACCTGCTCAGTCGGATTTGCCAGCTTCCCCTTCCTGCCCCACCAGCCACATTTACTCACATGGGCACAAGTGGTTAACTTTGCTGATCAGGGGCTGTATATGGTCAAGAAATCAGGAAGAAACGCGTGCATAGGTATTTCCCATACCGATTTGCCGCAAGGCGAAGATTTTTACAATCGCGTTATGCGTAATCCCAAACAAGCAGCGCAAGCACAGCACATACAATTACTCACTGACTATCAAGCAGAATTGAACGAAGCAATTCAGGCTAGTTAGCGTCAAACCTACCATTTCATCTCTAAACGCAGATTTAAGACACGATATGTTTGCGCACGATTACTCTGCACATAGAACACGCGATTAAGTTCCAAACTGTTCGCATTCACGGCTTCGTTCGCCAATAAATTACTCGCCGCCAGTCGCAATTTAGTAAGTGAAGTCAGCTTCCACAGCACATAGGCATCTAACTGACGCTTGATCCCCGTAAACGAAGTTTGGCTATCGCTCAATTGATTTTCAAACGAGGGCGTCCAATTAAAATTACCTCCAAATTGCATTGCCGCACCTTGCGGACGATAGTCAATTCCGACGTTCGCCGTCATCGTCGGTTGCTGATCCAAGCGATTATTCGGACCATGTATGCCATCAACACGCGACCAGAAACGACTAAAATTCCCGCGAAAATCGAGGGCGGGCGCATCAGCAAATAATTCTCGCAAAGGGAACTTTGCCTCTAACTCGATTCCAGAAGCATGCGCTTGCCCGACATTCACCGGCGTATTCACCCAACGATTTTTATCGCCGACGCTCAACAATTCTGTACGACGGCGAATCAGTGCGTCGATCTTCTTGGCGAAAAAATTAATGCTGATGATGCCCACCGATGCGAGGTAATGTTCAAACGCGAGATCAATGCCACGCCCCAGTTCTGGCTTCAGATCGGGGTTTCCCGAGCGATCTGGACGGGTTGGACTGTTATAAGGAGAAATCGTAGGCACGGCAATAATATCGTTCAAACTCGGTGCACGATAACTACTGGTCAAACTCATTCTGATCTGATCGCGACCTGCTCCGGGAATACGATACACCGCGTGCACGATAGGGCTTAACACCCGGCTTTCGTTATTGACGACATAGTTCGTTTTGCTGCTATGAGTGTCTATTCCTTCCCAGCGCAGGCCTGCATATCCCGACCATTGTGCGCTGATGTCGATTTCGTCTTGCACAAAAGCGGCGAAGCGACGAGTGCTAGCATCGAGATTATCACCAGAATCAGAAAATTGCGGCACCCCATTGTCCAGGGAAACTCGGTTTTGATGTCGCTGCCCATTTTCAATTTCCCAGCCAGCCGCAAGATTTTGGTGCTCACCAAGCGGCGTCGTATATTTCCCGCCGGTGCTAAAACTACTATCGTCGGATCGATTAACGTCACTCACCAGATTCAACACTTCACCATTACTGGCAAATTGTTGTCGATAACTATCGCTATCGGTACGCCCGAGTCCAGCGCCAATTTTTAAAGTCAATTTAGAAGTATCGTCAAACCGATGTTGAAAATTCAGACTGAGTTTTCCTGAGGTCGAGTCTGCATGGTTATGCGCACTGGCGTAGGCAAATGGACGTTGCCCGGTCGTGGAATCTGGCATATCAGGCGATTGCGTCATGGTCGTTGCATGACGCGATGCGCTGCGTGAATTCATCAAAAATGGCTGAAAATTGAGGTGATCACCATTTTCAAATTTATAGCTCAAACGCGGTGTCAGGTGTATGCCCGAACTATGTCGTTCAGTTTGATCCAATTGATCTTGCAATACCGTGTATCCTGTTTCTTCATGCAGTTCTGTTTTATGCGATTCCGATCGGTCTTGCTGCCCATTTCTGAATACAGACCCACTCAAAGAATACTGCACGCCTCCCCATTGTCCGGGATGTGAAATCGATAAATTGGGCGCCAGACGCCCTTGTTCTATCCCCATGCTGAGCTTAACGTCGGTATCTTTTGCCTGAAAGTCTTCACGCAACACGATGTTAATCGTCCCTGCAATCGCCTGCGTGCTAAATTCAGCGACCGGCCCGCGCATGATCTCAATTCTTTCTACCTGATCTGGCGACAAAGACTCCATAGAAAACCCACGGGGCGGACGCTCACCATTCACCAACATTTGCGTATAGCCACCACCCATACCACGCATACGCACATCGCCACCGCGCCCAGCCCGGCCACCAACGGTCACTCCGGGCAAGCGCTTTAAAATCTCGCCCACGCTGGTATCACCGTCACGGTCTAGTTCTTCACGTCCAATAATGATTCTTCCCGCGATCGAATTGCGACGCAAATCTATTTCTGTTTGCTTTGCTCCCTGAATTTGCACCTGCTGAACAGGGGCATCGACCATTTTTTTCTGAGGCTTATCCGCAGTAGCTTTCACTTGCGAACGGCGACGCTCGTCTTTCTTTTGAGCTTGTTCTCCTTGCGCTTTTTCGGTTTCCTGCTTTTCCTGCTTTTCCTGTCGAACTTCTTGTGTGGTGACAATCTCTTGCGCAAAGACATTCGCACTGAGAGAGAATACAAACACAATGCCGGTCGAGGCTTTCGACATCATAGGGAGAGCGCGCAAGGTAGAGGACATAAGAGGAACATCTAAATAAAATGAACCTCATTATATTTTCAAC